>DATNFI010000087.1:0-18131 GCA_035606475.1 Mycobacterium sp. | reverse complement strand
GCCGTTGCCGCGGCGGTCAAGAAGTCGTCGACCGCACGCGACGGGTCCGGACGGTCGCCCCCACCCGCGGACATGGGCAAACGATCTCACCGATCTGACAGCATGTCCACAGCGGCCCGTCAGCTGCCGGAGAAAACGACCTCAACCGAGGTGAGCGAGGACGAACTCCGTCACGGGATCCGAGCCAGGTGCGCGCCGTCGTCGTACCGTGGCTACCACGTCACAGACGTCGAGACGTGCCCCAGTTCCGCTTTCTGCTTACCACTGGCGTCCTTGCACGACAGCTCGACGCTATAAGTGGTGAATGTCGGTGCCCCATTGAATGTTTCGGTGTGGGTACCGTTGGCGGGGACGTTGAACTGACGCGTCGTCGTCTTGGCGACAAGCGGGTTCAGTGAGTTTGCCTTGGCGGTGTAGTTGCACGTCGCCGTCAGGTTCGAGGTGTTGGTGACGTTGAACGCGAGAGTGCTGAGTTTAGGATCACCGAAGGAAGCCTGGATCGCATTGGTGACGTCAGGAGTTGGCGCTGCTGCCGGGCCGGGGTGCTCAGCCGGCGCCGCAACGCAATGGTCGCCGTCCAGCACCCTGCCTGGCGAACACTTGATCGGATTCCCCGGAGCGGGCTTCGCCTTCGGGGCCGCGTCCCCCGGCACCGTGAACTTGTAGTCCGCCCAAGGCCCACACCAGTCACCCTCGACCGTCTTCTTGCGGCAACCCTGGACCGCGATACTCGTCGAACCTCCGGGCGGGGGAGCGATGTCGTCGACAGCACGGGCCGTCTGTCCGTTGATGCACTTGAAGTCGCGCTCCTCCTGGCCGGTGCCGTTGAAATTGAAGTGCACGGCGTCGACGACGTAGTCGCCGTGAACGCGTGGGCAGCCGCCAATGGTGCAGACGACCCCTGTCCCCGCTTCCACGTTGCAGCTCACGTCGAGCCCGTTCGACAGCGGCACGGCGTTGGCCGGCGCGGCCCACAAGGTCGGCAGGCCGGCGATGGCGGCCGAAAAGGCAACTCGTTGCAAAACCCGTGCTCGCGTGGTCATTGTCTCTCCTAGAAGTCAGCCCAACCCCGCCGACGTTATCCATCGGTGACCTGAAACAAATCAGGCATTTCCCTAGGATCTTGGGCCGGCAGCGACGCGCCCGTCCGGCTGGGACAGGGGCGATCGGTGGCCCACCGAGAACGCATTGAGGGCCGAAAACTAGGGAAATGCCTGATTTGTGGCGGGGGTGACCGCGGTTAGCGTCGCAGTCATGCCCATACATGCCAACCGAGTCGCTGTTGCCGCCCTAGCACTTACTGCGTGCTGCTCTGCCTTCGTCGGTTGCAGCAGCAGTTCGCCCACCAAAGACAGCCCGGCTCCGATGGTTTCGGGGCCAGCCGGAGCGAAACAGCTCGATGCCTGCACGCTCATCCCCGCCTCCGACATCCAGCGTCTGCTCGGTACGGCCGTACCCGGCAAGCAGAACAACAGTTTGCTCGTGAGCGAATGCGTGTGGACGGACCAGGAAACCGCCAACTCGGTGACGCTGCACGTCGGTAATGCCGACACCGCCGTCGGCAATAGGCTCGCCGACCACAGCGACCTCGGCATGCCGCCGATGGGGAAGCCGGGCCCGGACGGCATGCGGTTGGAAGGGAACGGGATCGTCGTGTTTCCCGCTGGAAACCGCGAGAACTTCGTCCAGGTTGCGGTCATCAAGATGGTTCAGGCCGGCACCGCCGACGCAGAGGGGATCGGGCTGGCGAAAAAGGTCACGCCGCAGATCCCCGGGTAACCCGCCAGGGCCGGCCGTACGTGACGCGGACCGGACCAGCACAAAGCGGCGATCGTCGAGAGATTCGGAAGGAGTCAGAATTGTTTGTCCAGCATGGCACCAAGCTGAGCGGCGCGACAACGCTGATGCTAGCCGGGATCACAGCCCTGCTCGGGGCGCCGCTCGCGCAAGGGCATCCGGGCGTTCCGTTGCGGCCGGCGCACGAGTGCTACGACTACAGCAAGTTCTCGGGGTATCAATTTCCTCGTGGACCGCTAACCCTCGTCTACCCCGGCATCGGCGAAACCCGGTTCGATTCCCGAGGCGGCGCGACCATCGACACCGATGCCGAGACGTTTTACGACAACGGCACCAGCATGCAGGGAAGGGTGACCGGCGAGGTCGTCAGGGGGGCGCTTGTCCACCTCACGGTAACTCGTGGAAAGAAATATCCGCCGTTGCAGCTCACTGGCGGTATTGATCCCGACAACCGGGTTCGCGGCACCTATACCTACCGGGACAATCTCGAATCGTCCCCCTTCGCAATGAGCGAAGAGTTGCCGTGTGTCGTAGGGCCGCCGCATGATCGGTGAACCGCCTGTAAATCGTCCTGGCTGAGTATGACTCGTGAACTGAAGCTCACTCATGAGCAACGGTTAGTCCACTTGCCGTGAGCCGGCGGTCGCACCTACTTGCGTTGGGCCGCAGCCAGTCGCGCCGCGAACTCCGGCGATTGAATCGAGTGGGCCTGCGGGCCGAGTTCGGTGTCTTTGGCCTGCTCGTGCTGATCCACGTCGAGTGAGCCCGGGCTCGCGGTGGCCCGCATGGTGGCTTTGGTCGCCAGCACCACTTCGCGAGGCGCAGCCGCCGGTCCGGCGGCCAGCTCCAGTGCGGCCGCCACCGGGTCGTCGGCGACGCTGAGCGCAAGGCCATGCCGCACAGCCGATTCGGCGTCGAATCGCATGCCGAACAGCAAAGCCGCGCGGGCCACCTGCGGTCCGACCCCGCGCTGCAGCATCCACGTCGCGCCGCCGCCCGGATGGATTCCCAACTTCTGAAAACGGGCGTCGAACAACGCATTTGGCCCCGCGATGCGAACATCGGCGGCCAGCGCCAGGTTCAGGCCCGCGCCGACGGCCGGGCCGTTGACCGCAGCGATCGTCGGCAGCGTGCATTTGCCCACGGCCATGAACCCGTCGTACAGCTGTCGCAAACCTTCCTCGGCCGCGCTGCCCAGCGCGCTGAGATCGGCTCCGGCGCAGAACGCCTTACCGGCCCCGGTGACCACAACGGCGTGTACGTCGGGGTCGGCTTCGGCTCGCTCGACAGCCGCGCGCAACTGCGTTGACATGTCGCTGGTGACGGCGTTGCGCCGATCCGGGTCGTTGACGGTGATCAGCGCGACGTGGTTGTCGACGCTGTACAGGACCAGGGACATCGGGCACCTCCAGGGCTCGCGTTCCGTCTGAGGACATGCGCCACATGTATCCCACCGGCCACAGCGGCACCTGGCAAAGTGCCCCCGGCAGGACTCGAACCTGCGACCACAAGATTAGAAGTCATGTGCTCTATCCAGCTGAGCTACGGGGGCCAAAGACTCCAAGCCCAGGTCAGTGTAGCCAACTCACGAAGTGGTTAGAGACCACGCGCAACGCCGCCAGAAATGCCGTTGGCGATACGTCCGAGTGGGCTACTGTGAGGCCCGCCACACACGTGCGTGCGCAATGCGGGCGGCGTGTGCTCAACGACGAGGAGTGGCAAAGGGCATGACCATAGCCTTTGATGTCAGAGCGCGATACACGCGCGCGTGTGCCGACATGCTGCGCCACGGAATACAACTGGCGTCCGGGCCGGTGGGCGCTTACCGCACCGGTTCGCTGCTGCTCCGCGGCTCACCAACGGTCGCCGGCTTCGTGGCGGGGTGGCTCACAGCTGAATTTCCCCCGCACGTCGTCACCGGGCACGCGCTGTCCGGCCTGACACCGCTATCGATCGGCAAGGTCGCCACGAGCTGGGCGGCTCAGCGCGCCGACCGGATTCTCACCGACGCGCTGCAGGACGCCCTGGGTGACCAGTACCGCGATTCGGTGCGTCATCCGATCAGCGACCCACCGGAGCGCCGCGGCGGGGTGTTGCACTCGGCCAGCGCCCACCGGCGCTACGCGGCGGAGACCTCGGACATCGTGTACGGCCCCAACGTCCGCGACAACATGCTGGACATCTGGCGTCATCCGGACATCAAGCCCGGCGGCAAGGCGCCTGTGCTGCTGCAGATCCCAGGCGGCGCATGGACTGTCAACGGCCGTCGGCCCCAGGGCTATCCGCTGATGGGCCGGATGGCCGAACTCGGCTGGGTCTGTGTCTCCATCGACTACTGCAAGAGCCCGCGCAACGCGTGGCCCGCCCACATCGTCGACGTCAAGCGCGCGCTGGCCTGGGTTCGCGAGAACATCGCCGACTACGGCGGCGATCCCGACTTCATCGCGGTCACGGGCGGATCAGCTGGAGGCCACCTGGCCTCGTTGGTCGCGCTCACCGCCAACGACCCGCGGCTGCAGCCCGGATTCGAGGATGCGGACACGACTGTTCAAGCCGCCGCGCCTTATTACGGCGTCTACGACTTGACCGATCCCACCAAAATGCACGAGATGATGATGCAGTTCCTCGAGCTTTTCGTGATGAAAGAGCAGTACGCCGACAATCCCGAACTTTTCGAACTGGCTTCGCCGATTTCGCATGTCCACCGGGACGCCCCGCCATTTTTCGTGCTGCACGGCGAAAGCGATTCGGTAATCCCGAGTGTGCAGGCACGGGCCTTCTGCGCGGCGCTTCGCGGGGCGGGGGCTGCGACCGTCGGCTATGCCGAATTGCCCAATGCGCACCACGCTTTCGACTTGTTCGCCACGGTTCGATCCCGGCTGGCAGCAGACGCCGTCGCGGACTTCCTCGGTGTCGTCCACGGACGGCATGTGCGGTCGCGATCCAGGGCTCTGCGCAAGCGCGCCGTACCGGCCATCTAGGTCGATACTGCGCGCAACCATTTGCTCGCTTCGAATTGGCCAGCCCGCCAGGCTGATTCGTAGGTCGTCCGAGACGTGTTTGATCTCGCGTTCTGATCGGGACAATCGGCTACCACCGCCGCGCCAACCGGACTACGTTGGAGTTGCCCGCAGCGTCCCGGCACGGGTGCGCGGCCGAGTCGAAACGGGAGGTCTGGGTGGCGATGGCGCGGGGGGCTGTCAATGGCTGAGCAGGTCGACGCGGCCGGGTTGCCCACGGCGCTGGGGCCGGTCGATTACCTGTTACATCGCGGCGAGGCCAATCCTCGTACGAGGTCGGGAATCATGGCCCTGGAAATCCTGGACCGCACACCCGATTGGGAGCGCTTCCGCGCCCGCTTCGAGAACGCGTCCCGGCGAGTGCTGCGGCTGCGGCAGAAGGTCGTCGTGCCGACGTTGCCGACGGCCGCGCCACGCTGGGTGGTGGACCCGGATTTCAACTTGGATTTCCATGTCCGCAGGATGCGTGTCTCGGAACCCGGCTCGTTGCGTCAGGTGTTCGACCTTGCCGAGGTGATGGTGCAGTCCCCGCTGGACATCGCCCGACCGCTGTGGACGGCCACGTTGATCGAGGGGCTTCCCGACGGCAAGGCCGCGACGCTGCTGCACCTGTCGCACGCCGTCACCGACGGTGTGGGCAGTGTCGAGATGTTCGCCCACATCTACGACCTGGAGCGCGACCCGCCCGCGCAGCCGACCCCGAACCAGCCCATCCCGCAGGACCTGTCGGCCAACGACCTGATGCGCGAGGGGCTCAACAATCTGGCCGTCAACCTGGCCAAGGGTGCCGGTGGCGCGCTGTGGGGGGCGGCATCGGCGGTCGGGCGGGCGGTGTCGCGTCCCAGTGCCGCGCTGTCGGGGGTGCTGAGCTACGCCCGGTCCGGTGCCCGGGTGGTGAGCCGGGCCGCCGAACCGTCCCCGGTGCTTCGTCGCCGCAGCCTGGCGACCCGCAGCGAGGCGATCGACATCCCGCTGTCCGATCTGCATCGGGCCGCGAAAGCCGGTGGCGGCTCGATCAACGACGCTTATCTGGCCGGCCTGTGTGGCGCCCTCGGGCGCTACCACGAGTCCCTTGGGGTGCCGATCGCGTCGCTGCCGATGGCGGTGCCGGTCAGCCTGCGGGCCGAGTCCGACGCGGCCGGCGGTAACCGGTTCACCGGCGTCAACCTGGCGGCTCCGATCGGCACCAAGGATCCGGTCACTCGCATGCAGAAGATCCGCTTGCAGATGACCCAGCGGCGCGACGAGCCGGCCATGGACATCATCGGTTCGATCGCGCCGGTGCTGAGCGTGTTGCCGGGCCCACTACTGGAATCGATGACGAGCTCGGTGGTCGCCTCCGACGTCCAGGCCAGCAACGTGCCGGTGTATCCCGGCGACACCTTCCTCGCCGGAGCAAAAGTGTTGCGGCAGTACGGTATTGGCCCATTGCCGGGCGTGGCGATGATGGTGGTGCTGATCTCGCGCGGTGGCTACTGCACCATCACCGCGCGCTACGACCGGGCCGCCATTCGCGACGAGAAGTTGTTCGCCCAGTGTCTGCTGGACGGGTTCAACGAAATCCTTGCGCTGGCAGGTGATCCCGCTCCGCAGGCGGTGCCGGCCTCGTTCGATTCGTCCGATGATGCGGAGCGCAGATGAGCAGCGAGAACGGCGAGGCGAAAAAACCGGCGCGCGATCTGCGGCTGCCGGGCTCGGTCGCCGAAATCATGGCCAGCCCGCCCGGGCCCAAGATCGGTGCGTTCTTCGACTTGGACGGAACCCTGGTGGCCGGGTTCACCGCGATCATCCTCACCCAGGAACGCTTGCGGCGCCGCGATATGGGAGTCGGCGAGCTGATCAGCATGGTCACCGCCGGACTGAATCATCAGCTCGGACGTATCGAGTTCGAAGAACTCATCGGGAAGGCCTCCGGGGCGCTGCGCGGTCGGATACTGAGCGATCTGGAAGAGATCGGCGAGCGGCTGTTCGCGCAGCGAATCGAGTCTCGGATCTACCCGGAGATGCGCGAATTGGTGCGCGCACACTTGGCCCGCGGGCACACCGTGGTGCTCAGTTCGTCGGCGCTGACCATCCAGGTGGCACCGGTGGCGCGCTTCCTCGGGATCCTGAACACCCTGACCAACAAGTTCGAGACCGACGACAACGGCGTTCTCACCGGCGGTGTGGTTGCGCCGATTCTGTGGGGGCCCGGCAAGGCCGCCGCGGTGCAGAAGTTCGCCGCCGAGAACGACATTGACCTCAAGGACAGCTACTTCTACGCCGACGGTGACGAAGACGTCGCGCTGATGTATCTGGTCGGCAATCCGCGGCCGACCAACCCCGAAGGCAAAATGGCGGCTGTCGCCAAGCGGCGCGGCTGGCCGATTCTGCGCTTCACCAGTCGCAGCGGCGGCGGTATCACCGCGCAACTACGCACGCTGGCCGGCGTCGGCTCAGTGGTGCCCGTCGCGGCCGGCGCCCTCGGGATCGGGCTGTTGACCCGCAGCAGGCGCCGCGGGGTCAACTTCTTCACGGCAACGTGGTCGCAGATGTTGTTGACCGCCAGCGGTGTTCAGCTCAACATTCTCGGCGAAGAGAACCTGACCGCACAGCGGCCCGCGGTGTTCATCTTCAACCACCGCAACCAGGCCGACCCGGTCATCGTCGGCGCGCTGATCCGCGACAACTGGGTTGCCGTCGGCAAGAAGGAACTCGAAGGCGACCCGATCATGGGCACGCTTGGCAAGGTGCTCGACTCCGTCTTCATCGACCGGGACAACCCGACAGCCGCGATCGAGACGCTGCACCAAGTCGAAGAGCGTGCGCGCCAAGGGTTGTCGATCATGATCGCCCCGGAGGGCACCAGGCTGGACACGACCAGCGTCGGGCCGTTCAAGAAGGGCCCGTTCCGGATGGCGATGGCGGTGGGGATACCGATTGTGCCGATCGTGATCCGCAACGCCGAAATCATCGCCGCGCGCAATTCCACCACGATGAACCCCGGCACTGTGGATGTTGCTGTGTTCCCGCCGATTTCGGTCGCCGACTGGACCGTGGACACACTTTCGGACCGGATCGCCGAAGTGCGCCAACTCTATGTCGACACGTTGGCCGACTGGCCGGTCGACGACCTGCCTGAGCACGGCGTGTACCGGAAGAAACCGGCGCCGCGAAAGGCCGCGCCGGCGAAGAAGGCGGCCGCGAAGAAAGCCCCAGCCAAGAAGGCGGCAGCCAAGAAGACGGCAGCCGACGCGGAGCCACGCAAAGCGACCAAGGCCCAACCGAGTAGGCCACGGCCCAAGGGGCGGTCGTGACCGCGCGGGCCGCCGACGAGGGGTCACTGGGCACCGGCGACGACACCCTGGTGTTGGCGGCGTCGTCGTCACCGATTGAGTCGGAGTTGCTGGCCGCGTGGCTGGATCGGCAACGTGCCCGCCACCCGGAGACCAAACTCGAGGTGCTGGCGCTGCCCGAGCAGAATCCGACACCGGGTGCACTCGCGCAACTCGTCGAACAACTCGAATTGGACGAAGACCGGTCGATCGTGCCGGTGCGCGTCTTCTGGATGCCGCCAGCGGACGCGACGGCCCTGAACCGGGTGACGGCGTTGCTCCCCGGACGAAATCCATACCAGCCCAGCGAACGTCAACAGCGCCACATCCTGCGGTCCGATCGCTCGCGTGCGCAGGTGGTGGCCGGCGAATCGGCCAAAGTGTCCGAGCTTCGTCAGCAGTGGCGAGACATCACCGTCGGCGACAACCCCCGTGAATTCGCGCATTTCGTCACCCGTCGAGCGCTCTTGGCAATGGAGCGCGCCGAATACCGAATCCTCGGACCGCAATACAAATCGCCGCGGCTGGTGCGCCCGGAGATCATGGCGTCCGCGCGATTCCGTGCCGGCCTGGAGAAGATCCCGGGTGCCGACCTCGAAAAGGCCGGAAAGATGCTCGACGAACTCGCAACCGGATGGAGCCGAGTATCCGTCGACCTCGTCGGTGTCCTGGGCAGGTTGTTCAGCCGAGGATTCGACCGCGAAATCGACTACGACGAGTACCAGGTGGCGGCACTTCGCACCGCGCTGGAAGCGCACCCGGCCGTGTTGCTGTTCTCGCACCGCTCTTACATCGACGGCGCGGTGATGCCGGTGGCGATGCAAGAGAACCGGCTGCCGCCGGTGCACGTATTCGCAGGTGTCAACCTGGCTTTCGGCGTCATGGGCCCTCTGATGCGGCGCGCCGGGACCATCTTCATCCGGCGCAATATCGGCAACGACCCGCTGTACAAATACGTACTCAAGGAGTACGTCGGCTACGTGGTGGAGAAGCGGTTCAATCTGAGCTGGTCCATCGAGGGCACCCGCTCGCGCACCGGGAAGATGTTGCCGCCCAAGCTCGGATTGATGAGTTATGTCGCCGACGCCTATCTGGACGGCCGCAGCGATGACATTCTGCTGCAAGGGGTTTCGATCAGCTTCGACCAGCTGCACGAGACCGCTGAGTATGCCGCTTACGCCCGCGGCGGCGAGAAGCGCCCCGAGGGTCTGAGCTGGATGTACAACTTCATCAAGGCCCAGGGTGAGCGCAACTACGGCAAGATCTACGTGCGCTTCCCCGAAGCCGTCTCGATGCGCGAATATCTCGGCCCGTCACATGGCGACATGGTCAACGACGAAGCTGCCAAACGGCTTGCGCTGCAGAAGATGTCGTTCGAAGTCGCATGGCGCATCCTGCAATCCACACCGGTGAATGCGACCGGCCTGGTGTCGGCGCTGCTGCTGACCACGCACGGCGTGGCGCTGACGCTGACCCAGATGCACCACACCCTGCAGGATTCGCTGGACTACCTGGAGCGCAAAAACACCCCGATGTCCACCAGTGCGTTGCGGCTGCGAACCCCGGAAGGTGTTCGCGCGGCGTTGGATTCGCTGTCGAACGGCCACCCCGTCACCCGGGTGGACAGTGGTCGAGAACCGGTGTGGCGCATCGCCCCTGAGGACGAACACACCGCGGCGTTCTACCGCAATTCGGTGATCCACGCGTTCCTGGAGACCGCCATCGTCGAGCTGGCGCTGGCGCATGCCGGTCACGTCGACGGTGACCGGGTCGAGGCGTTCTGGACTCAAGCGATGCGGCTGCGCGATCTACTGAAATTCGACTTCTACTTCGCCGACTCGGCCGCCTTCCGCCAGAACATCGCCGACGAGATGTCCTGGCATGAGGACTGGGAAGCGCACGTCGCGGCCGGCGCCGCGGAGATCGATGCGATGCTCTACGCGAAGCGGCCGCTGATGGCCGAATCGATGCTGCGGGTGTTCTTCGAGGCCTACGAGATTGTCGCGGACGTGCTTCGCGATGCACCGGCCGATATCGGTGCCAAAGAACTCACCCAGCTGGCGCTCGGCGTCGGCAAGCAATACGTCGCGCAGCGCCGGGTGCGCAGCAGCGAGCCGGTGTCGACGTTGCTGTTCGACACCGCACGCCAAGTCGTCGCCGATCAGGATCTGCTCGAGCCCGGACCGGATCTGGCCGAGCGCCGCGCCGCGTTTCGCCGCGAATTGCAGGCCATCCTGCGCGATTTCGACCACGTGGGGCAGATCGCCCGCAAGCAGTTCGTCGCCCGCGAGATCGAGGCCCGCGGTACGGGGAAGGTGTAGCAAACGCGCCCGTACCCTTTGGGTATGACGGGATCTCCGGCCACACCGCGCCGGGCGGTGGCATGGCCGCTGCTCATCGGGGTGGCGGCGCTGGCCGGGTGCACCGCTGCGGGGATCGGGCTGCTGTCGCTGGCCGCCGCGTTGACCGCGACCGGACTGCCGAATCCAGGTCCGGTGACGACGATCGGCCTGCCATTTGTCCGGGCCGCCGGTGAGATCGCCGCGGTGGTCGCGGTCGGATCCTTCCTGACCGCCGCGTTCCTGGTTCCGCCGCAGGACAACGGCGTGCTGGACGCCGACGGATACCGTGCGCTGCGGGTCGGGACGGTTGCCGCCGGTGCGTGGACAGTGTGCGCCGCGCTGCTGGTCCCGCTGACGATTTCGGACGTATCCGGTCAGCCGTTCACCGCTCACCTGAACCCGGCGAGTCTGTGGTCGCTGGCCAGCATCATCAACATCTCGACGGCCTGGCGGTGGACGGCGCTGTTGGCCGCGGTGGTGACGGTGGCCAGCCTTCCGGTGTTGCGGTGGTCGTGGACGCCGTTGCTGCTGGGCGGATCGCTGTTGACGTTGATGCCGCTGGGGTTGACCGGACACTCGTCGGCCGGCGGCTCCCACGACTTGGCCACCAACAGCCTGCTGATCCATCTGGTGGCGGGCAGCCTGTGGGCCGGCGGGCTGCTGGCGCTGCTGACCCACGTGGTCCGTGGTGGGCAGCACGCCGATCTGGCCGCGCGGCGATTTTCGACGATTGCGTTGTGGTGCTTCGGCGCGATGGCGGTCAGCGGCGTCGTCAACGCCCTGGTACGAATCCGCCCGTCGGACTTGCTGTCCAGCGACTACGGGCGGCTCGTTGTCGTCAAGTTTGTCGCGCTGTGCCTGCTCGGCATCGCAGGATGGCGTCAACGCCGCGCCGGAGTCGTTGCGCTGCAAGATGATCCGAGCTCGCGGGGTCGTCTGGTCCGGCTGGCGGTGGTCGAGGCGGTGTTGTTCGGGCTGACGTTCGGCGTCGCTGTCGGGCTGGGCCGCACCCCGCCACCGCCGCTGCCGATCGGTGTCCCGTCGATCACCGACGTGAAAATCGGCTACGACTTCGATGGCCCGCTCACTGTGCTGCGGGTGCTCTTCGATTGGCGGTTCGACCTCATCTTCGGCAGCGCCGCCCTGGTGTTCGCCGGGCTGTACCTGGCCGGCGTGCTGCGGCTGCGTCGCCGCGGCGATGCGTGGCCCAAAGGCCGGACCGTGTCCTGGTTGCTGGGCTGTGCGGTGCTGCTGTTCGTCAGCTCGTCGGGAATGGGTCGGTATATGCCGGCGATGTTCAGCATGCACATGGCCGCGCACATGACGCTGTCGATGCTGGTTCCGATCCTGCTGGTGTTGGGTGGGCCGGTCGGTCTCGCGCTGCGGGCGCTGCCGGCGGCCGGCCGGGGCGAACCGCCTGGCATGCGGGAATGGATTCTGGCCGCCTTACACAGCAGGATCTCGACGATTCTCACCAATCCGGTGGTCGCGACGGCGCTGTTCGTCGCCGGGTTCTACGGGCTCTACCTGGGCGGCCTGTTCGACGCCGCGGTCGGCAGCCACATCGGACACGTCGTGATGAACCTGCACTTCCTGGCCAGTGGCTACCTGTTCTATTGGGTGGTCATCGGGGTGGATCCCACACCGCGGCCGATCCCTTCGTTGGCCAAGGTGGCGGTGGTGTTCGCGTCGCTGCCGCTGCACGCATTTTTCGCCATCGTTTTGATGAGCATGGACAAGGTGCTCGGCGAGAACTTCTACCGGTCGCTGCAGCTGAGCTGGCACACCGACCTGATCGGCGATCAGCGGCTCGGCGGTGGAATGGCTTGGGCCGCAGGAGAAATACCGCTGGTGGTGGTGATGATCGCGTTGTTGGTCCAGTGGACGCGCAGCGACCAGCGAACCGCCCGGCGATTGGATCGCGCAGCCGACCGCGACGACGACGCCGAGCTGACGGCCTACAACGCGATGCTCGCCGAGTTGGCCCGCCGCGACCGCTGAAGTTTCCGCGCGACTTTCCGCGCGAAACAGAAGCCAGGGCTGTGAGTCCGCGCCGAATCACGACCCTAGGTTCTGTTTCGCGATTCCACAGTTACGACTTTGTCCACAACGCAGTCGCGCCGCTGGTGAAAAGCCGGCCGGGGTGTCGGCGCCTCCGCGGTGAATGGACGCAGCACAGGCGGCGATGCGCCGCCAACGAGGAAAGGAAAACAAGAATGTTCGAAACACCGCTGAGCGTCGTCGGCAACATCGTCAACGACCCGAAACGCCGCCGGGTCGGTGACCAGGAAGTGCTGAAGTTCCGGGTCGCCAGCAACTCGCGGCGCCGGACCGCCGACGGCACGTGGGAAGCCGGCAACTCGTTGTTCGTCACCGTCAACTGCTGGGGCCGGCTGGTGTCAGGTGTGGGTGCGTCACTGGGCAAGGGCTCACCGGTGATCGTCACCGGGCACGTCTACACCAGCGAATACGAAGACCGCGATGGCAATCAGCGGTCGACCCTGGAGATGCGCGCCACCGCCGTCGGCCCCGATCTGGCTCGCTGCATCGCGCGCGTCGAGAAGACCGTCGCGTCTGGATCGACGCCCGTCGAGGAGGCGAAGGAGCCCGACGCCGTCGACAACGAGCCCGCCGAGGAGGCGCCACTGCCCCTGTCGGCTTAGGTGCCGGGCGCGTCCGGTGACGATGCGCGCTGTCTGGCAGCGTGAAGAGGAACCGGACAAGTTGCCTAGGATGGGGCGCGAGCAATACCTCGCAATCAGAAAGGCAACACCGCCACATGGCTGAGTTCATCTACACGATGAAGAAGGTCCGCAAGGCGCACGGCGACAAGGTCATCCTCGACGACGTCACCCTGAGCTTCTATCCGGGCGCCAAGATCGGTGTCGTCGGCCCCAACGGGGCGGGTAAGTCGAGCGTCTTGCGGATCATGGCGGGGCTGGACAAGGCCAACAACGGCGAAGCCTTCCTGGCCACCGACGCGACGGTCGGCATCCTGCTGCAGGAGCCGCCGCTGAACGAAGACAAGACCGTTCGCGGCAACGTCGAAGAGGGACTGGGCGACATCAAGGTCAAGCTCGACCGCTTCAACGAGGTCGCCGAGCTGATGGCCACCGATTACTCCGACGAGCTGATGGAGGAAATGGGCCGGCTGCAGGAAGAGCTGGACCACGCCAACGCGTGGGACCTCGACTCGCAGCTCGAGCAGGCGATGGACGCCCTGCGTTGCCCGCCGCCGGACGAGCCGGTGACCCACCTGTCCGGTGGCGAACGGCGTCGCGTGGCGCTGTGCAAGCTGCTGCTGTCCAAGCCGGACCTGCTGCTGCTCGACGAGCCGACCAACCACCTCGACGCCGAGAGTGTGCAGTGGCTCGAGCAGCATCTGGCCGCCTACGAGGGCGCGGTTCTGGCGGTCACCCACGACCGGTACTTCCTGGACAACGTGGCGCAGTGGATCCTGGAGCTCGACCGCGGCCGCGCCTACCCCTACGAGGGCAATTACTCCACCTACCTGGAGAAGAAGGCCGAGCGGCTGTCGGTGCAGGGCCGCAAAGACGTCAAGCTGCAGAAGCGGCTGACCGAAGAGCTGGCCTGGGTCCGCTCCGGCGCCAAGGCCCGCCAGGCCAAGAGCAAAGCCCGCCTGCAGCGCTACGAAGAAATGGCGGCCGAGGCCGAGAAGACCCGCAAGCTCGACTTCGAGGAAATCCAGATTCCGACCGGCCCGCGGCTGGGCAATCTGGTCGTGGAGGTCGAGCATCTCGACAAGGGCTTCGAGGGACGCACGCTGATCAAAGACCTGTCGTTCACGCTGCCCCGCAATGGCATCGTCGGGGTCATCGGCCCCAACGGTGTCGGCAAGACCACGCTGTTCAAGACGATCGTCGGACTCGAACAGCCGGACAGCGGCATCGTCAAGGTCGGCGAAACCGTCAAGCTGAGCTACGTCGATCAGTCGCGCGGCGGCATCGACCCGAAGAAGACGGTCTGGCAGACCGTCTCCGATGGGCTGGACTACATCCAGGTCGGGCAGAACGAGATCCCGTCGCGGGCATACGTGTCGGCGTTCGGTTTCAAGGGACCCGACCAGCAGAAGCCGGCCGGGGTGCTGTCCGGTGGTGAACGCAACAGGCTCAACCTGGCGCTCACGCTGAAGGAGGGCGGCAACCTGATCCTGCTCGACGAGCCGACCAACGACCTCGACGTCGAGACGCTCGGCTCACTGGAGAACGCGCTGGAGAAATTCCCAGGCTGCGCGGTGGTGATCTCTCACGACCGCTGGTTCCTGGACCGGACCTGCACCCACATCCTGGCGTGGGAAGGCGACGGCGACCACGAGGCCAAGTGGTTCTGGTTCGAAGGCAACTTCGGCGCCTACGAGGAGAACAAGATCGAACGTCTTGGAGCGGAGGCGGCGCGTCCGCACCGAGTGACTCACCGGAGGCTCACCCGCGACTAGTGTCGCGAGCATGCCAGCGTCGGGATGGATGCGCAGGAGCGGTCGGCATGACGATTGATGCGCATGCCTGGACGACGTTCACCGACGGCGGCGAGATTCCCGAGTGGATCGCGAGCGCCTATTCCCGCAGCTACCAAGGCCCGCACCACGACGAGGCCGACGCCGAAGCGGAACTGGCGGCGGCGCCCGCGGTGACGCCCGCGCTACTCGGCGCCCACTACCGGCTCGGTGCGCATCGACCGGCGGGGGAGAGCCGGGTCGCCGTCTACCCACCCGACGGCGACGGCAGCGTCGGCCCGGCGCTGCAAGTGGTCACCGACGACGGCGCGATGCTGATGGATTCGGTGACCGTCCTGCTGCACCGGCTCGGCGTGGACTATGCCGCGATCATGAACCCGGTCTTCCATGTGCGCCGCGACAACGCCGGAGACTTGCTCTCGGTCGGCCCGAAAGACTCCGGCGGCGACGGGATCGACGAAACCTGGATCCACGTCCAGCTCTCACCGTCAGTGGACCGCGGCGCCCTCCATGAGGCCGAACGCCTGCTACCGGGCGTCCTCGCCGACCTTCGGCGAGTCGCCGCGGACGCGACGGCGATGATCGCTGTGCTCAACGATCTCGCCGACGACGTGGAAAGCAACGTCCACGGCCACTATCCAGGTACCGACAACGCCGACGTCGCCACGTTGTTGCGCTGGCTGGCCGCAGGCAATTTCACGCTGCTGGGGTACCAGCGCTGCCCGGTGCGCGACGGCCGGGTCTCGGGTGACGCCGCGACGGCGAGCCTCGGAGTTTTACGACGGCGCAAGGGTTCTCGGCCGCGCCTGACCCTGGACCACGAACTACTGGCGCTGGCACAGACCGATGTCGCCAGCTACCTGCGTTTCGGCGCCTACCCGTATGTCGTCGCGGTGCGGGAGAACGCCGACGGAGATATCTTCGAGCATCGCCTCATCGGCCTGTTCACGGTCGCGGCGATGAACGCCGACGTCCTGGAGATCCCGATCATCGCCCGCCGGGTCCACGAGGTGCTCGCGCTGGCGGACCTGGACCCTGGCCACCCTGGGCAGCTGGTGCTCGACGTCATCCAAACCGTGCCCCGCTCCGAGCTTTTCGCGCGCAATGCCGAGCAGCTGTTCGCAATGGCGAAGTCGGTGGTCGACCTCGGATCGGGCCGTCGCGCATTGCTGTTTTTGCGGGCCGACCGCCTCGAGTACTTCGTGTCGTGTCTGGTCTACCTGCCGCGCGACCGCTACACGACCGCGGTGCGGCTGCAGATCGAGGACATCCTGGTTCGGGAATTCGCGGGCACCAGCCTCGAATTCACCGCTCGGGTCACCGAATCCCCTTGGGCGCTATTGCATTTCATGGTACGTCTGGGTGGAGATACTGCGGCGAAGGTCGACACCTCCGACGCCAACCGGGTCAGGCTCCAGTCGCTGCTGACCGATGCCGCGCGCACCTGGTCCGATCGGCTGATCACCGAAGCAGCCGCAACTACCGTCGAACCCGTCGAGGCCGAGCACTACGCGGGCTCGTTCAGCGAAGCGTACAAACAGTTCGTCACCCCGGCGGACGCCATCAACGACATCACGATCTTCGACGAGTTGACCGACGACTCGGTGAAGCTGGTGCTCTCGGATCACGACTACGACGAGACCGTCCGGCTGACATGGTATTTGGGCTGGCGCACCGCATCCCTGAGCGAGCTGCTTCCGATGCTGCAGTCGATGGGTGTGGAGGTGCTCGAAGAGCGGCCGTTCACCGTCACCCGTCCCGACGGGCTGCCGATCTCGATTTACCAGTTCAAGATCACTCCACGTCCCACCGTCCCGCTGGCCCGACCGGGCCCCGAACGGGAAGCGACGGCCCAGCGCTTCGCCGACGCGGTGACCGCGATTTGGGAGGGCCGCGCCGAGATCGACCGATTCAACGAACTGGTGATGCGCGCCGGCCTGACCTGGCAGCAGGTCGTGCTGCTGCGCGCGTATGCGAAGTATCTGCGGCAGGCCGGCTTCGCCTACAGCCAGTCGCACATCGAGTCGGTGATCAACGAAAACCCGGACACCGCACGCGCGTTGGTGGAGCTGTTCGAGGCGCTCTTCGATCCCGACCCCTCGAGTTCGCCGAAGACCCGCGACGCGCAGGCCGCGGCGGCGGCGGTCGCCGCCGACATCGACGCGCTGGTCAGCATGGACACCGATCGGGTGCTGCGCGCGTTCGCCGAGCTGATCCAGGCCACACTGCGCACCAATTACTTTGTCACGTATGACGGTTCGGCCCGCAGCCAGAATGTGCTGGCGCTGAAGTTAGATGCCCAACTCATCCAAGAGCTTCCGCTGCCACGTCCCAAGTTCGAGATCTTCGTCTACTCGCCCCGCGTCGAGGGCGTGCACCTGCGGTTCGGCTACGTCGCGCGCGGTGGCCTGCGCTGGTCGGACCGTCGCGAAGACTTCCGCACCGAAATCCTGGGGCTGGTCAAGGCTCAGGCCGTCAAGAACGCGGTCATCGTGCCGGTCGGTGCCAAAGGTGGATTCGTCGTCAAGCAGCCACCGCTGCCCACCGGCGATGCCGTTGCCGACCGCGACGCGACCCGCAACGAGGGCATCGCCTGCTACAAGCTGTTCATCTCCGGTCTGCTCGATGTCACCGACAACGTCGACCACACCACCCGCGAGGTAAGCGCCCCAAGGGAAGTCGTGCGGCGCGACGGCGACGACGCCTACCTGGTGGTGGCCGCGGACAAAGGCACCGCGACCTTCTCCGACATCGCCAACGAGGTGGCCCAGTCCTACGGCTTCTGGTTGGGCGACGCCTTCGCATCCGGCGGGTCGATCGGCTACGACCACAAAACCATGGGCATCACCGCCAAGGGCGCCTGGGAAGCGGTCAAGCGGCACTTCCTCGAGATGGGCGTCGACACCCAGACCGAGGACTTCACCGTCGTCGGTGTCGGCGACATGAGCGGTGACGTGTTCGGCAATGGCATGTTGCTGTCCAAGCACATTCGGTTGCTGGCCGCCTTCGACCACCGCCATATCTTTTTGGATCCCAACCCCGATTCCGCCGCTTCGTGGCAGGAACGGCAGCGCATGTTCGACCTGCCGAGGTCCAGTTGGGCCGACTACGACACCTCACTGATCAGCGCGGGCGGCGGGGTGTACAGCCGCGAACACAAGTCGATCCCGATCAGCGACCAGGT
>DATNFI010000086.1:0-19821 GCA_035606475.1 Mycobacterium sp. | reverse complement strand
GATGCCCGTCTCGAACTGCCCCGCGAAGAGCCGTATATGGAGGGCCACAACACGTGGATCGGTAATCACCCGGGCAGTCTGCTGGCCTTCCCGGCGGCCGACCTGGCCGAACACCTGATGGAGAACCTGTGGTTCTTCGCTGCCAACGGCTATCCGGTCACCGACGACATCAACGGCCGCAAAATCCCAGGCCTGAAACGGTTTTCATCGCTGTCTCACGCCGATGACCCGCTGCCGTTGTCCTTCGTCGAGCAGTACACGATTACCGAGGCGAGCGCCGAACTCGCAATCGCGACCAACAACGGGGTGCTGGCGCTACAGGCAATGGGTCTCGGCGGCTGGACCTACGACGGGCTGGACCGGTTGTCGGTGCTGGGCGGCTCCGGTGATCCGCGGGCACCCGGGCTGGGGTTCGTCGCCGACCACGACAGTCGCTGGCCCTTCCCCAATGTGACCGGATTGCCCGGGTTTTTCGAGACGCTCAGCCCGCCGCATGTGCCCTCGATCGCGGCTGGGGTGGAGAAGCTGGTTGCGCGAAAGTTCGCTCCCGGCGGTCCGTTTCATCCGGATACACCAGGACCGTGGGGGGACACCGGCCGGGTGCGCGGGTCAGCGTTGCCGCCGGACGGCATCCAGGAGATGGTGACCGCCGAAGCGTCGTATATCTACGACACGTTCGGTAAGCTGCCCGGCACGATGCCGACGGTGCACGTTCTGATGTATCTACAGGCGCAGCATCTCGACACGGACTTCTACGACGAGTTGTTCGGCCCCGGTGCGTATTTGGGTACGCACGCCGAACACCAAGCCCGCTGGCACGGGTAGCAGTCGATCGGTGTGACCTACTCGGGCTGCCTGGCCGACGATCTTCTCACTCTCGGCTGGCCAACGTTTCCTTGAGCTTCGCGATCGCGAAGCCCCACCCCTGCTCGACCGTGGGTTTGGGTGGTATCGAAATCTCATCGGGAT
Source organism: Mycobacterium sp. (assembly GCA_035606475.1). Taxonomy (GTDB): domain Bacteria; phylum Actinomycetota; class Actinomycetes; order Mycobacteriales; family Mycobacteriaceae; genus Mycobacterium. Next base: position 18,852 of record DATNFI010000086.1, on the reverse strand, counting down.
TGGTCCGAATATCCAGTAGAAACGGGCCGTCGTGCTGCAAGGCCGCGGCCACAGCCTCGGCTACGTCGTCGGGACGGACAACTAATTGCGTTTGTAGTCCCAACGCGGCCGCGACCGCACTGATATCGGGGTTGTCGAGCTGAGTTCCGAATTCGGGCAAGCCGCTTTGCTCCTGCTCGAGCTTGACCATGCCCAGTGTGCCGTTGTTGAACACCACGAATTTTGCGGGCAGCTGATACGTGACTGCAGTTCGCAGATCGCCCAGCAACATCATCAACCCACCATCGCCGCAGAACGCGATCACCTGACGGTCGCGGTCCAAAGCCACGGCGCCGAGCGCCTGTGGCATGGCGTTGGCCATCGAGCCGAGGTTGTATGACCCAACGAGCCGTCGATCTCCGCGCATCTCGACGAAACGCGACAACCACACGGTGGACATACCGGTGTCGGAGGTGAAAATGGCGTTGTCAGCGGCGGCATCGTTGATTGCCGCGGCGACAAGCTCCGGTCGAATGAGTTCATCGGGGTTATCCAGATGTTTACGTATCCGCCCCAACAACTTTCGGTCGTGGTCGGGGTCGGCGAGGCGCAGCTGGGCCGAGCGCCAGAGCTCGAACTCTCGCCGGTGCCGATCCAGAAATTTTGTGTCGGAACGGGCCGCAAGCCGTGGAAGCAATTGCGCCAGAGTCTCCTTTGCACTACCGACGAGCGGCACCGCGACCGATACACGACGGCCGATGTGTTCGGGCCGCGTGTCGAGCTGAACGACTTTCTTGTCATGCGGAAGCCAGTCACGATACGGAAAATCGGTGCCGATGAGGAACAGCACGTCGGCGTGATGCAGCGCGAGATGAGCCGCTGGATTGCCGATCAGTCCGGTTTGCCCTAATTGGTATGGGTTTTCGCCGTCAAAGCCTTCCTTGGCTTTCAACGTCAGGACCATAGGAGCGGCTAGCGCTTTGGCGACCGATAGCACCTCATTACGAGCGTGTCGTGCGCCACACCCGACCAACAAAGCAACCTTGTCTGCACTGTTGAGCGTCTCAGCGGCGAGTTGAATATCGCCCGCGTCGGGAAATTGACCGGCCCGCGGCCGCGCGAAGGAAGCCCTGGATTCCGAAACTTCCTGGTCGCCAATATCGCCCGGGATGGTGAGCACGGCGACCCCACGGCGAGCGAGCGCTGTGTTGACGGCCTGTTCGAGAAGGTATGGCATTTGGCTCGCCGCGGTGACCGTGGCATTGAATACGCTGACGCTGGCAAAGACCGCATCGTTGTCCACTTCTTGGAAGAAGTTGCTCCCCATATCCGATGTCGGCACCTGCCCGCAGATCGCCAGAACCGGGGCGTGCGACTTTTTAGCGTCGTACAGCCCGTTCAGCAGATGCAGGGAACCCGGACCCACGGTGCCCATGCATACTCCCAGCGAGCCACTCAGTTGGGCTTGCGCTCCGGCGGCGAACGCCGCCACCTCTTCGTGGCGGACACCAATCCATTCCAGGCGATGCTCTCGGCGGATCGCATCGGTGATGGGGTTCAGGGCGTCGCCCACGACACCCCACACCTGCCGAATTCCGAGTTCAGCGAGGGCCGAGACGATCGCTGAGGCGACAGTAGGCATCGCGCTCCTTAACTATTCGCTGATCGAGAGGCGCCGACGGGCGCAAACGAGTCCGGGTCCGCCAACTCCCAATCCGACCGCCATGAGGCCGGCGCATGGTTGAGCAGCTCGTCGGGCTCCAGCCATTCGTAAAGCTCAGCGTACGAACGTTGTTCGGTGGCCGACACACGCTGGCGCAGCATGTGCGGGTTGAGCATCGACGGGTCCGAGACTCCCATCGAGGCCATCATGCGCATCGCTTGGGCGACGGTGGCCCGCTGGTAGCGGTACACGCGTTCACTCTTGTCGGCGACATCGAGAGCTCGGGCCCGATAGGGATCCTGCGTCGCGACGCCGACCGGACAACGGTTGGTGTGACATCGCTGGGATTGGATACATCCCGTCGCCATCATCATCGCTCGAGCCGAGTTGGTGTAATCCGCGCCCTGGATCAAGCGTTTGACGACGTCCGTCCCGCCAGCGACTTTCCCGCTCGCCCCGATCCGTATCCTGTGCCGCAGCCCCGTGCCCACCAACGCGTTGTGGACCGTCATCAATCCGTCCGTGAGTGGAAGACCAACGTGGTCTTCATATTCCAGTGGCGCTGCGGCGGTTCCCCCCTCCGCACCGTCGACAATGACGAAGTCGGGTGTCACCCCTTCGGCCAGCATCGCCTTACAGATCGCCAGCACGTCGACCCGGGAACCGACACACAGCTTGAAGCCCACCGGTTTTCCGTCGGCCAGTGCTCGCAGCCGCGCGACGAACACAATCAGTTCGCGCGGGGTGTGAAACGCCGAATGCGCCGCCGGGCTGACGCACTTCTCGCCGATCGGTACGCCTCGGTATTTCGCAATCTCTGCGCTGACCTTGGCGGCCGGAAGCACGCCGCCGATTCCGGGCTTGGCGCCTTGGCTCAACTTGATCGAGATGCATTTGACCAGATCGTGAGTCGCTTTGTCCGCGAACTGATCCGGATCGAACGCCCCGTCGTTGGTGCGCGTGCCGAAATAGCCCGAGCCGATCTCCCAAACCACGTCGGCGCCGCCGAGATGATACGGAGTCAGCCCGCCTTCGCCGGTGTCGTGGGCGAACCCGCCCTTGCGGGCGCCGTTGTTCAGCGCGCGCAGGGCATTGGCCGACAGCGCGCCAAAGCTCATCGCCGAGATGTTCATCAACGCCATGTCGTACGGTCGCGTGCAATCGGGCCCACCAATTCGCACCCGGAACGGCTCGTCGGGCGGCTCGACCGGGGCCGTCGAATGCACCAGATACTCGTAGCCGATCTGATCGATGTCGCGCTCGGTTCCGAAGGCCAACTCCGCGGCAGTGCCCTTGGCGCGCTCGTAGATCAGCGATCGGACGTCGCGGTCGAAAGGGCGACCGTCGAAGTTGCGCTCGATGAAGTACTGCTGCAATTCCGGACGCAGCGCCTCCAACAGAAACCGCATATGCCCCAGGACCGGGTAGTTCCGCAGCACCGAGTGCTGGCGCTGGACGAGGTCGTAGATCCCGACGCCGGCCGCAGCCGCCAGGACCGCTGCCGGGATCCACCAGGCCCACGGGCCCACAATGGCCAAGGCCAGCAATGCCCCCGCGAGAGCCGTCAATAGTGCGACACAGCCAAACCGGATCACGTCGCCGAGCCTAGCGGCGTGGACGCGGTCCCGAGCGTCGAGTGGCCAGTTATGTAGGAATACTAGCGATTTCGCCGCCATAACTGGCCACTAGGCGCTGGCGAGACTCTACAGCCAGGTGTCCTGAGTCGTCGTGGTCAGGAACGCCTCCAGGTCGTCACGCCATTGCGCGGGCCTGGTCTTGTCCGGCTCGATGCCGGTGTAGTCGCCGCGGTAGAACAGCAACGGCCGTGGCTTGATTTTCGGCACTTCGGACAGCGATTTGACCGACCCGAACACCACGAAGTGATCGCCGCCGTCGTGCACCGAGGCCACCGTGCAGTCGATGTAGGCCAGTGATCCGTCGATGATCGGCGAGCCGAGTTCCGAGGACTGCCAGTCGATTCCGGCGAACTTGTCGGGTTCTTTCGAACCGAAGCGTGCCGAGACGTGCTGTTGACTCTCGGTCAGCACGTTGACGCAGAATTTCCCGCTGGCCTCGATCGCCTTCCACGACCGCGACACCTTGGTCGGGCAGAACAGCACCAGCGGGGGGTCCAGCGACAGCGCAGCGAAGGACTGACACGCGAAGCCCACCGGCACGTCGTCGTGGACGGTGGTGATGATCGTGATCCCGGTGCAGAACTGACCCAGCACGCTACGAAACGCGCGGGCGTCGATCTGCTCGGACATTACTTGAAGCCGACGCTGAAGTCGTGACCCCAGAGGCTGATCGCCGTGCTCTCCCGCGCGATCCAGTCGTCGTCCTCGACTTGCCTTCCCTCACAGCCGAATTCGATGTCGAATCCGCTGGGGGTCTTCATGTAGAACGACAGCATCAGGTCGTTGACGTGGCGACCGAGGGTGGCCGACATCGGCACCTTGCGCCGCAGCGCCCGGTCCAGGCACAGGCCTACGTCGTCGGCCTCGCCGACCTCGACCATCAGGTGCACGATGCCACTCGGCGTCTGACCCGGCATGAAGGCCAGGCTGTGGTGCCGCGGGTTGCAGCCCAGGAACCGCAGCCAGGCCGGCGGCCCGTCGGCGGGCCGCCCCACCACCTGCGGTGGCAGTCGCATCGAGTCACGCAGCTTGAAATCGAGCACGTCGCGGTAGAAGTGCAGCGTCTCGGCGTCGTCGCGGGTGGTCAGCACGACGTGTCCCAGGCCCTGCTCGCCGGTGACGAACTTGTGCCCGTACGGGCTGACGACCCGGCGGTGTTCGAGCGCGGCGCCGTGGAAGACCTCCAGGCCGTTGCCGGAGGGATCGGAGAACTTGATCATCTCGTCGACCCGGCGATCGGCCAACTCCGCGGCGGTGGCCTCCTTGTAGGGCGTGCCCTCGAGGTCGAGCCGGTTGCGGATCTCTTGCAGGCCTTCGGCATTCGCGCATTCCCAGCCGGCTTCCGAGAGCCGGTCGTGGTCGCCGGGAACGATCACGAGACGGGCCGGGAAGTCGTCCATCCGCAGATAGAGGGCACCCTCAGTCGTGCCCTTGCCCTCGACCATGCCGAGGACCTTGAGTCCGTAGTCGCGCCACGCCTGCATGTCGGTGGCCTCGATGCGTAGGTAACCCAGTGAGCGGATGCTCATCACGCACCTCCCAGGAAATCGATGGTCAGCTTGTTGAATTCGTCGAACTTCTCCACCTGCGCCCAGTGCCCGCACTGGCCGAAGACGTGGAGCTGCGCGCGCGGAATCGTCTTCAGTGCCACCAGCGCACCGTCGATCGGGTTGACCCGGTCCTCGCGACCCCAGATCAGCAGTACCGGCTGACGAAGTTTGTACACTTCGCGCCACATCATGCCAAGCTCGAAGTCGGCTCCGGAGAACGACATTCCCATCGCACGGGTCGCGGTCAGCGATTCAGGAGTGGAAGCCAGTTCGAAGCGCTGATCGATCAGTTCGGGGGTGATCAGCTTCTGGTCGAAGACCATCACCCGCAGGAACGCCTCGAGGTTCTCCCTCGTGGGTTCGACCGAGAACTTGCCCAGCCGCTTGACGCCCTCGGTGGGATCGGGCGCGAACAGGTTGACGCTCAGCCCGCCGGGGCCCATCAGCACCAGCTTGCCCGCCTTGTCCGGGTAGTCCAGCGCGAACCGGACCGCCGTACCGCCGCCGAGCGAATTGCCCACCAGCGGAACGCGTCCCAGGCCGAGGTGGTCGAACAGACCCTTCAGCGCCCTGGCGGCGTAGTGGTTGAACTGCCCGTGCTCGGCGCGTTTGTCGGAGTGCCCATAACCCGGCTGGTCGACGGCCAGCACATGAAAGCGCTCGGCCAGCACCGGGATGTTGCGGGCGAAGTTCGTCCAACTCGCCGCCCCCGGCCCTCCGCCGTGCAGCAGCACGATCGTCTGCTCGTGGCCGACACCCGCTTCGTGGTAGTGCAGCTTCAGCGGCCCGTCGACGTCGACCTCGACGAACCGGGAGGTGGACTCGAAGGTGAGCTCTTGCGTCGTTGTCATCAGACCATCGTGTCGCCGGGCGGCAGCCCGAACTCGTGGTTACCGAAGATTTGGTATGCCCGCTCGGGGTCGTTGGCCGCGTGCACCCGACCGGCATGCGCGTCACGCCAGAACCGTTGCACCGGTTGATCATTGCCCAGTGCAGTGGCTCCGGATGCCTCGAACAGCCGGTCGACCGAAGCGATCGCGCGGCCAGTGGCGCGCACCTGGTCGCGGCGGGCGCGGGCCCGCAGTTCGAACGGGATCTCCTTGCCCGCCGACAGCAGCGCGTACTCGTCGGCGACGTTGCCGATCAGCTGCCGCCACGCCGCGTCGATGTCGCTGGCCGCCTCGGCGATGCGCACCTTGGCGAACGGGTCGTCCTTGGCCTTCTCACCGGCGAACGCCGCGCGCACCCGCTTGCCCTGATGCTCGACATGCGCCTCGTACGCGCCGTAGGCCATGCCGACGATCGGTGCCGAGATGGTGGTGGGATGCACTGTGCCCCAAGGCATCTTGTAGACAGGGGCGGTGTTGGTCTGGTAGCCACCGGCGGTGCCGTCGTTCATATTCTTGTAGGACAGGAAGCGATGCCGCGGCACGAAGACATCCTTGACGACCACGGTGTTGCTGCCGGTGCCGCGCAGACCGACCACGTGCCAGACGTCGTCGATGCGGTACTCGGTGCGCGGAATCAGGAAGCTGCCGAAGTCGACCGGCCGGCCGTCCTTGATGACGGGGCCGCCCAGGAAGGCCCAGGTGGCATGGTCACATCCCGAGGACCAGTTCCACGATCCGTTGACCAGGTAGCCGCCGTCGACGACGGTGCCCGCACCCATCGGGGCGTAGGACGACGAGACACGCACGTTCGCGTCGTCGCCCCAGACTTCGTCCTGGGCCTGTTGATCGAACAGCGCCAGGTGCCAGTTGTGCACACCGATGATCGAGCTCACCCAACCGGTGGAACCGCACGCGCTGCCCAGCCGGCGGACCGCCTCGTAGAACAGCGCCGGGTCGCACTGCAGACCGCCCCACTGCTCGGGCTGCAGCAACCTGAAGAAGCCGATCTCCTGAAGCTCGCTCACAGTCGCGTCCGGCAGGCGGCGCAGGTCCTCGGTTTCCTGGGCCCGCTGACGCAGCTTGGGCAGCAGCTCGTCGATGCCGTCTAGGACCGACTGGGCGTCACGTTGTTGAATGGACGTCACAAGTTCCTCCAAAGGTGGCTTACTTAGACAGAGACTAGAACACGTTCCGATTTGTGTCGAGCAGCGTGTTCCTGCGGCTGGTAGCGATACCGATCCATCTTTCTGTAACCTGTTCTAGTTATGACTGAAGGGAAAGGCGGGGTTGTGACGGACGCAATTCCCGACGAGCCGCTCGGCAGCCACGTCCTCGAGCTGGAGATTGCCGACGTCGTCGCCGAGACCGACGACGCGCGCTCGCTGGTGTTCAGGGTTCCCGACGGTGCGGACGTGCCGGCGGAGCGGCTGCGGTACGCCCCCGGCCAATTCCTGACGCTCCGCGTCCCCAGCGACCGCACCGGCTCGGTGGCCCGCTGCTATTCGCTGTGCAGCTCGCCGTTCACCGATGAGGCGCTGACCGTAACCGTCAAACGGGACAGAGACGGCTATGCATCGAACTGGCTCTGCGACCATGCCCATTCCGGCATGCGAATTCACGTGCTGGCGCCGTCCGGGACGTTCGTGCCCACGACGCTCGACGACAACTTCGTGCTGCTGGGCGCGGGCAGTGGGATCACGCCGATCATGTCCATCTGTAAATCCGCCCTGTCCGAGGGCAGCGGTCAGGTGCTTCTGATCTATGCCAACCGCGACGAGCGGTCGGTGATCTTTGGCGACGCGCTGCGCGAGCTCGCAGCGAAATACCCGGACCGACTGACGGTGGTGCACTGGCTGGAATCGCTGCAGGGGCTGCCGTCAGCCAACGCGCTGGCGCAGTTGGCCGCGCCGTTCACCGACCGGCAGGCGTTCATCTGCGGGCCCGGGCCGTTCATGGCGGCGGCCCGTGAAGCGCTGGAGAGCCTGAAAGTGCCTGCGGCGCAAATACATCTCGAGGTGTTCAAGTCGCTGGACAGCGACCCGTTCGCCGCCGTGAAGATCGAGGATGACGGGGCCGAGCCACCGGCCACCGCGGTCGTCGAATTGGACGGCCAGACCCACACCGTGTCGTGGCCGCGCAACGCGAAGCTGCTCGACGTGCTACTGGACGCCGGTCTCGACGCGCCGTTCTCCTGCCGTGAGGGTCATTGCGGCGCCTGCGCCACCACCCTGCGCGGCGGCAAGGTGAACATGGAGGTCAACGACGTCCTCGAACAACAAGACCTCGACGACGGGCTGATCCTGGCCTGCCAGGCGCACCCGGAAACCGATTCGGTCGAAGTCACCTACGACGAATAGCCACAGCGTAAGTTCTGCCCAGGCTCAGTGAGAGGACGCTGGAGATGATGCGGCTGGTAGTGGCGCTGGCAGGCGTCGGTGTGATGCTGGCGTTGACGCCGCCCGCGGTTGCTCCGGCGGCGACCAACACCGCCACCTCGCTGATCCCCCTCAACGACGGCAGCCAGCTGGAAACCCGCGCCACACTCGATTGCCATGCGGCGAACGGCAGTTGCGACTTCACCGTCTCTGCCGCGCGCCGGACCGGCGATGCTCTCGACGGTTTCCCGCACGACCTGTGGTCGCGGCAAAGCACCGACATCCGCTCGATGGATCGCACGCTGTACCTCGATGTCCACGCCAGCGCCCAGTACGACCGGGTGTTCAAAGAAGGCGGGAACGACAACGTCACCACGATCTACATGGGCGAGGGACCGCTGGAGAAGTACCAGACCACCGGCCGGATCGATGCGACCGACTGGCACACCGGGCAGCCCCGCACCAACGTGCCCGTGATCATGTGCACCCACATCCAGGTGGTCTACGGCGGGAACAACGTCACGTCGCCGAGCACCTGCGCTCAGGCCAAGTTTTCTTAGGCCGAGCCGTCAGAGCTTGTCCGACAACACTTTTGCGAACGTGTGGGTGTCGCCCGGCCAGCGCGCCGACAGGTAGTCACCGTCGTCGACGACGAACGCCGGCCGCGAATCGGTCGCGGTATCACGGGCCATCCCAGAGGTTTTCGTTCGGTAGTGCGGCGAGTCCTTCTCGACATCGCGGAAATCCGACGGATCTTCAAGCGCGCGAGCGACTTCCGACTGCACGGACATGTATCCAGACGGCTGCCCGGGCTCTTCGCGGTAGGTGCGGTAGTAGTCGCGATCCCAGAATCGAGTGAGCTTGGTGAGACGCCACGCGGTGCGCTCCAGCGCCCAGGTGAGCGCCGTCGTGCGGCGCCCGTAGAGCACCGAACGACCGGTCGCGGGATCGACGCTGCGAGCGGCCAGCAACACGCCGTGGCAGATCGCGGCGACTTTCAGTTTGCGGTTGAAGGCGTCGACCACCAGGCGGTGCAGGGTCTCGCTGTCGATGTAGGACCGCATGCCCCTGGCGCGGTGACCCCCGGGCAACAGCAGGCCATCGATACCGTCGAGCGTGGCTGCCGCCCAGCTGATCGGGTTCTGGTACTCCGGTGAGTTGAGCATTTCGCGGTACGCGCTGCGGGCGTCCTTGTTGGCCCGCAGCGCCCGGCCTACGACGGTGACGGCGCCCAGCACCGGCACCGCCGACCAGACGTCCAGACCGCGACCGGTGACCATGATGTCGTCGGCGATGCCGGGCGCACCGCTTTCGGTGGCGAAGACGACGCGGTGACCGTTGGCGCGCAACACCTGCCAGCTGACCGCGACCTCGGTCGGGTCGAAGTCGCGATCGGGAATCGGGATCAGCACAGTGCTCATGGTCAAGGGCTGAGCTTACGACCCTTTTCCGCCGCCCAGCGTGATCTAGCCGCCGATCCCGTTATCGAGCCCTAGATGGGTACCGAAATACCAAGGGACGCCGACCAGTTGGACCGCCACCACGGCGCCCAGCGCCGCGAGGGCCAGCAACGGTCCGACCACCCCAGTCCTGGCGCGGATTCGCGGCACACCGAGCAGCAGGAACACAGGGACAAAGACGAACTCCGTCCACATCAACATGCTTTTCGGCCGTTCGGCTGCTTTGTCGTAGTCGGTGAAATGACTGTCGGGAAAACCGGTCAGGGCCAGATCCATGGCCGCTTGCGCGCCGAACCACAGCGCGGCCAACACACCGACCACGCAGGCGACGGTCGCGGCGGCCTTCATGGGTCCTACCTTTGCCGTTCGCGCCGCCGAGCGTCGACGTGTTGGGCGAAATCGGGCAATCGCGCCCAACAAGTCGACATTGGGCGCAAGGGGTCAGCGCGGTAGGCCGAGAAGCCGTTCGCCGGCCAGCGTCAGCAGGATCTGCTCGGTGCCGCCGGCGATCGTCAGGCAGCGGGTGTTGAGGAAATCCTTGACTCGCTTGTCGAAGGCGATGCCCAATCCCTCGGACAGATCCATCCGGTACTCGGCCAACGCCTGCCGGTAACGCACGCCGATGAGTTTGCGGACGCTGGATTGGGCGCCGGGGTCTTGGCCACCCACCGCGAGCTGGGCGATGCGCTGATCAAGCAGCGAACCAACCTGCGCGGTGATGATCAGGTGCGCCAGCTGATCCTGTTGCGCGACATCAAGATTCGCCTTGGTCGCCTCGGCAAGCAGCTGTTCCATCGGATTGCCCAGCGCGGTGCCCGCGGCCATCGCGACGCGTTCGTTGGCGAGCGTGGTCCGGGCCAGTCGCCAGCCGTCGTTGACCGTGCCGACCACCATCTCGTCGGGGACGAACACATTGTCGAGAAAGACCTCGTTGAACAACGCATCGCCGGTGATCTCGCGCAGCGGCCGGATCAGGATGCCGGGCGAGCTCATGTCGATCAGGAAATAGGTGATGCCTTTATGTTTCGGAGCGTCGGGGTCGGTCCGGGCCAAGCAGACACCCCATTGCGCCTTGTGCGCCGACGAGGTCCACACCTTTTGTCCGGTCAGCTCCCAACCGCCTTCGGCGCGAACCGCTTTGGTGCGCAGCGACGCCAGGTCCGAGCCGGCCCCTGGCTCGGAAAACAGTTGGCACCAAAAGATTTCGCCGCTCAGGGTGCCCGGCACGAACCGCTCCACCTGCTCGGGTGTGCCGTGTTCGAGGATGGTCGGCGCGGCCCACCAGCCGATCACCAGGTCGGGTCGGGTCACGTCGGCCGAGGCCATTTCCTGATCGATCAACAACTGCTCGGCCGGCCCGGCGCCGCGACCGTACGGCGGGGGCCAGTGCGGCGCCAGCAGCCCCGCTTCGGCCAGCTTCGCCTGCCGTTGGTCGTCGGCCAGCGCGGCGACACCCGCGACCGCGTCGGCGATCTCGGGCCGCAGGTCGGCGACTTCGCTCAGGTCGATGCCGAGATCGCGGCGCACGCCGTCCTGCGTCAGCTCGGCGGTCCTGCGCAGCCAGCGAGCGGGCCCGCCGAGGAACTGCCCGATCCCATACGCCCGTCGCAGATACAAGTGGGCATCGTGCTCCCAGGTGATCCCGATGCCGCCGAGCACCTGAATGCAGTCCTTGGAGTTGGCCTTGACGGCGTCGATGGCCACACCCGCGGCGATGGCGGCGGCAATCGACAGCTGAACCGGGTCCCCGTCCTGCGCGGCGCGGGCAGCATCGGCAGCGGCCACCGCTACCTGCTCGGTGCGGCACAGCATCTCGGCACACAGGTGCTTGATCGCCTGGAAGCTGCCGATCGGCTTACCGAACTGCTCGCGGACTTTGGCGTACCCGACGGCGGTGTCCAGGGCCCATCGGGTGACGCCGGCGGCCTCGGCCGACAGCAACGCCACGGTCAGGTCGGTCACCGGGGCGTCGATCAGGCTGGCCGGCGCCGAGGTGAGCACCACCCGTGCCAACGGGCGGGAGAAGTCGGTGGCCTGCAGCGCCTCGACGGAAACGCCATCGGCGGCGCCGTCGACCAGCAGCCAGGTGTCTCCGGCCGGCACCAGCAGCAGCCCGCCGGCGACGCCGCCGAGCACGAACGGCACGGTTCCGGAGACCTGCGCGGCGGCTTCGTCGTACTCGACATCGCTGTCGAGAGCGAGGCCGGCGGTGCGCTCCCCGGCCGCGAGGGCACCACGCAGTTCCGGGTCGGACACTACGAGCGTGGCTAACGCCGTGGTGACCACCGGGCCGGGCACCAACGCCCGGGCGGCTTCTTCGACCATCGCGGCCAGGTCGTCGATGCTGCCGCCGGCGCCGCCGCAGTCCTCGGGCACCGCGACACCGAACAAACCGAGGCCGGCGAGGCCGGCGAACACCGGCTGCCAGGCATTTGGCTCACCCTGTTCGATATCCCGGACCGCTTCCGTCGCGCCGGAGCCGGCAGCCCAGTCGCGCACCAACTCCCGCGCCGCAAACTGCTCGTCGGTGATGGTTGCCACCTGAACTCCTCGATCGACGGGAAACGGCGTTGCCGGAGACGCAACACGCAGGACTAGAACGTGTTCTAATAGTGCCAGTGTTCGACCGTCAAGTCGAATGCCATCGCAGCAGGACATCCCGGTGTCCCGGCCGCACGGAGGTGGGATATTCGCGCTCGGCATGCGTATCGTTTCGGGCGAGCGCGCAAGAAAAGGAGCTGTCCGTCAGATGTCTCGTTCGGCTTCGGAACCAGCACACGCCAACTCGGGGCAACGCTCGGGTTCGTCGTCAGCGCAACCTCGTGAGGTGATGAACGTGGCGGTACTGGCCGAGTCGGAACTCGGCTCCGAAGCACAGCGCGAGCGCCGTAAACGCATCCTGGACGCGACGATGGCGATCGCGTCCAAGGGCGGCTACGAGGCTGTTCAGATGCGTGCGGTGGCCGACCGGGCAGACGTCGCGGTAGGCACGCTGTACCGGTATTTCCCGTCTAAAGTGCACCTGCTGGTGTCGGCGTTGGGCCGGGAGTTCGAACGCATCGACGCCAAGACCGACCGCTCCACGCTGGTCGGCGGGACGCCGAATCAACGCCTGAACTTCATGATCAGCAAGCTCAATCGCGCGATGCAGCGCAACCCGCTGCTGACCGAGGCGATGACCCGCGCCTACGTGTTCGCCGACGCGTCCGCGGCCGGCGAAGTGGACCAGGTGGAGAAGCTGATCGACTCGATGTTCGCGCGGGCGATGAGTGACGGCGAGCCGACCGAAGAGCAGTACCACATCGCCCGGGTGATCTCGGACGTGTGGACCAACAACCTGCTGGCCTGGCTGACCCGACGGGCCTCGGCGACCGACGTCAGCAAGCGGCTGGAGCTGGCGGTTCGGCTGCTGATCGGCAACGGCGACACCGCCCAGGCCTGAGCGCTCAGGCCGGCGGGCCGGCGGTACGTCCGCGGATCAGCGTGGTGTCGAGCACCTCGATGGTCGGAGTGAGATCACCGCTGAGCAAGAGTTCGCCTGCGCGACGGCCTTTTTGCAGGCTTGGCTGCGCGACCGTGGTCAGGCCGCGGTTCATCGCCTCGGACACACCGTCGAAACCGGTGACCGTCATCTGGCCTGGCGCGAACTTGCCGTTGGCGCGCAGATCATCCATCGCGGAGACGGCCAGCACATCGGCGGTGCACATCAGCGCGGTAATCCTCGGGTTGGCCTTGAGCGCGATTTGGGCGGCGACACCACCGGATTTCGGGGTGTGCTCGTGGCTTTCGACGACGGTCAGCGAATCCGCGTCGAGTCCGGCAGCTGTCATCGAATCGCGGACACCGTGGATACGTTCGCTCTGCACATGAAAGGTCGACGCGCGCAACCGTTTGGAGTCGGCCAAGCCCTGATGCCGATCGCGCAGCAGTCGCATGGTGAGCAGCCCGATCTCGCGATGGCCCAGACCAATCACATAGTCGGCCATTTTCCGCATCGCCGCCCGGTCGTCGATACCCACCTGGGATGCGCCGGGAACATCTTTGGGTTGGTCGACCACCACCAGAGGCAGCCGCCGCTGCAACACCACTTGGAGGTAGGGATCGTCGTCGGCCGCCGAGTAGACGACGAAGCCGTCCACGCCCGCGGCGAGCACCGACGCCGTCCCGTCGGCGACGCTGCGGCTGGGGCCGACCGCCACCAACAGCAGCCCTTGCCCGCTCGCCTCGCACGATTGTGCAAGTCCCGCAACGAAATCCAGCGCGGCAGGATCGCTGAAGGAATAGGTGAGGGGTTCGGTGATCACCAGACCGACCGCACCCGCCCGTCGGGTCCGCAGCGATCGGGCCACCGGGTCGGGCCCGGGATAGCCCAGTCGTTTGGCGGTGGCGAGCACCCGCTCCCGCAGCGCGTCCGAGAGCTGATCGGGCCGGTTGTAGGCGTTCGAAATGGTGGTGCGAGAGACCTTGAGCTCAGCCGCCAACGACGCCAGGGTCGCCCGGCGACGATGCGGGCCGACGGCAGCCCGCTGAGGAGCCGGGCCATCCAGCTCAGCCCGGCGTCGCGGCAGGGGGCTCATGCACTGTGAGGCTACCGGGAATCGCCCGGCTGAGCCGTTTTTCGGCGACTAAGCTAACGACGTGGCCTGCATCGACCTGAACTCCGACCTGGGCGAGGGCTTCGGCGTCTGGCGACTCGGCGACGACGACGCCATGCTGGGCATCGTCACCAGCGCCAACGTCGCATGCGGCTTCCATGCCGGCGACCCAGCGGGACTGCTGTCGGTGTGCCGACTGGCCGCCGAGCGCGGCGTGCGGATCGGCGCGCAGGTGAGCTACCGCGACCTGGCCGGTTTCGGCCGCCGCTTCGTCGACGCCACTTACGACGATCTGCTCGCCGACGTCATCTATCAGATCGGCGCCCTGCGCGGGCTGGCAGAGGCAGCCGACTCGACGGTGTCCTACGTCAAACCCCATGGGGCGCTGTACAACACGATCGTCACCAATCACGAGCAGGCTGCCGCCGTGGCCGATGCGGTGCGCGCGGTTGACGCCGGCCTACCCGTACTCGGCTTGGCGGGCTCGGCGTTTTTCGACGAAGCCACCGAGCGTGGCCTGCGCACGGTGCGCGAGGCGTTCGCCGACCGTGCCTATCAACCTGACGGACAACTGGTCTCGCGGCGGGAACCCGGTGCGGTGCTCGACGACCCCGACGTGATCGCCGACCGGGTGCTGACCATGGTGACGTCGGGAACCGTCACCGCCTGCGACGGATCCGAACTCACGCTGGATGTGGAATCGGTTTGCGTGCACGGTGATTCGCCGGGCGCGGTACGAATCGCGACGGCGGTCCGCAAACGTCTGGCGGCCAACGGCGTTGACCTGAAGGCGTTTTGCTGATGCGACTGCGCCCCGGGCGTCCGGACCTTGCGCGCCATGCGCACCGATTCAGCGTGCCGATTGCCGACTCCGATGCACCGCTGACGGTGACGTGGCTGGGCGTCTCGACGCTGCTGATCGACGACGGAGCTTCGGCGCTGATGACCGACGGCTTCTTTTCCCGTCCCAGCCTGGCCCGCGTCGGGGTGGGCACGGTAGCGCCGTCACCCGCCCGGGTCGATGGATCTCTCGCCCGGGTCGGGGTCAAACGTCTGGAAGCGGTCGTCCCGGTGCATACCCATTTCGACCATGCGCTGGATTCCGCGCTCGTCGCCGATCGCACCGGCGCCCAGCTGGTCGGTGGCCAGTCCGCGGCGAATGTCGGCCGCGGGTACGGCCTCGACGAGGGACGCCTGGTGGTGGCCGAATCCGGTTCACCAATTCGACTGGGCGCCTTCGACATAACCCTCGTGGGGTCGCGGCACAGCCCGCCGGATCGTTTTCCCGGCACCATCGATCAGCCGGTTGTGCCACCGGTGAGGGCGGCGGCCTACCGATGCGGCGAGGCCTGGTCGACGTTCGTGCATCACCGGCCATCGGATCGGCGGGTCTTGATCCAGGGCAGCGCCGGCTTCGTGAAAGGCGCACTGAGCGGCCAGCGGGCCGATGTCGTCTACCTCGGTGTCGGACAACTCGGCGTGCAATCGGAGTCGTACGTCACCGACTACTGGGCGGAGACGGTGCGGATCGTCGGCGCACGCCGCGCGGTCCTGGTGCACTGGGACGACTTCTTCCGCCCGCTGTCAAAGCCGTTGCGGGCCTTGCCGTATGTCGCCGACGACTTGGACGCGTCACTGCGCATCCTGAGTGGTCTGGCCGAACGCGACGGCGTCGCGCTGGAGATGCCGACGGTGTGGCGGCGCGAAGACCCGTGGACTCGAATTTGACGCTTCTTCTGGCGGTTCTGTCGCTGGTGGCTGTGCTGGCGTTCGCCGTTGCCCGCCCGCGGGGCTGGCCGGAGGCGATCGCGGCGGTGCCGGCCGTGGCGCTGTTGATCGCGGTCGGCGCCATCTCGGTGCACGACGCGACGGTTGAGGCCGAGCGACTGCTGTCCGTCGTCGCCTTCCTGGGTGCCGTGCTGGTGCTGGCCAAGATGTGTGACGACGAGGGCCTGTTCGAGGCGGCCGGGGCCGCAATGGCGCGTGGCCGCGTCGGCTCGCGACGGCTGCTGGGGCAGGTGTTCGTGGTCGCGGCGATCATCACGGCGGCGCTGAGCCTGGACGCGACGGTCGTGCTGCTCACGCCGGTGGTGTTGACTACCGTCCGGCGACTGCGCGCGCCGGTGCGACCACACGCCTACGCCACGGCGCACTTGGCCAATGCCGCGTCGCTGTTGCTTCCGGTGTCGAATCTGACGAATCTGCTTGCCTTTAACGCGGCGAAACTCTCGTTCGTCAAGTTCACCGTGCTGATGACGCTGCCGTGGCTGGCCGCCGTTAGCACCGTCTACGTCGTCTTCCGGGTCTTCTTCCGTCGTGATCTCGATGTGCCGCCGGAACCGCAGGAGGATGAATCTGCGCCCCGGACACCGGTGTTCGCGTTGGTGGTGGTGGCACTGACGTTGGCCGGTTTCGTCATCGCCGAAGCGGTCGGGTTGGCGCCGGCGTGGGCCGCACTGGCGGGGGCCGTGGTGCTCGGGCTACGCAACCTGGCCAACCGGCGCACCTCGGCGGCGGAGATCGCGAGTGCGCTCAACGTGCCGTTTCTGGTGTTCGTGCTCGCGTTGGGCGTGGTCGTGCAGGCGGTGATGCGCAACGGCGTGTCCGAGCGGATGGGCGCGCTGATGCCGTCCGGCTCCGGGCTGCTCGCCCTGCTCGGCTACGCCGCGCTGGCCGCCGTGCTGGCCAACATTGCCAACAACCTGCCCGCGACACTGGTCATGGTGCCGCTGGTGGCACCGGCCGGCCCGGTCGCGGTGCTGGCCGTGCTGATCGGCGTCAACATCGGCCCGAACTTGACGTATGTCGGGTCGCTGTCAAACCTGCTGTGGCGCAGTGTGTTACGCCGCTATAACGTGTCAGCCAGCGTGGGCGAGTACACCCGGCTCGGGCTGTTCACCGTGCCCACGTCGCTGGTGGCGGCGGTGCTGGCGTTGTGGGCCGTGGGCCGACTGCTCGGTGTCTAGCGGCGATAAGCCCGGGGCAAGGGTATGCCTCGCTCGGCGAGCACGCTTCGCAGCACAGCGGGATAGTTGGTGATGAGGCCGTCGACACCGTTGTCGATCTGGGCCCGCATGTCATCCGGGTTGTCCACCGTCCACGGAAGGACTTTGAGCCCTAACGCGTGTGCCCGGTCAACGAAGGCGCGGTCGACCAATGGGTATTCGGGCGCCAGGATGGTCGCGCCGATCGTCATGGCGCCGATCACCGGGTCGCCGACGGTGGCGGGGTTGACGCCGGCCAGCCAGGGCGACCCTGCGGTCCAGGTCTGCTCGTCCCACAGGGCCACCAACGGAATTGACGGCTCTGCGCTTCGCACCAGCCGGAGACTGCGCCAGTCGAAGCTTTCGATCTCCACCCGGTCGACCCTGTCCGCGTCCCGGATGGCCGCGAGTATCGCGTCGACAAACTCCTCGGGGCTCGCTGTTCGGGACGGCTGTTCGGCATCGACTTTCGTTTCGATGTCGTACCGCACATCGGCGTCGTATTGCTTGGTCAGAGCGAAGACCTCCGGCAGGGTCGCGATTTTGTTGCCGCCGCAGTTCAGCGTTCGGAGCTGGGCCAGCATGAGGTCGTGGACGAGCCGTCCGACATACGGATACTGCGGGTCGCCGGTGAACGACGGCGCGGTGTCGGCACACTTGCGCGGGTCAATGGATTCGTCGTGCCACACCAGCGGCTGCTGGTCTTTGGTGATGCCGATGTCGAGTTCCAAAGTGCTGACACCGGTTTCGAGCGCGTTGGCGAATGCCGACAAAGACTCTCCACTGCGGGTGTTCCCGGGTCCACCTTGATGCGCCTGCAGATCGAAGTCGCGCGATCCTGCGGCGGCATCGGGCGTCCCGACAAACACAGCCACGGCGGTCGCCGCGCACACCAAGGCGCCAAGACGGGCCGACACACCAACCAGGCTAGCTTGCGTATGCCGGTCCCTGCGGTAACAACTGCAGGTGAACGAGCTTGTGCCAGCGCCGCTGCCGGTACCGGAAGATTCCGACCGCCAGGGCTGCGACGACGGCCGTGAGGGGGCCCGCGTCGATCTCGACGGTGTCGGAGTACCTGCAGGTTTGCGCGTCGACCGGCTCGACCCGCAGTGTGTGGTTCCACGCGCGCAACACCCCGCCGTGCTCGTGGGTCCGCACCGTCTGCCCGGCGTCGTCGACCTCGATGACTTCGATGGTGTGCCGGTATGCGGGGATCACGTGGAACGCGATCAGCCATCCGGTGCCACGTTCGCCCGCCCGCAACGGCTCGGCTCGCCCGGCCAGCGCCGGCACACCGAACAGGCCCCTGCAGACGTAGAGGAAGGTGACCGGGGATTGCATTGCCCGCCATACCCGATCGGCAGTGGTTGGCAGGGTTGTCTGCAGCTGAATTGTCCGCATCGGTAGCTCCTCGAAAGTGTTAAGGTGCGCTCATTCTGCGGGCCGAGATATGCCTTGACTACTCGCTTTTCCGGAGGTGGACGCCATCGCTCCGCCAGACCGCTTTCGGCCCCGCAAGCAGCCGACGCAGGATCGCGCGGCACACACCCGGCAGCGCATCCTCGACGCGGCGGCTCACATTTTCGGTGAATACGGCTATTCGGCCGGGACAACCAACCGCATCGCCGAGTGCGCCGAGGTCTCCATCGGTTCGCTGTACCAATACTTTCCGAACAAGGACGCGATCCTGCACGCCCTGATGGACGCCCACGTCGACGC
>DATNFI010000085.1:0-30687 GCA_035606475.1 Mycobacterium sp. | reverse complement strand
GAGCTGCTCTTGGCGTTGCTCTACTTCGTGCTGCTGTTCACCATCCCCGAATCACCACGCTATCTGGTTGCCCGGCAACGTATTTCGCAGGCCCGCCAGGTGCTGTCGACGCTGCTGAGTGAACGCGACGCCGAGCACACCATCACCCGGATCGCCGACACGCTCGGTCAGGAGAAGCGGCAGTCGTGGCGCGATCTCCGCAAACCGACGGGCGGGCTGTACGGCATCGTCTGGGTCGGTCTGGGGCTGGCCGTCTTTCAGCAGTTCGTCGGCATCAATGTGATCTTCAACTACTCCGATTTGCTCTGGGAGACAGTGGGATTCGGCGAGAAGTCGTCGTTCACCATCGGCCTGGTCACCACCGGGGTCAATGTGCTGATCACCCTGGTGGCGATCGCGCTGATCGACCGGCTCGGTCGGCGACCGTTGCTGCTGGCGGGATCGGCGGGAATGTCGCTGATGCTGATCACGATGACGGTCGTTTTCGCCGGCGCCACCGTCCGCAACGGTCAGCCGCAACTCGACGGGGCGTCCGGGGTCGTCGCGCTGGTGGCGGCCGACTTGTTCGTGGTCGCGTTCGCGGTGTCCTGGGGACCGGTGTTGTGGGTGCTGCTGGGCGAGATGTTCCCCAACCGGATCCGGTCGGCGGCGCTGGGCCTGGCCTCGGGTGTGCAGTGGATGGCCAACTGGACCATCGCGGTGACGTTCCCGGCGCTGCGCCACACGCTCGTCGCCGCCTACAGCTTCTACGCGCTGTGCGCGGTGCTGTCGCTGGTTTTCGTCTGGCGATGGGTGCGCGAAACCAACGGGATGTCGCTGGAGGACATGCCCGACGAGGTGTCGCCGGCAGCAGTGTCCTGAAACCGCCGTGACTTCGACCAGCTGCCCATGAAACAATCGCTGGCCGTGAAGACCTTCGAGGATTTGTTTGCCGAACTCGGGATGCGCGCCCGCACCCGGCCGCCCGGCAGCGGTACCGTCGCCGCGCTGCATAGCGGCGTGCATGCCCTGGGCAAGAAGATCCTCGAAGAGGCCGGCGAAGTGTGGCTGGCCGCCGAGCACGAGTCCGACGACGCGCTGGCCGAGGAGATCAGCCAGTTGCTGTACTGGGCACAGGTGCTGATGATCGCCCGCGGGCTCACGCTCGACGACGTGTATCGGAAACTCTGATGTCGCCGCACAGCCGCAACGGGTCCACCCATCTGCGTGTTGCGGTCCCCAACAAGGGGGCGCTGAGCGAGTCGGCCGTCGAGATCCTGTCGGAGGCCGGCTACCGGCGTCGGACCGATCCCAAAGACCTGACCGTCATCGACCCGCACAACCACGTCGAGTTCTTCTTCTTGCGCCCCAAGGACATCGCCATTTACGTGGGCTCGGGTGAGCTCGACTTCGGTATCACCGGACGGGACTTGGCGCGTGAGTCCCGGGCGCCCGTGCACGAACGTCTCGCACTGGGTTTCGGCTCGTCCACCTTTCGCTATGCCGCGCCGGCCGGGCGAAATTGGACCATCGACGACCTCGCGGGTCGGCGCATCGCCACCGCATACCCGAACATCGTGCGAGAAGACTTGGCGGCCCGCGGCATTGAGGCCACCGTGATCCGGCTGGACGGGGCCGTGGAGATCTCGGTGCAGCTCGGGGTGGCCGATGCGATCGCCGATGTGGTGGGCTCCGGCCGCACCTTGAACTTGCACGACCTGGTGGCCTTCGGCGAAACGCTGTGCGACTCAGAGGCAGTCCTCATCGAGCGGGCCGACCCCGACGACACCGACGGCGGACCGGACGCGGCGGCTCGCGATCAACTGGTGGCCCGCGTCCAGGGCGTGGTGTTCGGTCAGCAGTACCTGATGCTGGATTATGACTGTCCGCGTTCGGTTCTCGACGCTGCCACGTCGATCACGCCGGGCTTGGAGTCACCCACGATCGCCCCGTTGGCCGACCCCGAGTGGGTGGCCGTGCGAGCTCTGGTACCGCGCCGGGATGTCAACGCGATCATGGACGAGCTGGCGGCCATCGGGGCGAAAGCGATCCTGGCGTCGGATATCCGGTTCTGCCGGTTCTGATCCCGCTTGCACCCGCGCCGTCGGCGTTGCTGTGTTAGCGTCCGGCTAGAGCCGCGTTTTCCATCACTAGGAGAGTCGCAATGACACATTTCTATGTTCTGCTGCTTGCTCTCGGAATCGGTGTGATCGCCGGTTTGCGAACCTTCACCGCACCGGCCGTCATCAGTTGGGCCGCGGTGCTGCACTGGATCAACCTCAACAACACGTGGGCGTCCTGGGTCGGCAACCTCATCACCGCGATCATCTTCAGCGTGCTGGCGCTCGGTGAGCTGTTCCTCGACAAGCAACCCAAGACGCCACCCCGCACGGCGCCACCGTCATTCATCGGCCGGCTCATCGCGGGTGGCTTCGCCGGAGCGCTCGTCGGCACCGTATGGGCGTTCACCTACAGCGCACTCGGCGCCGGTCTGGTGGGCGCCGTGCTGGGCACGCTACTCGGATACCAGGCGCGCGCCCGGTTGTCCGGGTCGTTCGGCCGCGACCTGCCGGCCGCGTTACTCGAGGACGTGGTCGCGGTCGGCGGTGGATTCGCGCTCGCCGCTGTCATCACCGCTCTGTGACAGAGCGTTTCGACGCGATCGTCGTGGGCGCCGGCCAGGCCGGGCCCCCGCTGGTCGGACGGTTGACCGCGGCCGGGCAGACCGTTGCGATGGTGGAGC
The DNA here is from genome assembly GCA_035606475.1 of Mycobacterium sp. GTDB lineage: Bacteria > Actinomycetota > Actinomycetes > Mycobacteriales > Mycobacteriaceae > Mycobacterium. The sequence goes on along the minus strand of DATNFI010000085.1, from coordinate 27,965 downwards.
GCAAGCTGTTCGGCGGTACCTGTGTCAACACCGGATGTATCCCGACCAAGACGCTGGTGGCCAGCGCGTACGCCGCGCATGTGGCGCGTCGCGGCGCCGACTTCGGCGTCAGCACCGGCCCGGTCAGCGTCGACATGGCAAAAGTCAAGGCGCGCAAGGACGGTATCGTGCTCGACGACCGCAACGGCGTCGAAGGTTGGCTGGACGGCATGGACGGCTGCACGGTCTTTCGCGGCCATGCCCGATTCGAAGACCCGCACACGTTGCGGGTCGGGGATGACACGTTGCACGCCGACCGGATTTTCCTCAACGTCGGCGGACGGGCGGTGGTGCCGAACATCCCCGGGCTGGCCGACGTCGACTACCTCACTAACGTGTCGATACTCGAACTCGACACGGTGCCCGAACATCTCGTCGTCGTGGGCGGCAGTTACATCGCACTCGAATTCGCCCAGATGTACCGCCGGTTCGGCGCCCACGTGACCGTTGTCGAAAAAGGCCCGCGGCTGGCGTCTCGCGAAGACCACGATGTCTCCGACACCATCCGGGACATCCTGGAGAATGAAGGCATCGACATCGTCGTCGCCGCGGACGACATCCGGATAGCCAAGCGCGACAACGGGTTCGAACTGACGCCGCGGTCGGGCGCGGCACCGATCGTGGGCAGTCACCTATTGCTCGCGGTGGGGCGACGGCCTAACACCGACGATCTCGGCCTGGACCAGGCGGGCGTCCGCACCGACGAGAGTGGCTACATCGTGGTCGACGACCAACTGCGCACCAGCGCCGAACACATTTGGGCACTGGGGGACTGCAACGGCAAAGGCGCCTTCACCCACACGTCGTACAACGATTTCGAAATCGTTGCCGCCAACCTGCTCGACAGCGACGCACGGCGGGTGAGCGACCGGATCGCCACCTACGCGCTTTACATCGACCCCCCGCTGGGGCGAGCCGGGATGACCGTCGAGCAGGTGCGGGCGTCCGGTCGTCCCGCGCTGGTGGGCCAGCGGCCGATGACGCGCGTTGGTCGCGCCGTGGAAAAGGGTGAGACACAAGGCTTTATGAAGGTCGTCGTGGACGCCGAAACACATCAGATCCTCGGCGCGGCGATCCTGGGTGTGGGCGGCGACGAGGCCATCCACGGCATCCTCGACACGATGTCGGCCAAAGCGCCCTACACGACGCTGGCCCGCACCATGCACATCCACCCGACGGTCAGTGAGCTGATACCGACGATGCTGCAGGAGATGTCGCCGCTGCAGTAGCCGGCGCTCAGGCGGCCGGTTCGGCGCCGTGCTGCAAGACGGTGTCGGCGTTGCCGTCGTCGGGAACGGCCGGCCAGCCAGGATATGGCGGCGGTGTGCCGCCGAAGACCGGACAGTGCGAGTGGTGGGCGCACCAGTCACACAGCCGTGACGGTCGGGGCCTGAAATCTCCTGTGGCACCGGCGGATTGGATGGCATGCCAAATCGCCATCAGGGTCTTCTCGAAGCGCAGCAATTCGGCTTCGTCGGGGGAGTAGTCCAACAGCTGGCCGTCCGACAGATAGATCAGCCGTAGCCGCGTCGGCAGCACACCGCGCGAACGCAGTAACGCAACCGCGTAGAACTTCATCTGGAACATGGCCTTGAATTCGGCCAGCGCCCGCGCTTCCGGCGGGGCCTTGCCGGTCTTGTAGTCCACCACCCGCAACTCGCCGGTCGGCGCGACGTCGATGCGATCGATGATCCCGCGCAACAGGGTGCCGTCAGCAAGTTCGACCTCGATGCGCTGTTCGCAGCTCTGCGGGTCGAACCGGGTCGGGTCCTCCAGGCTGTAGTAGCCGGACAGCAGTTTGCGGGCCTCCTCGAGCAGGCCGGTCTGCTGCTCGGCGTCCAACTGCTCGGCCAGCGCGGGTTCGGCGGCGATCACCTGCTCCCAGGCCGGGCCGACCAGCGCATCGACGGTCTGCGGGCCGCGTTCGGCGGCGGGCAGACCGTAGAGCTGCTCCAACGCCGCGTGCACCACCGATCCACGCACCTGCGCGGTGGAGGGTGGCTCGGGGAGCCGGTCGATCGCCCGGAAGCGGTACAGCAGTGGGCACTGCTTGAAATCGGCCGCCCGCGACGGCGACAGGGCGGGCCGCCGTCTGGCTGGCTTCTCCGGTGCGTCGTTCATGTGCGCCGCTCCTCCTCATTGCTGCGCTCTGCATCGTCGTTGGCGCGTCCCATACCCGCAGCCTAGAAGCCGGGTCGGACAACCCCGCGCACTTCCGGCGGCGCGTCTGCTGGCAGGCTTGTCCGCTGTGTCCGCTACTGGCCCGTTCGTCGTCGGTGATCGCGTGCAGCTCACCGACGCCAAGGGGCGGCACTACACGATGGTGCTCAGCCCCGGTAGCGAGTTTCACACTCACCGCGGCGCGATCATGCACGACGCGGTGATCGGGCAGCCGGAAGGCAGCGTGGTCAAGTCGGCCAACGGCGATCAGTTCCTGGTGCTGCGGCCGCTGCTGGTGGATTACGTGCTCTCGATGCCGCGCGGTGCGCAGCTGGTCTACCCGAAGGATGCCGCGCAGATCGTGCACGAGGGCGATATCTTCCCCGGCGCACGAGTGTTGGAGGCCGGGGCCGGATCCGGGGCGCTGACCTGTTCGCTGCTGCGCGCCGTCGGGCCGGACGGGCAGGTGATCTCCTACGACGTGCGCGCCGACCACGCCGAACACGCACGCCGCAACGTGGAGACGTTCTTCGGCCGTCTTCCACCGAACTGGCAGCTGGTGATCAGCGACGTCGTCGACGCCGATCTGGCCGACGGCTCGATCGATCGGGCGGTGTTGGACATGCTCGCGCCGTGGGAGGTGCTCGACCGGGTATCGCGCGCGCTGGTCGCCGGCGGCGTGCTGATGATCTATGTGGCGACTGTGACCCAGCTGTCCAAGGCGGTGGAAGCTCTACGCGCACAACAGTGTTGGACGGAACCGCGCGCCTGGGAGACGATGCAGCGCGGCTGGAACGTCGTCGGGTTGGCGGTCCGGCCACAGCACAACATGCGCGGGCACACAGCGTTTTTGGTGTTCGCGCGCAAGTTGGCTCCGGGCGCTGTGACGCCGACCCCGTTGCATCGAAAGCAGCGTCCCACCGGGCCGGGGTCAGTCGTCGCTGCGGAGCAAATCCCTTCGGACCGAGAGTAATTCGAATTCCGGACGCGCGGCGACCAGTCGCTCGGCGGCGTCGAGAACCTCGACGGCATGTCGACGATCGGCCGACGCCATCGCGACGCCGATCCCGGCCCGTCGATGCAGCTCCTGTGATCCGGTCTCGGCGGCCGAGACGTTGAACTTGCGTTGCAGCTCGGCGACGACGGGACGCACCAGCGACCGCTTCTGCTTGAGTGAGTGCACGTCACCGAGCAGCAGGTCGAACTCGAGCCAGCCGATCCACACGTCGGGTCAGCGACCAGTCGTCGGCGGCTGCTCGGGTGCGTCGGCCCGGAACGCGAACAGCACATCGGCGGTCCGCGCGGAAAGCTGCCAGCCGCCTTGGTAGGGCTTGAATTCCATCGGGAACGCGAAATGCGGACCCTTTGGATTGGCGGAGCTGACGTCGACGTTGGCCACCACGTCGGCGGGGTCCCGGTCGGACCAATTCACGTCGCGCACATCGAATTTCGCCGGCGCGTAACCGCCGTTGATCAAGGCGTCGGCGAATTGGTCGTAGACCCCGGCGCTGTCCGGCGTGGCGCCCTCCACCAGGTTCAGCTTCTGGGCGCCGGGCACCGACTTATCGGCCAGCCGGGACAGCACACCCGCCAGCGCCTCGGGCGGCGGCAGTGGCGCGGCCTGCGGGCCCGGCGTCGGATTCAGTGACGCGGACGTCGACGGTGGCGCGCTCGCCGGCGGCGTCCCATCCTCATCGCTGGAGCAGCCCGGAAGCCCAAGCGCCGCCGCTACTGCGGCGGCGCTCAAGGCTGCGGCCAGGCCCCGGCGCATTCAGCGGCTGTCAGCGTGAACGTACGGCCGAGATCAGGGTCATCGCCGAGTCGTGCGACAGCTTCCAGCCGCCCTGATCGACGAACCGGAGGTACTCCGGGGTCGGGGCGAGATGCGGGCCGGATGCGGTGATCGTGGCCGTCGCGGAACCGGGACCCGAGGGCGCGATGTTGGTGATGTTGAAGATCAGCGGCAGGCTGCCTTTGGAAGCGGCCTTCTGCAGCTCGTGGTCGGCCAGGCCGACCGGATACGGGATGCCGCCCTCGACGAGATCACCCTTTTGGGCGAACGACACGCTCGGGTCCTGCAGCGTGTTGAGAACGGTCGCCAGCTGGTCGGGGGTGGGTACGTCGACCCCGACGGGCGCCGCCGGGTCCTGCGGTAGCGGAGCGCCGAAGACGACCGGCTGAACCTGAGGCGACACAGCGGTAACGGATGCAATACAGGTCACACCTGCGGCTGCGGCACCGATGGCAGCCATTGCCGCCATGCCTGTGGCTAGGGTTTTCACGGTCACGAAGGTCCTCTCGGTAAAGCCGACTAAACAAGATGTTAACGCTGTTGCCAGTGTGCCCCATTTCGAGTTCCCGCATGAAACGGAAATCGCCGGTAGCGTTGAGGTATCCACCGCACCACCGTCCTGGGGCGGGAAAGGAGCGCACCATGGGTGAATTTGACCGTGAACCGTTCGGTAGCCCCCGCGAACCGGACCTCTCCCACGAGGACGCCGCCGAGTTGGAAGAGCTTCGTCGCGAGGCCGCGATTCTGCGTGAGCAGCTCGACACTGCCGCCGGATCGCATGGCTCCGGACGTAGTCCACGCGATATTCACCAGCTAGAGGCGCGGATCGATTCGTTGGCGTCGCGCAATTCCAAGCTGATGGAGACCCTCAAGGAAGCCCGCCAGCAGCTGCTGGCGCTGCGCGAAGAGGTCGACCGCCTTGGACAGCCGCCCAGCGGCTACGGCGTGCTGTTGTCGACGCACGAAGACGACACGATCGACGTCTTCACCTCGGGGCGCAAGATGCGACTGACGTGCTCACCCAACATCGAAGTGAGCTCTCTGCGCAAAGGTCAGACAGTTCGCCTCAACGAGGCGCTAACGGTCGTTGAGGCCGGCAGGTACGAATCCGTCGGCGAGATTTCAACTCTGCGCGAGGTGTTGGCCGACGGTCACCGCGCGCTGGTGGTCGGCCACGCCGACGAAGAGCGCATCGTCTGGCTGGCCGAGCCGTTGGTGGCCGAGGACCTGCCGGACGGCCACCCCGACGCGCTCAATGACGACACCCGGCCGCGCCGGCTGCGTCCCGGTGACTCGCTTCTCGTCGACACCAAGGCGGGTTACGCGTTCGAGCGGATCCCCAAGGCCGAGGTCGAGGACCTGGTGCTGGAATAGGTCCCCGACGTCACCTACAACGACATCGGCGGACTGGGCCGGCAGATCGAGCAGATTCGCGACGCCGTCGAGCTGCCGTTCCTGCACAAGGAGCTTTACCGCGAATACGCGTTGCGCCCGCCCAAGGGTGTACTGCTCTACGGCCCGCCCGGGTGCGGAAAGACGTTGATTGCCAAGGCCGTTGCCAACTCACTGGCCAAGAAGATGGCGGAGGTCCGCGGCGACGACGCGCGCGAGGCCAAGTCGTACTTCCTCAACATCAAAGGCCCCGAGCTGCTGAACAAGTTCGTCGGCGAGACCGAGCGGCACATCCGGCTGATCTTCCAGCGCGCCCGTGAGAAGGCGTCCGAGGGCACACCGGTGATCGTCTTCTTCGACGAGATGGACTCGATCTTCCGCACCCGCGGCACTGGGGTTTCGTCGGACGTGGAGACCACGGTCGTCCCGCAGTTGCTCAGCGAGATCGACGGAGTCGAGGGTCTGGAGAACGTCATCGTGATCGGCGCCTCCAACCGTGAGGACATGATCGACCCCGCGATCCTGCGGCCCGGCCGCCTGGACGTGAAGATCAAGATCGAGCGCCCGGACGCCGAATCGGCCCAGGACATCTTCTCGAAGTACCTGACCGACGAATTGCCGGTCAACGCCGACGATCTCGCCGAGTTCGGCGGCGACCGCTCGCTGTGCATCAAGGCGATGATCGAGAAGGTCGTCGACCGGATGTACGCCGAGATCGACGACAACCGGTTCCTGGAAGTCACCTACGCCAACGGTGACAAAGAGGTCATGTACTTCAAGGACTTCAACTCCGGCGCGATGATCCAGAACGTCGTCGACCGTGCGAAGAAGAACGCGATCAAGGCGGTGTTGGAGAGCGGCCAACGGGGTCTGCGCATCCAGCACCTGCTCGACTCGATCGTCGACGAGTTCGCCGAGAACGAGGACCTGCCCAACACCACGAATCCCGATGACTGGGCACGGATTTCGGGCAAGAAGGGCGAGCGGATCGTCTACATCCGCACGCTGGTCACCGGCAAGAGCTCGAGCGCCTCGCGGGCGATCGACACCGAGTCGAACTTGGGTCAGTACCTGTAGGACTCAGCCGGCCGCCGTGGGCCAGCGCCAGAAGGTAGGACTCAGCCGGCCAGCAGCGAATAACTGTTGGTCAGGTCGTCCTGAAGAACCTGCGCGGCATGTGTGGTGGTGTCGATGCGCAACGGACTGGTCAACGTCCGGGTCTGGTAGGTCCACCCCTCGGGCAGATCGAGCCGCTCGCCGAGGCGGGGCAGGTCGGCGCGTGACAAGTTGGGATCGACGATCTGACTCCAGGTTTGCATGATCCACCGCCGTAAAGCGGGGTCGTGCAACTCGTAGACCTCTTCGCCCACATCGAAGGTGAAGATGGTGTGCCGGTGGACCTGATTCGCTGTGTAGGGCGCCGGGTTCATCCCCGACAGCAAGGTCTGAGCCTGCAGCGCCATCTCGATACCGCCGAAGTTCTTGACGATCCGCGGAGCCTGGGTCACCTTCTCCAGCTCGTTCATCAGCCAGTACCGCGGACCGTTGAGTAACGCTGTGGCAGCGCCGTTTTCGGCCGCGATCTGCTTCGCGTCGAGTGCAGACCACAACTCGGCGGGTAAGTCGTTGAGGCCGAAGCTGTTGTAGACCGCGGCTTGTGGTCCCGCTTCCCCCGGCGTCACCAGAAGGACTTCGCCGTAGCGCTTTCCGGACAGGCCGGTGATGGGTTCGGCAGACACCAGGGTGAAGGTAATGACTTGGATCACCTGCGTCAATGGCACGCCCGCAGTTGCCGGCGCCTCGGTGACCTCACCGCCCCGCTGCGCGGGGCGCATCGTCGTCACGCTGGGTTTGATTGCGCAACTCCTCACCGCCCCGCTGCGCGGGGCGCATCGTCGTCACGCTGGGTTTGATTGCGCAACTCCTCACCGCCCCGCTGCGCGGTGCGCATCGTCGTCACGCCTAAGCTCGAGTGATGCAACGAATTATCGGAACGGAGGTCGAATACGGCATCTCGTCGCCGTCTGACCCGACCGCCAACCCGATCCTGACTTCCACGCAGGCGGTGCTGGCCTACGCGGCCGCCGCCGGTATTCAGCGCGCTAAGCGCACCCGGTGGGACTACGAGGTGGAATCGCCGCTGCGTGATGCGCGCGGCTTCGACTTGAGCCGCTCGGCCGGCCCGCCGCCGGTGGTGGACGCCGACGAGGTCGGTGCGGCCAACATGATCCTGACCAACGGCGCGCGACTCTACGTCGACCACGCGCACCCGGAATACGCTGCGCCCGAATGCACTGACCCGCTGGACGCGGTGATCTGGGACAAAGCCGGCGAACGTGTGATGGAGGCCGCCGCACGGCATGTCGCCAGCGTTCCCGGTGCCGCCAAATTGCAGCTGTACAAGAACAACGTCGACGGCAAGGGCGCCTCGTACGGGTCTCACGAGAACTATCTGATGAGCCGCCAGACGCCGTTCTCCTCGGTTATCGCCGGGCTGACGCCGTTTTTGGTGTCCCGCCAGGTCGTCACCGGCTCGGGGCGGGTCGGAATCGGGCCATCCGGCGACGAGCCCGGCTTCCAGCTCTCGCAGCGATCCGACTACATCGAGGTCGAGGTCGGGCTCGAGACCACACTCAAGCGCGGCATCATCAACACCCGCGACGAGCCGCACGCCGACGCCGATCGCTACCGGCGGCTGCACGTCATCATCGGCGATGCCAACCTCTCCGAGACCTCGACGTATCTCAAACTCGGCACCACGGCGTTGGCGCTCGACTTGATCGAAGAAGGCAACGCGCATGGCATCGACCTCAGCGACTTGGCGCTGGCCCGCCCGGTGCACGCCGTGCACGCGATCAGCCGCGACCCGTCGCTGCGCGCGACCGTCGCGCTGGTCGACGGTCGAGAGCTGACAGCCCTTGCGCTGCAACGCATTTACCTGGACAGGGTGGCGAAGCTGGTCGACAGCCGTGACCCTGACGCCCGCGCGACCGACGTCATCGAGACCTGGGCGCACGTCCTCGATCTGCTCGAGCGTGACCCGATGGAATGCGCCGAGCTGCTGGACTGGCCGGCGAAGCTGCGCCTTCTCGAAGGGTTCCGTCACCGGGAGAACCTGAGCTGGTCGGCGCCGCGGCTGCATCTGGTCGACCTGCAGTACTCCGATGTCCGACTGGACAAGGGCCTGTACAACCGGCTGGTGGCGCGCGGATCGATGAAGCGTCTGGTCAACGAACAGCAGGTGATCGATGCGGTCGACAACCCGCCGACCGACACCCGGGCCTACTTCCGCGGGGAATGCCTGCGCCGATTCGGCGCCGACATCGCGGCGGCCAGCTGGGACTCGGTGATTTTCGATCTGGGTGGTGATTCGCTCGTGCGTATCCCGACGCTGGAGCCGCTGCGTGGCAGTAAGGCCCACGTCGGCGCGCTATTGGACTCGGTGGACAGCGCCGTCGAACTCGTGGAGCAGCTGACCACCTGACGGGCCGGACACAAGGCTCGTGCGGCGACGATGCAGGTCTCGAAGAGCCTGCGGAGGAGCCGGACATGGGTTTGTAAGCCTGAGCATTAACGCTATTGACCGGTAGGGTGGAGAAACCGACGGGCGTGTTTCACTCCCCGATAACGATGCAGGAGGCAGCGATGGCCCAGGAGCAGACCAAGCGCGGTGGTGGCGGTGGCGATGACGACGACCTCACTGCCAGCACGGCCGCGGGCCAGGAGCGTCGCGAGAAGCTGACCGAGGAGACCGACGATCTGCTCGATGAGATCGACGATGTGCTGGAAGAGAACGCCGAAGACTTCGTTCGCGCATACGTCCAAAAGGGCGGACAGTGACCTGGCCTAACAGCGATCGCCTGGCCACTAATTCTGCCCTCCCCGGTACCGCCTCTGGCGGCCTGTCCTCTTTCACCGATCACCTGCGCCGTGCGGCGCCGGAGTTGCTGCCCGCCACCATGGGCGGCGTCGATGCCGTCGCGCCCAGTACCGCGCTGCCGCACGGCACCACGATCGTCGCGCTGAAGTATCCGGGCGGGGTCCTGATAGCCGGCGATCGACGTTCGACCCAGGGCAACATGATCGCCGGGCGCGACGTGCAGAAGGTCTACATCACCGACGACTACACCGCGACCGGGATCGCCGGCACCGCGGCGATCGCGGTCGAGTTCGCCCGCCTCTACGCCGTCGAACTCGAGCACTACGAGAAGCTGGAAGGCGTGCCGCTGACCTTCGCCGGCAAGGTAAACCGCCTCGCAATCATGGTGCGCGGCAACCTCGCTGCGGCGATGCAGGGTCTGGTGGCGCTGCCACTGCTCATCGGCTTCGACATCGACGACCCCGATTCGGAGAAGGCCGGCCGCATCGTATCCTTCGATGCCGCGGGTGGCTGGAACCTCGAGGAAGAGGGCTACCAGTCGGTGGGCTCGGGTTCGATTTTCGCCAAGTCGTCGATCAAGAAGTTGTATTCCCAAGCCACGGATGCGGATTCGGCGCTGCGGGTCGCGGTGGAAGCGCTTTACGACGCGGCCGACGACGACTCGGCTACCGGCGGGCCCGACCTGGTCCGCGGGATTTTCCCCACCGCCGTCACGATCGGTGCCGACGGCGCAGCGAACGTCGCCGAACAGCGCATCGCCGAGCTGTCCCGGGAAGTCATCCAAAGACGTTCCCGCGTTGATACTTTCGGCCCGGACGCCGACCGCGCGGGAAGTGATTCATGAGTTTTCCGTATTTCATCTCGCCCGAACAGGCGATGCGGGAGCGCAGCGAGCTCGCCCGCAAAGGCATCGCGCGTGGCCGCAGCGTGGTCGCGTTGGCCTACTCCGGCGGCGTGCTTTTCGTCGCCGAGAACCCATCGCGCTCGCTGCAGAAGATCAGCGAACTCTACGACCGCGTGGGCTTCGCCGCCGTCGGCCGGTTCAACGAATTCGACAACCTGCGTCGTGGCGGAATCCAATTCGCCGACACCCGTGGCTACGCTTACGATCGCCGCGACGTGACCGGCCGCCAGCTGGCCAACGTCTACGCGCAAACGCTGGGCACCATCTTCACCGAACAGGCCAAGCCGTATGAGGTCGAGCTCTGCGTTGCCGAGGTTGCTCACTACGGCGAGACCAAAGCGCCTGAGCTGTACCGGATTACCTACGACGGATCGATCGCCGACGAGCCGCACTACGTGGTGATGGGCGGCGCAACCGAGCCGATCACCAACGCGCTCAAGGAGTCTTACGCCGAGAACGCCAACCTGGCCGACGCGGTGCACATCGCGGTCGAGGCTCTCGAGGCGGGCCGCGCCGAGGGCTCGACCAACGATCAGCCCTCCTTGAGTGTGGAGAACTTGGAAGTCGCCATCCTCGACGTCAACCGGCCGCGGCGCGCTTTCCGTCGCATCGCGGGCGCGGCGCTGGAGCGTCTGGCGCCCGTACGTAACGGCTCTGGGTCGTCGGACGACTCGGCGGAGAAATCGACGAAATAGGCATCGTCCCGTGATGATCGGCTTGCTGCTAGCGCTGGGCTGTTCGGTCTGTTACGGCACGGCGACCGTGTTGCAAGCCGCCGCGACTCGCTCGGTGGACGCCGGCAACAGGGATTCCGGCGTCGACGCCGCCTTGCTGCTGCGGGCTTTGCGGCAATGGCGCTATCTATTGGGCATCGCGTTGGACGGCGTGGGCTTTCTGCTGCAGATCGGCGCGCTGAAGCTGGTTCCGATCTATGTGGTCGCCGCGGCGATCGCCGGGTCGTTGGCCGTCACCGCGATCGTGGCCGCATGGCTGCTGCACACGCGGTTGTCCGCGACGGAGTGGGCCGCCGTTGCGGTGGTGTGCGGGAGCCTGGCCATGCTCGGTCTGGCCGCCGGGCCCGAGGGCGACGGGCGCGGTCCGGCGGGGCTGGGCTGGGCGCTGCTGGTGATCGTTGGTGTCGTGTTCGCGGCCGGCGCGGTCGCGGGCCGACTCGGTGACCGGACCCGCGCACTGGTGCTGGGGTTCGGCGCGGGCGCGGGTTTCGGCGTCGTCGAAGTCGCCGTCCGGTTGATCGATTCGATCGACTTCACCGAGGCCACGTTCTGGGCCAATCCCGCCGTCTACGCGCTGATCGCCGGCGGGGCGGCGGGTTTTCTGCTGCTGACTTCGGCGTTGAGCCGCGGATCGGTGACCACCGCCGTCGCCGGAATGGTGGTCGGCGAGACGGTCGGCCCCGCCCTGGTCGGGGTGGCGTGGCTGGGGGACCGCACCCGGCCGGGCCTGGACTGGATGGTGGAGGCCGGCTTCGTGGTCGCGGTCGTCGCGGCCCTGGCGTTGAGCCGGTTCGGGGAGGCGCCCGAGCCCGCCGAGTCGTGAACGCGCTTCGACAGCAGTCGCATTCGTGTGGAGCGGCGGGAATCGGCGACCCTCACGCCGACCCGTCGGTGGGGGTTCCACCCCAGTTGCGGGTCCAACCAGTACCCTCGAATTGTGCAGCGGCGAATCATGGGCATCGAAACCGAATTCGGCGTCACCTGCACATTTCACGGCCACCGGCGACTGTCGCCCGACGAAGTGGCCCGCTACCTGTTTCGACGGGTGGTCTCGTGGGGCCGCAGCTCCAACGTTTTCCTGCGCAACGGCGCCCGGCTGTACCTCGATGTCGGTAGCCATCCCGAGTACGCCACCGCCGAATGCGACAGCCTCGTCCAGCTGGTCACCCACGACCGCGCCGGGGAGCGGGTGCTCGAAGACCTGCTGATCGACGCCGAACAGCGACTGGCCGACGAGGGCATTGGCGGCGATATCTACCTGTTCAAGAACAACACCGACTCGGCGGGCAACTCCTACGGCTGCCACGAGAACTACCTGATCGTGCGGGCTGGCGAATTCTCCCGGATCTCCGATGTGTTGCTGCCGTTCCTGGTCACCCGCCAGCTCATCTGTGGTGCCGGCAAAGTGCTGCAAACCCCGAAGGCCGCCACCTTCTGCCTGTCGCAGCGCGCCGAGCACATCTGGGAGGGCGTCTCCTCGGCCACCACCCGTAGCCGTCCGATCATCAACACCCGCGACGAGCCGCACGCCGACGCCGAGAAGTACCGGCGCCTGCACGTCATCGTCGGCGACTCCAACATGTGCGAGTCGACCACCATGCTCAAGGTGGGCACCGCGGCGCTGGTGCTGGAAATGATCGAAGCCGGAGTGGCTTTCCGCGACTTTTCGCTAGACAACCCGATTCGCGCCATCCGCGAAGTCAGCCACGACGTCACCGGCCGGCGGCCGGTGCGGCTGGCCGGTGGGCGTCAGGCCAGTGCGCTCGACATCCAGCGGGAGTACTACGCGCGCGCCGTCGAACACCTGCAGACCCGCGAGTCCAACGCCCAGATCGAGCAGGTCGTCGACTTGTGGGGGCGCCAGCTCGACGCGGTGGAAAGCCAGGACTTCGCCAAGGTCGACACCGAAATCGACTGGGTGATCAAGCGCAAGCTGTTCCAGCGCTACCAGGACCGCTACGACATGGAGCTGTCCGACCCGAAGATCGCCCAGCTCGACCTGGCGTACCACGACATCAAGCGTGGCCGTGGTGTCTTCGACCTGCTGCAGCGCAAGGGTCTCGCGGCGCGCATCACCACCGACGAGGAAATCGACGCGGCCGTCGACGAGCCGCCGCAGACCACTCGCGCGCGGCTGCGCGGTGAGTTCATCAGCGCCGCCCAAGCGGCCGGGCGCGATTTCACCGTCGACTGGGTGCACCTCAAGCTGAACGACCAGGCACAGCGCACGGTCCTCTGCAAAGACCCGTTCCGGGCGGTCGACGAGCGGGTCAAGAGGCTGATCGCCAGCATGTAGCCGTCGCGGCGCTCGGCGAGTGCTGTGGTCCGTTGACGATCCACCGGCACCCCTTGCCCTAACCTCTTACAGGTGGCGGTATCCAAAGTCGAGCGGTTGATGAATCTCGTCATCGCACTGCTGTCCACCCGTAGCTACATCACCGCGGAGAAGATCCGCTCCAGCGTGGCCGGATATGCGGATAGCGCCAGCGATGAAGCCTTTTCGCGAATGTTCGAGCGCGACAAGAACGAACTGCGCGATCTGGGCATCCCGCTGGAAACCGGCCGGGTGTCGTCCTACGACCCGGTGGAGGGTTACCGGATCAACCGCGACGCCTACGCACTGCCGGCCGTCGAGTTGACCGGCGACGAGGCCGCCGCGGTCGCGGTGGCCACCCAGCTGTGGGAGTCGCCCGAGCTGATCACCGCGACGCAGGGCGCACTGCTGAAGCTGCGGGCCGCCGGCGTCGACGTCGATCCCGACGCGCCGATCGCCATCGCGTCACCGGCCGGCAGCGTCGGACTGCGCGGCTCCGAAGACGTGTTGAATGCCCTGCTGTCGGCAGTCACTGCCCGGCAGGCCGTGCAGTTTCCGCATCGGCCGTCACGCACCGATCCGTACACCATCCGCACGGTCGAGCCGTGGGGCGTGGTAACGGACAAAGGCCGCTGGTACCTCGTCGGGCATGACCGTGACCGCGATGCCACCCGCACGTTCCGGCTGTCCCGGATCGGTGCCGAGGTGACGCCGATCGGCCCGGCCGGCGCCGTCAGCGTGCCCGCCGATGCCGACCTGCGCGACATCGTCGCCAAGGTCGTCGGTGACCCGCCGACGGGTGTCAGGGCTCAGGTCTGGGTCGCCGACGGGCGGGCCACCGCGCTGCGTCGGGCCGGGACCTCGGTGGGTGCCCGGCAGATCAACGGCCGCGACGGCGACGTCATCGAAGTCGACATCGGGGCCACCGGTCGGCTGGCCCGCGATATCGCCGGCTACGCCGCCGACGCCGTCGTGCTGGAACCCGCAACGCTGCGCGACGAGGTATTGAGGCTGTTGCGCGCCCACGTCGAGGAGGCTAAGTGACTCCCGTGTCGACGCGGCTGGTGCGGCTGCTCAACATGGTTCCGTATTTCCAGGCAAACCCTCGCGTCACCCGCGCCCAAGCGGCTTCTGACCTCGGTGTTTCGATCAAGCAGCTGGGGGATGACCTCGACCAGCTGTGGCTGTGCGGCCTGCCGGGTTACGGCCCGGGTGACCTGATCGACTTCGAGTTCACCGGCGACACCATCGAGGTGACGTTCTCCGCGGGGATGGACACCCCACTGCAGCTGACCTCGCCGGAGGCGACCGGGTTGCTGGTGGCGCTGCGCGCGCTGGCCGACATTCCGGGTGTGGTCGATCCGGAAGCCGCACGAAGCGCGATCGCCAAGATCGAAGCGGCCGCCGGGGCGGCCGGACACCTCAACGACGTCGTTACCGCCGTCGACGAACCGGCGCCCGCGGAGAGCGCGGCCGCCGCCGCGGTACGCGCCGCGGTCCGGGACCGCAAGGCGCTGAGCATCGACTACTACGCCGCCTCGCACGACACGCTGGCCACCCGGACAGTCGACCCGATCCGAATCGTGCTCGTCGGCGACCAGAGCTATCTGGAGGCGTGGTCGCGCGACGCCGAAGGCGTCCGGCTGTTCCGGTTCGATCGCATCGTCGACGCCGCCGTGCTCGACGAGCCTTCTGCGCCACCAGAACCCGCGATCCAGGCACCGCCGGACACCTCGCTGTTCGACGCCGACCCGTCGCTGCCGTCGGCGAGGTTACGGCTGGCGCCGGAGGCCTCCTGGATGTTCGAGTACTACCCGATGCGCCTGCTGCAAGAACTGCCCAACGGCTACTGCGAGGCGGCGATGACCTACGCCTCCGAAGACTGGATGGCGCGTCAGGTCCTGGGCCTGGGCTCGGCGGTGCGGGTGCTGGGACCGGATTCGCTGGCCACCCGCGTCGCCGACGATGCCGCCGCGGCGCTGGAGGCCTACCAGGCCGCGGCGCGGTCCGGCTGATCGAACCGCGGCTGCGGTAGCATCGTGGAGACATCTGGAGGTAAACAAAAGTGAATGCTCTGACTCCGGGTCACCTGGCTATCATCGCGGTCCTGGTGATTGTTCTGTTCGGCGCCAAGAGGCTGCCCGACGCCGCACGCTCACTGGGCAAGTCGTTGCGGATCTTCAAGTCCGAGGTCCGCGAACTGCAGAGCGATAACAAACCCGAAGCGTCCGCCACCCAAGCCGCCCCGGCACAGCCGGTGCACTCCGAGCGGGTAGAGCCGCCGGCGGCTGACGGTCGCTCGGCCTAGCACGGCCCCGCCGCTACGGCGCCCGAGCGCCTATTCACTGTGCGCACCACCGGTTTATTCAGGCGGCTAGATCCGCGTACCCGTCGCAGCCGCGCCAATCCCGACGCGACCATGTCGCTCGTCGCCCACCTCACCGAGCTGCGCACGCGGCTGCTGATCTCGCTGGCCGCCGTCGTGCTGACCACCGCCGTCGGCTTCGTCTGGTATTCGCAGTCGTTGTTCGGGTTCGAAAGCCTGGGTGAGTGGCTGCGCCATCCGTACTGCGCGCTGCCGCCGTCCGCGCGGGCCGACATCGCCAATGGTCAGTGCCGGCTGTTGGCCACAGCGCCGTTCGACCAGTTCATGCTGCGGCTCAAAGTTGCGTTGACGGCCGGTGTGGTGTTGGCCTGCCCGATATGGCTGTACCAACTCTGGGCGTTCATCACGCCGGGGTTGTACAAGAAGGAAAAGCGTTTCGCGGTCGCGTTCGTGGTGCCCGCGGCCCTGCTGTTCGTCACGGGCGCGGTGCTGGCCTACCTGGTGCTGGCCAAAGCCCTGCACTTCTTGCTGACGGTCGGCAGCGACGTGCAGGTGACGGCGCTGTCCGGTGATCGGTATTTCGGATTCCTGATCAACTTGCTGCTGGTGTTCGGGGTGAGCTTCGAATTTCCGCTGCTGGTGGTGATGCTCAACTTCGTCGGGGTGCTGACTTACGAGCGACTCGCATCGTGGCGACGTGGCCTGATCTTCGCAATGTTCGTCTTCGCGGCCGTGTTCACGCCGGGCTCCGACCCGTTCTCCATGACGGCGCTGGGCCTGGCGCTGACACTGCTGCTCGAGCTCGCCATCCAGATCGCCCGCGTGCACGACAAGCGCAAAGCCAAACGCGAAGCACTCAGCGCCGCTGAAGCTCCAGACGATGACGAAGCCTCCGTCATCGAGCCGCCGCCTACGGTCGACCCGCCATCCGCGGTCGGCGCGCCGTCGAGCATCGCCGGACCTCATGACGACATCACCTGAGCCCGGCAGCGAGTTAGCCCGATTCGCAGCGGAATTGGAGTTCGAGCTCGATCCCTTCCAGCGCCGGGCCTGCGCGGCACTGGAGGGCGGCCACGGTGTGCTGGTGTGCGCCCCGACCGGCGCCGGCAAGACCATCGTCGGCGAATTCGCGGTGCATCTGGCGCTGACGTCGGGCGGGAAATGCTTCTACACCACGCCGATCAAGGCGCTGAGCAACCAGAAGCACAACGACTTCGTGGCCCGCTACGGCAAAGAGCAGATCGGGCTGCTCACCGGCGACCTGTCGGTGAATGCGGACGCGCCGGTGGTTGTGATGACCACCGAGGTGCTGCGCAACATGCTGTATGCGGATTCGCCTGCACTGCGCGGACTTTCGTACGTTGTGATGGACGAGGTGCACTTCCTGGCCGACCGAATGCGCGGTGCGGTGTGGGAGGAGGTTATCCTGCATCTGCCCGACGACGTGCGACTGGTCAGCCTATCGGCGACGGTGAGCAACGCCGAGGAGTTCGGCGGCTGGATTCAGACCGTGCGCGGCGACACCACGGTGGTGGTCGACGACCACCGGCCGGTCCCGCTGTGGCAGCACATGCTGGTCGGCAAGCGTCTTTTCGACCTGTTCGACTACGGTGCGCACGAACCGGGGGACCGGCAGCATGCGATCGTCGATCCAAATCTGTTGCGCCACATCGCACATCGTCGCGAGGCTGATCGACTGGCCGATTGGCGCGGTCCACGTCGCGGGGGTGGCCGAGGTGCCCCGGGCCGTTCCGACCACCGGGGTTTCTACCGTCCGCCGTCGCGGCCCGACGTGATCCGGATGCTGGACGCCGACGGTCTGTTGCCGGCGATCACGTTCATCTTCTCCCGCGTCGGCTGCGACGCCGCGGTGCAACAGTGCCTGCGGTCGTCACTGCGGCTGACCACCGAAGAGGAACGGGCGCAGATCGCCGAGGTGATCGACCATCGCTGCGGCGATCTCGAAGACTCCGACCTCGATGTGCTCGGCTACTACGAGTGGCGCGAGGCACTGATGCGCGGCATCGCCGCCCACCACGCCGGCCTGCTGCCGGTGTTCCGGCACACCGTCGAGGAGTTGTTCACCGGCGGGCTGATCCGGGCCGTCTTCGCCACCGAGACACTGGCTTTGGGCATCAACATGCCCGCCCGCACCGTGGTGTTGGAGCGGCTGGTCAAGTACAACGGCGAGCAGCACCTCCCGCTGACGCCCGGCGAATACACGCAGCTGACCGGCCGGGCCGGCCGCCGCGGCATCGACGTCGAAGGTCACGCCGTGGTGCTCTGGCATCCCGGCGAGGAGACCACCCAACCGGCCGAGGTCGCCGGGCTCGCCTCCACTCGCACCTTCCCGCTGCGCAGTTCGTTTGCGCCGTCGTACAACATGACCATCAACCTGGTGAACCGGGTGGGCACCGAGCAGGCGCACCGGTTGCTGGAGCAATCGTTCGCGCAGTATCAGGCCGACCGCTCGGTGGTGAGCCTGGTCCGCGGCGTCGAGCGCGGCGAGCAGATGCTCGACGAAGTCGCCGCCGAACTCGGTGGCAAGGACGCGCCGATCCTCGAATACGCCCGGCTGCGTGAGGAGATCAGCCAGTACGAGCGCGCGCAGGCCCGTGCCTCGCGGCTGCAGCGCAGGCAGGCGATCAACGACGCGCTATCGGCCCTGCGCAAGGGCGACATCATCACAATCACGCATGGACGACGCGGCGGGCTGGCCGTGGTCCTTGAGGCCGCCCGCGACGACTCCGATCCGCGGCCGTTGGTGCTGACCGAAAACCGTTGGGCTGGAAGGATTTCCTCGGCCGACTACTCCGGCGAGTCGGCTCCGGTCGGATCGATGACGCTGCCCAAACGCATCGAACATCGGCAACCGCGGGTTCGCCGCGACCTGGCGTCGGCGCTGCGTTCGGCGGCGGCCGGCCTGCCCGGTTCCGGTGACCGCGGCGGCACGCGCTCCGAAACCCGCGACGCCGACCCCGAACTGGCGGCGCTGCGCGAGAAGATGCGTCGTCATCCCGCGCACGGCGGCGCCGATCGCGAAGCCCGGGTGCGGGTCGCCGAGCACTATCTGCGTATCGAACGCGACAACGCGGCGCTGGAGAACAAGGTTGCCGCCGCCACCAACTCGTTGGCCCGCACCTTCGACCGGATCGTCGGGCTGCTCACCGAGCGCGGGTTCATCCGCGTCGGCGACGATGCAGAGCGTAGCGATGAGGAGGAGCGGCGCCATTTTCGCCTCGGCGACGATGCAGAGCGTAGCGATGAGGAGGAGCGGCGCCATTTTCGCGTCGGCGACGGCCGCCCCACGGTGACCGACGACGGTCGGCTGCTGGCCCGGATCTACAGCGAGAGCGACCTGCTGGTCGCCGAATGCCTGCGCACCGACGCGTGGACCGGTCTCAAGGACGCCGAGTTGGCGGCCGTGCTGTCGTCGGTGCTCTACGAGACGCGGGGCGGCTCCGATTCCACTGGCCCCGGGGCCCCGCGGCACGAGCAGGTTCCGACGGCACGGTTGCGCCAGGCCCTGACGCAGACTCGCCGCCTCTCGGCGAAGTTGCGTGCCGATGAGCATCGGCACCGCATCACGCCCAGCCGCGAACCCGACGACGGCTTCGTCGCCGCCATCTACCGCTGGGCCAGCAGCGGCGACCTGGTCACCGCGCTGGCCGCCGCCGACGCCGAAGGCAGCGGGTCGGCGCTGTCACCGGGGGATTTCGTGCGCTGGTGCCGACAAGTGCTCGACCTGCTGGACCAGGTCCGCAATGCCGCTCCTCAGCCCGAGTTGCGGGCGAGCGCCAAGCGTGCGATCGACGCGATTCGGCGCGGCGTCGTGGCCGTTGATCCCGGGTAGGCTGAGCCGAGGTTACGGTGGCCTACGGCAACCGACGCGAGTACTGCAATCAGGACTGAGAGGACTGGGACACGATGAGTGGACCGACGGGATCCGACCCGACGCAAGGGTGGCAGCCGCCTCAGGGTGAAGGTCAGCACTCCGGCGAGGACCACACCCAGCAGGCGTCGCCCTGGCAGCAGCAGGCCGGTGGCGAACAGGGCTGGCAGCAGTCGGGCGGCGAGCAGCAAACCTGGCATGCCCCCGCCTACACGCCCACCGAATACGGGCAGTACCAGCAGCCGCCCACTCAGTACTACCCGCCGTCGCAGTACCCACAGGGGTACCCGCAGCAGGGGCAGTACGGCGGCCAGACCGCCGCTTACGGCCAGCCGGGCCAGTACGCGCAACCGGGGCAGTACGGTCAGCCGGGCCAGTACGGTCAGCCGGGCCAGTACCCGCAGCAACCCGGTCAGCCGGGGCAGTACGGCCAGTACCCCGGGCCGTATGGGCAGCCGCCGGCCGGCCCACCGCGTTCCCGGAAGAGCATCGGCGTAATTGCCGGTGTATTGGCCGCCGTCGCTGTCGCGGTGATCCTGGTGCTGGGCTTCTGGGCGCCGGGATTCTTCGTCACCACCAAGCTCGATGTCGGCAAGGCCGAGGCCGGCGTACAGCAGATCCTCACCGACGGCACCAACGGGTACGGCGCCAAGAACGTCAAAGACGTCAAGTGCAACAACGGGCAGAACCCGACCGTCAAGAAGGGCGCCACCTTCGACTGCGATGTCAGCATCGACGGCACCAAACGTTCGGTGACCGTGACGTTCCAGGACAACAAGGGCACCTACGAGGTGGGTCGGCCCAAGTAGGTCACGACCCGGGCAGCGCGTCCAGCGCTTTCTGCAGTCGCGCGATCGACGATCCGACACCCAGCTGCGTCGCGAGGTCGGCGACCCGAGCCGGGTCGGCGGCGACCAACGGCAGGGCGTCGGTGGCAGTCGACAACGTGACCGGGGCGTCGGTGGCCACCGCCACCACCGGTCCGGCCAACTCGACGTAGTCGGCGGCGGCCCGCAGCTTGGCTCTAACGCCTTTGGCCAGTGAGGATTTCGGGTCGTCGACGGCCGCCAAAATCGCCGCCAAAGAGCCGTGCTGCGCCAGCAGTGTCGCGGCGGTTTTCTCGCCGACACCCGGTACGCCGGGCAGCCCGTCAGACGGGTCGCCGCGCAGCAGCGCCAGTTCGGCGTAGCCTTCGCCGGCCCGGTCGAGTGGCACGCCGTATTTTTCCGCCACTTCCGCGGGGCCCAGCAGCGTCGCCTTGGTCAGCCCGCGACCCAGATAGAGCACCCTGATCGCGACCGGTTCGTCGCGGACCACCTGCAGCAGGTCGCGGTCCCCGCTCACGACGACCACCGGGTCGCGGCGCTCCCGGGCCGCCAGGGTGCCGATCACGTCGTCGGCTTCGTACCCCTCGGCGCCGCCGGTGCAGATGCCGAACGCGTCGAGGAGTTCGGCGATCATCTCGACTTGCGGCGTCAGGTCGTCCGGCACTTCCTCGACATCGGTTTGGCCGCTTGGGTTTTCCTCTTCGACGCGGTGCGCCTTGTACGACGGGATGCGGTCGACCCGGAACTGCGGCCGCCAGTCCAAATCCAGACACACCACCAGCCGGCCGGGTTGGTGTCGGGTGATCACCGTGGCCACCGAGTCCAGGAAGCCGCGGACCGCGTTGACCGGCCGTCCGTCGGGGGAGGTGATCGACGACGGGACGCCGAAGAACGAGCGAAACCACATGCTGGCGCCGTCGAGCAACAGCAGCGGTGCGGACATGTCCGTCATCCTGCCAGCCCGGTCATATTGCCGCGCTCCTTCTCATCGCGCTACGCGCTCTGCATCGTCGTGCAGCTAATCTTGCACGCATGGATTCCGACCGCTTCGAAGCCGAGGTCTACCGCCGCCGGGTGGCGGCCGCGACGGCCGCCACCGCGAAGGCGGGCCTGGCCGGCCTGGTCATCACACCGGGGTATGACCTGCGCTATCTCGTCGGGTCGCGCGCGCAGACATTCGAACGCCTGACCGCGTTGGTGCTGCCGGTCTCCGGTGACCCGACGATCGTGGTACCACGATTGGAGTTGGCGTCACTGAAGGAGTCCGCGGTCGCCGATCTTGGTGTGGCAGTGCGGGATTGGGTCGACGGTGACGACCCGTACGCGTTGGTTGCCGACGCCGTGGGTGGCGCTCCGGCGGCGACGGCGGTCACCGACTCGATGCCTGCGCTGCACCTGTTGCCACTGGCCGATGTGCTGGGCGCGCTGCCGATACTGGCCACCGAGGTGTTGCGTGAGCTGCGGATGGTCAAGGACGCCGCCGAGATCGACGCGCTGCGCAAAGCGGGCGCGGCGATCGACCGGGTGCACGCCCGGGTGCCGGAGTTCCTGGTGCCCGGCCGGACCGAAGCCGACGTCGCTGCCGACATCGCCGAAGCCATTGTCGCCGAAGGACATACGGCGGTGGCCTTCGTCATCGTCGGCTCCGGCCCGCATGGCGCCGATCCGCACCACGAATTCTCCGACCGTGAGATCCAGGTCGGGGATATCGTCGTCGTCGACATCGGCGGACCGTATTCGCCCGGATACAACTCCGACTCGACCCGCACCTACAGCATCGGTGATCCCAGTCCCGAAGTGGCACAGCACTATTCAGTGCTTCAGCGAGCGCAACAAGCGGCTGTCGAGGCGGTCCGTCCCGGGGTGACCGCCGAGCAGGTCGACGCCGCCGCCCGCAACGTGCTGGCCGAAGCCGGGCTCGCCGAGTACTTCGTGCACCGCACCGGCCACGGCATCGGTTTGTCGGTGCACGAGGAGCCCTACATCGTCGCGGGCAACGATCTGCCGCTTCAGGTGGGCATGGCGTTTTCCGTCGAACCGGGCATCTACTTCCCGGGCCGGTGGGGGGCCCGCATCGAGGACATCGTGGTAGTGGCCGAAGACGGCGCGCAGCCGGTCAATCATCGTCCGCACGAGCTGATCGTGGTTGCGGTTTAAGTATTAGGCTCAAACGATGACCGACCACGATCGCGCCGCCGCCCGCCGAGAGATCACCAACGCGTTGATGAATGCGCTGGAACGCCGACACGAAGTGCTGGACCTGATCGTGGAAGCGGATGATCGACCGTCGGCGGTGGACGGCATCGTCGAGCTACTGGGCACGTCACGGCTGGGTGCCGAAGCGGTGATCGGCATGTCCTTCGACCGGCTGACCAAGAACTCGCGGAAGAAGATCATCGCCGAGCTCGAGGACCTGAACAACCTCCTGAGCTTCACGTTCAAAGACCGGCCGGCCAGCGCGGGCGAAACCCTGGCGCTGCGCGCGTTCTCCGGCAAGTCCGACCGCGACATCTTCGACGCGCGCACTCAGGAGACCGGCGCCAAGGGCGATGGCTCAGGCGCTCCCGCGGCCAACGTCGAGGACGAAATCCGTTCGGCACAAGAACGTTTCGACGCCGAGGAGGCGGCCTGGTTTGTCGCGGTCGACGGCGACGAGAAGGTCGGCATGGTATTCGGCGAGCTGAACGGCCACGAGGTGCACGTGCGGATCTGGATCCACCCGGACTACCGGCACCGTGGCTACGGCACTGCGGCGCTGGCCAAGTCGCGACCGGAGATGGCCGCGTATTTCCCGGCGGTGCCGCTGGTCATTCGCGCGCCGGGCGCCACGCTCGTCTAGTGGGCTAATCCGCCTTGCGGGCCAACAGATCCGACGACCCCAGTACCCGCTCGACCTGAATCTCGATGACCACGCGTCGCGGATTCACCCGTGGCGTGCGGTAGCGCTGTGCGTAACGCAACTCCGCGTCGCGGACGGCGTCGATCTCGCCGTTGACTCTCGCCCGGCCTTCCAACGACAGCCACCGCGCGCCGTCGACTTGACTGAGCACGGCGATCGCGCCACGGTCGGCGTTGACCGCCTTCTGCGAGCCCCCGGTGGTGATCACCCGGGCGACGTGCGTCTTCGGGTCGAACGTGAAACCCACTGCCACCACATGCGGCGAGTTGTCGGCCCGCAACGTGGTCAGCATCGCGAGGTGACGCTCGGTCAGAAACGCCAGCGCGTCGTTGGTGAGCCGGGCCGTGGAGTTCGCCATCACCGCTCACGCTAGCGCAGGACATAATCGCAGCCGTGGATGACACGGGCGCGCAGACAGTGCTGATTCTCGGCGGCCGCAGCGAAATCGGCACCGAGCTCGCGGTGCGGCTGGCCCCGGGCGCATCGATCGTGCTTGCGGCCCGCAACGCCGACCGGCTCGACGAACAGGTTACGGCGATCCGCAAAGCCGGAGCAGCAGCGGTGGCATGCGTCGAATTCGACGCCGACAACCTCGAATCCCATCGTGCGCTGGTCGCCTCGCTGATCGCCGAGCACGGTCCGATCGATATCGCGGTACTGGCGTTCGGCATCCTCGGTGACCAGAGCCGTGCCGAAGCGGATGCCGCGCACGCGGTCGCCGTCGTCCACACCGATTACGTTGCGCAGGTCAGCCTGCTCACCCATCTCGCCACCGCGATGCGCCAGGCCGGTCGGGGATCGCTGGTGGTGTTCTCGTCCATCGCCGGGGCCCGGGTGCGGCGAGCGAACTATGTCTACGGTTCAGCGAAGGCGGGCCTGGATGGATTCGCCAGTGGGCTCGCCGATGCGCTGCACGGCAGCGGGGTCCGGTTACTGCTGGTGCGGCCCGGGTTCGTCATCGGCCGGATGACGCAGGGCATGGCACCGGCACCACTGTCGAGGACGCCGGCGCAGGTGGCCGCCGCGACCGCCCGGGCGCTGGCCAAGGGTCGACGGACAGTGTGGATTCCGTGGGCCTTGGGGCCGGTGTCGGTGGTGTTCAAGCTGCTTCCGCAGTTCGTCTGGCGCCGGATGCCGCGCTAAAAGGCTGGCGACCGTCACCGGTCCAGCGACAGACGATAGCCAACATTACGAATCCATCGCGGCGATCGCGCGTATACGCCGACGCCGATAAACTTCTTGGACGATCAGCACATTGAATCCGATCACCAATCCGAAGTGGTCTCCCGCTGCCTCGCTCGTCCACGATGTGACCCGCCGCCTCGAAGAGTGCGCGAGTCATGTTGACGGCATTACGTTCCTGGACCCGCTTCGCAGATACCTTCGTCATCCTGATTCCTCTCGACCATCAAGCGGGCCGGATCACGCCCTGTGCGCTCACGTATGCAGGCAGCAACTGACATTGATGACGTGCGTGAGATGACGCCGACGGCACTGGGAAGATTCACGGAAGGAGAGTGAAGGCCTCGATGTGGCACGGACGGACGATGGTGAAGTGACGGCGGTCGACGGTCGCGATCTCGTTGATGCCTAACCGTTCTGCTGTGCTCACTACGGAGGCGTCTACGGTGCCAAGCGGCAGGTCTCGGTACCGCGCAACGAGTTCGGCGATCCGCAGCCAATCTCTCGCTGCTACCGACTCGACAGTGAACGCACCATCGGCCAAGTCACCGAGGAATCGCACTTCAGTTTCGGTGCCCAGCCGGGTACCCAGGAGGTAGACCACCTCGGTGATGACGAGTGTCGGGACGATCAACGGGCCCGGATGGGTCTGCAGAAGCTCCAGCGACGACGCATGGTGTGCGTCGTCGGCGTCAACGTAGGCATACAGCGGGCCCGCATCGACGACAATTGCCCCTATCGTCCGACCTCGGCAGCCAGAATCTCTTCGATACGCTCGGAGACATCACTCCGGCCGCTACGGCCGGCAGCCGCTGCGTTCAGGCGCCGACGGCCACCGGGCTCGCCAAGGTACGCCTCGAGCGCTTCACGGCTGACCTCCGAGATGGTCAAATTCCGTCGCCGAGCCTCATGCCGCAGACGAGCATCCAGCGCGTCAGGGATCTTGACCGTCGTCCGTTTCATGTATGCCAGCATACCCTCAGGTGTCTACACTGTACCGACGGGGAGTTCGCACCGGGTCTCGCACTCCCCAAAACGCCGCAGCCACAACAAGTCCAGCTCACCGATCACCGCCAACCGTTGCCCCGCCGCCGGGTTCTCTGCACGCGCCGCCCCCGAAGACACATGCCTCTACACTGGCGCCGTGGCTACGAGCTTCGCCGATATCGCCAAGGCGCAATACGTCCTGCTGACCACCTTCACCAAGGACGGTCGGCCCAAGCCCACACCGATCTGGGCCGCCAACGACGGCGACCGCTTGCTCGTCATCACGCAGTCAAAGTCGTGGAAGGTCAAGCGAATTCGCAACACGCCGCGGGTCACGTTGGCCATTTGCGACATCCGCGGGAACCCGAAGAGCGAGCCGATCGAAGCAACCGCGACCATCCTCGACACGTCGCAGACCGGTCTGGTCTACGACGCCATCGGGCACGAGTACGGCATCGTCGGCCGGGTGTTCAACCTCTTCAGCAAGTGGCGCGGCGGCATGGCCAACAACGTCGGCCTGGAGCTACGCGCCGCTTCGTAGGTGTTCGCCGAAGAACGCGAACACTCGCGCCCACGCGTCCTCGGTGGCTTCGGCGTTGTAGCCGAATCCGGTGATGCGGAGCAGCGGTTGGGCGGGCAACTTGTTCGCGAAGCTGTGCCCGGCCTGGTAGGTCTTGACGTCGTTGGTGACGCCCTTGTCGTCCAGCACCCGCTGTAGCTTCTTGTGCGCCCCACGGCCGATGGGATCCCGACTGCCAAAGCTGGCCACCACCGGGCAGGCGCCGTCGAGCGTTTCGCTGAGCTGGCGGGGGAGCGGCGTGCCGTAGAACGGTGCCGAAGCGTCAAAACCCTTGGGCGACATGATCAATGCGAACCCGCCGCCCATGCAGAATCCGGCGATCCCGACGCGGCCGGTGCAGTCCGGCAGCGACTTCAGGTGGTCGCGCGCCGCCAGCACATCGTCGAGCGCCTGACCTTCCTTGGTGAGCAGCTGGCGCATCACCTTGGTGACGCAGCGGGCCCAGCCGCCACGGGAGAACAGGTTCGGGGTCAGCGCCACGTACCCAGCGGCGGCGACGTGGCTGTTGATCGATTCCTTGTCGGACGCGTAACCGATCGCGTCGTGGATGATCACCACGCCGGGCCACGGGCCGGTGCCGAGAGGGATGTCGAGCAGCGCGTCGATCGGGCCGGTCGGGGTGTCGATCTCGATTGTCGTCACCACGCCATCTAACCGCGCGAGCGCGGTCAGCGGAACTCCGGCGGCGGTCGTCGACGTTGGCAGTTCATGGTGTCGCGACTGTTTCTGGTCTACGTCGTCGCCGAGCTCGCCGTGGTGGTGGCGCTGGCGTCGACGATCGGGCTCGGATGGACCCTTCTGCTGCTGTTGGGCGCATTCGCCGCGGGCCTCGCGCTCGCGGGCTCGCAACTCAAGCGGCAGCTCAATCGGCTGCGGTCCGGCTTGAACGGCGACCAGCCGAAGCTGGCCGCCGACAGCATGGCGGTCGCCCTGGGCACCCTGCTCGTGGTGACGCCCGGCCTGGTGACCAGCGCCGCAGGGGCGCTGCTGTTGCTCCCGCCGACTCGGGCCGCGGCCCGCCCGCTGCTGAGCGCGATGGCCGTCCGCGGCCTCGGCCGGCGCATCCCGCTGATCACCGTCTCAGGCGCTGGTGCGTACCACCGGCCGCCGCGACCCGACTACATCGACGGTGAGGTCATCGACGTCACCGAAGTCGACCCGCCCTCCCTGGACCCGATTACCCGCAACCCATAGGTTCTTCGGCGTGACTGACCGCCCGATCACCCTGCTGCTCAATGGCAGGGTGCACAGCCCGACCCACCCCGACGCCACCGCTATGGCGATGCGCGACGGTGTCGTGGTGTGGCTGGGCAGCGACGACGCCGGCCGCGACCAGTTCGCCCATGCCGAGGTCGTCGACCTCGCCGGCGGCTTCGTCGCACCGGCGTTCGTCGACAGCCACGTCCATCTCACCGCCACCGGGCTGACGCTCACCGGCCTCGATCTGCGTGCCGCGACGTCGCGGCAGCACTGCCTGCACCTGATCGGCGACTACGCGGCGGCCCACCCCGGCGAGCCGATCTGGGGCCACGGCTGGGACGAGACGTCGTGGCCGGAGAACGCGACGCCGAGCACCGCGGACCTCGACGCGGTCGTCGGTGCCCGGCCCGCCTACCTGGCCCGGGTCGACGTGCATTCGGCGCTGGCATCGACCGGCCTGCGCCGGCGCGTCGACAACCTCGCTGCGGCGGCCGGGTTCGACGAGCAGCGCCCGCTGGTGGCCGACGCGCATCACAAGGTCCGCGCCGCCGCGCGTGAGCTGCTGACCGACGCGCAACGGGCCGACGCGCGGCGGGCCGCGTTGGATGCCGCGGCCGCCAACGGGATTGTCGCCGTGCACGAATGCGCCGGCCCGCAGATCGGCGGCCTGGACGACTGGTGCGAACTCCAAGCTCTCGACCACGGCGTCGAGGTGGTCGGCTATTGGGGCGAGGCAGTCACCAGCCCGGCGCAGGCACGCGAACTCCTCGACCAGACCGGCGCGGCGGGGCTGGCCGGCGACCTGTTCATCGTCGGCGCCCTCGGGTCGCGCACTGCCTGGCTGCACGACCCGTACG
>DATNFI010000084.1:0-9074 GCA_035606475.1 Mycobacterium sp. | reverse complement strand
GGTGGAGCTAAGGGGATTCGAACCCCTGACCCCCACACTGCCAGTGTGGTGCGCTACCAACTGCGCCATAGCCCCAAAGATGTGCCTGTCGAAGTTACACCACGGCCTGCCTGCCTTCAAAGTCGCTGCTCACGGCGGGTCTACCGGAGCGGGTCGAATCCGCGCAGGCCTGGTGGCTGCTTGCCGGTGGCGATTTGCTCGGCCAGCAGCCGACCGGTCGCCGGGCCCTGCTTCATGCCCCACATGCCGTGCCCACCCGCGACGAACACACGCCCGTCGAGCACCGGCCCGACCACCGGACGCCCGTCGGGACTCAGCGGGCGCGGACCGACCCATATCTCGTCGCGCTCCGCCCAGCGGACCCCGTCGAGATACCGGCTCGTCGCATCGACCATGGCGTCCACCACGCCGGCAGAGACCGGGTCATCGGGGCGTCGCAACTCCATCATGCTGGTGACCCGCAGCTTGCCGCCCAGCGGCGTGCACGCCACGCGCGCATCCGGCAGATAAATCGGGCCACGAACCGGACGTTCCACGGGCACAGTGAAGGAGTAGCCGCGGCCGGCCTGCACCGGAGTCCGAACCCAGCGCCCGGCCAGTTTCGGCAACCACGCGCCGGTCGCGATCACCGCTATATCGGCTGACAGCGTAGGACCGTTAACCGCTTGCACGACAACGCCGTTCCCGGACGAGTCCACGTCCGCGACATCCACGGTCTCCAGCGCCGCGCCGCGTTCGACGACCGAGCGACCTAACGCGTGTACAAACTGTCCAGGATCGACGAACCGCTGTCCGTTGATCTGAATACCGACGCTCACCGCGCTCGAAGCGAGCGGCACCGTGTCACGCAACTCAGCACCGGCCAATTCCGTTGTGGAGCTGGGCTGTCCGGCATTCTGTAAACGCTGCAGCTGCTCCAGCAGATGTCCGGCGTCGGCAGAACTGTGGAACAAAGCGATGATCGGCGCGTCGGCGATCAGAGCCTCTACCCCGTTGGACACCAGCGCGTCGTAGGCCGCCATGCACTCGCGGTTGAGCGTGAGGTTGTCCTGCACGGCTCGTTTCCATGACGATTCGCGGCAGTTCACCACGAACCGGATCAAAAATCGCCACAGAACAGGATCGAAACTCGGTGAAACCCGTACGGGCCCAGCACTATCCGATACTGACCGCAGTGCGTATCGCAACATTCGGGGGTCGTTGAGCGGAAAGCTCAGCGACGGCGCGATCCATCCGGCGTTGCCCCAGGACGCGCCCGCGGCCACGCCGACACGGTCGACCACGGTCACCGACACACCGCGCTCTTGAAGAAACCAGGCCGTCGACAACCCGACGATGCCGGCGCCCACCACGATCGCCGATCGCGGTCCCGCCATCACGAACCTCCTCGACGCTGCTCAGGCTAGCTCCGACGGGCCTCCGGCTTCCCACGCCTCGCACTCGCCGTCGCCCACTACCCGTGTCTCGGGGGCGAATATCCAGACCACCCCGGCGCCCAGCAGGACGATCGCGCTGATCACAAAGCCCCATTCGAAGCTCATGTGCTCAGCGATCTCGGTCACCGTCATAGAGCCGACAATGGCACCCAGATCGACCATCATCTGAAACGTCGACACCGCGGTGCCCGTGCGTGCCGAACTGCCCAGGATGTCGGCGATGGCGGCCTGTTGCGGCGAAGCGGAGATGCCCGACCCCGCGCCGCCCAGGAACGCGGCAATAAGGAAGACGGACACCGACGACGATGCGCCCAACAAAACGGTCGCCGCGCTGCAACCGAAGAATCCGCCGATGAGCAGGGTGCGCCGACCGATCCGGTCGGACAAGTGGCCACTGGGCAGCGCCACCACCAGGTTGCCGAACGCGAAGAGCCCCAGAGCCAAACCCGTCATGCGCGGCCCGCGGCCCAGCACGTCGGAGATAAACAGCGGCACTACGGCCATTCGCAGTCCGAATACCGCCCAGCCAGTCGCGAAGTTCGACAGCAGCGACGCGCGGTACGCGCGGTGCCGAAGCGCGGAGCGAACCGTGACCGCCGGCGCGGTGTGCTCGGCGGGTGAGCCTAGTGTCGACCGACGCAAGGCATAGAACACGACGACCATCGTGATCAGCACAGCGACGCCGTAGATCAGAAACGGTGCCCGGAGCCCAAGACCCGCAGTGAGACTGCCAACCAGCGGGCCGGCGGCCGCGCCGACCAGAAACGATGTCGCGAACAGGCCGGCGACTCGCCCACGCGCATCGGGCGGGCTGATTCGGATCATCAGGCCCAGCGCGGAGATGAAAAACATCGTCGACCCGATGCCGCCGATCGCGCGGAAAAGCAGCAGCTGCCAATAGCTGTGAATGAATGCGCATACGCCGGTAGATACCGACACGACCAGCAACCCGCCCAGGTACACCCACTGTTCGCCGAGCCGCTGCACCAGCAGCCCGGTGGGCGGGGCAAAGCACAGCCGCATCACCGAAAAGATGGTGATAGCAAACGTCACCGCGCCCATGCTGACGCCGAAGGTGCGGGCAAAGGCCGGTAACACCGGGGACACCACCCCGTACCCAAGCGCGGCCACCGCGTTCGCCCCGATCAAGACCCACGCTTCACGAGGCAGCCTCGTCTTATCGCGGCGCCATGACGTCAGTCGGCCGCGTGGAGAGACGAGGATCACCCGATGACTTTATCCACCACCTTTTGCGCCTCGCGCTGCACCTCGGCTAAGTGCTCAGGTCCGCTAAATGATTCCGCGTAGATCTTGTACACGTCCTCGGTGCCCGACGGCCGTGCAGCAAACCAGGCGTTGGCCGTGGTCACCTTCAAACCGCCCAGCGGCGCGCCGTTGCCCGGCGCTGTGGTCAGCTTGGCGGTGATCTGCTCCCCGGCCAGCTCAGTGGCACTGACCTGGTCCGGTGACAGCTTGGACAGCCGGGCCTTCTGCTCGCGATCGGCCGGCGCGTCGAGCCGCGCGTAGACCGGGGCGCCGTATTTCTCGGCCAGCTCCTGATAGCGCTGCGACGGTGTGACGCCGGTGACGGCCAGAATCTCGCTGGCCAGCAAAGCCAGGATGATGCCGTCCTTGTCGGTGGTCCACACCGATCCGTCCCGGCGCAGGAACGACGCCCCCGCGGATTCTTCGCCGCCGAAGCCGATGGTGCCGCCGATCAGACCGTCGACGAACCACTTGAACCCGACCGGCACCTCGACCAGCTTGCGACCCAGTCCGGCCACCGCGCGGTCGATGATCGACGAGCTGACCGCGGTCTTACCGACCGCGACACCGTCGGGCCACGACGGCCGATGGGTGTAGAGGTAGTCGATCGCCACCGCCAGGTAGTGGTTCGGGTTCATCAGGCCGGCATCGGGCGTGACGATGCCGTGCCGGTCGGAGTCGGCGTCGTTGCCGCTGGCGATCTGGTAGCGGTCGGGGTTGCCGATTAGGGTTCGAATGAGCCCCGCCATCGCGTCCGGCGAGCTGCAGTCCATCCGGATCTTGCCGTCATGATCGAGCGTCATGAACCGCCAGGTCGCGTCGACAAGCGGGTTGACGACGGTCAGGTCGAGGTTGTGCCGTTCCGCGATCGCGGCCCAGTAGTCGACGCTGGCCCCGCCGAGGGGGTCGGCGCCGATCCGGATGCCTTCCTTGCGGATGACGTCGATGTCGACCACGTTCGGCAGGTCGGCCACGTAGGCGTCCATGTAGTCGTGGCGCTGGACGGTCTGCAGCGCTTTGGCCAGCGGCACCCGCTTGACCGCCTCACCACTTTTGAGAATCTCGTTGGCGCGCTTGGCAATTGCGTTGGTCGCATCGGTGTCGGCCGGTCCGCCGTTGGGCGGGTTGTATTTGAAGCCGCCGTCATAGGGCGGATTGTGCGACGGCGTGACGACGATGCCGTCGGCCAGGCCGTCGCTGCGGCCGCGGTTGTAGGTGAGGATCGCGTGGCTGACCGCCGGCGTCGGGGTGTACCGGTCGGCCGAGTCGACGGCCGCGACGACATCGTTGGCGGCGAGCACCTCCAGCGCCGACACCCACGCCGGCTCCGAGAGGCCGTGGGTGTCGCGGCCGATGAACAACGGGCCGCTTACGCCGTGGGCGGCGCGGTATTCGACGATCGCCTGGGTGATGGCCAGGATGTGCGCTTCGTTGAACGCACCGTTGAGGGCCGAACCGCGATGGCCCGACGTCCCGAACGCCACGTGCTGAGCGACGTCCTCGGGATTGGGTTGGATCGAGTAATACGCGGTGATCAGATGGGGTAGATCGACGAGGTCTTCGGGCAGGGCCGGCTGACCGGCGCGAGGGTGGGCCACCATGGGATCAATTCTGCCGAATAAGCTGCGTGAGCACTCCCTGCAACGGAAGGGATTTCGACGAGTGGCAAGCTCCGCGTCGCCGCGCGACTACCGGGAGTTGGCCGCCGTGTTCGTCGGGGGCGCGCTGGGCACGGTGGCGCGCACCGGCCTGAGCCTGCTGGCGACCGGCGATCCGGCGCGCTGGCCCTGGCCGACCTTCACCGTCAACATCGTCGGCGCGTTCATGTTGGGTTATTTCACGACGCGACTGCTGGAGCGGTTGCCGCTGTCGAGTTACCGCCGCCCGCTGCTCGGCACCGGCGTGTGCGGCGGCCTGACCACGTTCTCGACCATGCAGGTCGAGACCTTGAAGATGATCGAGCACCACCACTACGGCCTGGCAATCGGATACACCTGCGCCAGCATCGTTTTGGGGTTGCTTGCCGTACATCTGGCGTCGGCGCTGGTTCGCCGGGCGGCGGTGCGCTAGTCATGATCTGGGTCGGGGTAATTCTCGCGGGCGGCGTGGGCGCCGTGCTGCGGTTCCTGCTGGACGGCGCGGTCGCTCGCCGCGCGGGCAAGTCCCTTCCCTTTGCGGGCCTGCCGTTCGGGACATTGGTCGTCAATATCAGCGGCGCGGCGCTGCTCGGCTTTCTCGGCGCCCTGGCGTTGGATCGCTACGCGGCGCTGCTTGCCGGCACCGCTTTTGTCGGCTCGTACACCACGTTCTCCACCTGGATGCTGGAGACGCAGCGGCTCAGCGAAGAACGGCAGGTTCGCAACGCCGTCGCCAACATCGTCGGCAGCATTGTGCTGGGCATCGGCGCCGCGCTCGTCGGGCAATGGGCAGGGAGCCTGCTGTGAACCAGCCCAGTCTCAAGCTCACCGCCTACTTCGGCGAACGCCAGCGCGCTGTCGGCGACGGCCATCGGGCCGGTTTTTTGGCCGACGCGATGCTGGATCTGTTCGACACCCAGGAGATCGCGACGAGCGTGATGCTGCGCGGCATCGCCAGTTTCGGGCCGCGGCAGGTGCTGCGCACCGACGAGTCATTGAGCCTGTCCGAGGACCCTCCGGTGGCGATCGCGGCGGTCGACGTCGAGTCGAAAATCAGCAACCTGGTCGACGACGTGGTCGCGATGACGAGCCACGGCCTGGTGACCCTGGAACGCGCGCGGTTGTTCAGCGGTGACGACGCGGTCGACGTCGGCGCCGACGACGCCGTCAAGCTGACTGTCTACGTCGGTCGCCAGGAGCGTATCGGCGGTCAGCCCGCGCACCGCGCGGTCTGCGACCTGCTGCATCGGCAGGGATTCTCCGGTGGCGCAGTCTTTTTGGGCGTCGACGGCACCGCACACGGTGAGCGTTACCGGGCGGCGTTCTTCAGCCGCAACGTCAACGTTCCGCTGATGATCATCTCGGTTGGGACCGCCGCGCGCGTGTCCGCGGCCGTTACTGACCTCAGCGCGCTGGCACCCCGCGCGCTGCTGACCGTCGAGCGGGTCCGGCTGTGCAAACGTGGCGGCGAGTCGATCGCTCGACCGCATCGACTGCCGGACAACGACGACCAGGGTCGTCCGTTGTGGCAGAAACTGATGGTGCATACCAGCGAAGCCACCACCCACGGCGGCGTACCGATCCATCGTGCGCTGGTGCATCGGCTACTGGACTCCGGGATGGCGCGCGGCGCAACCGTGCTGCGCGGCGTCTGGGGGTTTCATGGCGATCACAAACCCCACGGCGACAAGCTCTTTCAGCTGACACGCCGAGTGCCGGTGGTCACGATCATCATCGATACACCGGAGTGGATTGCGCGCAGCTTCGACATCGTGGACGAGCTGACCGGTGAGCACGGCCTGGTCACCAGCGAGATGGTTCCCGCGGTGATGTCGATCGACGGAACAGACCGCGACGGCGATGGCCGGCTGGCCCACCACGACTATTGAATTGCCAAGCTGGCGCGGTCACGTCAGCGCCGGTAGCACCTTGTCGGCCAGCAGGTGAACGGACTTCCACGCTTCCTCGATCGGCATGCCACCCACCAGGGGATGCAGCACCAGCGGGCCGTAGTCGGGCGCGGCTCGGACTTCGGCGATCAATTCGTCGGGGGTCAGGAAGCGGTAGCGTCCTGACGAGCGCACCTCGTCGAGCGTCTTCACCCCCGGCAAGTGCATCAGCGAACGTTGGTCCGACGACCAACCCCCGTAAGTGACTGCCTCCCAAAGGATGTGCTCCCCCAGCTCGGCCCACCCCCGGTCGGGATCTTCGTGCAAATAAATCATGCCGCGGTTGACCGGACCCGGCATGATGATCAACGGGGCCAGCCCGGACTGCGCGCACAGCTTCCGGTAATGGTCGGCGACGTCAGGCAAGTGGTCGGCGAGGCTGAGGGGAAGCCCGAAACGCGCCGCCCGCCGCGCGGTGACGCGGGCGCCACCACCGATGTAGAGCGGTGGATGCGGCCGGGTATAGGAACCGATCTCCGACCACACCGACAGCATCCGCTCGATCAGGCTGTCCATCAGCGGGCCACGCTTGCTGAAATCCAGCCCGAGCGCGTCGTATTCGCTCGCGCGATACCCCAGGCCGACCGTGGTGTGCAGTCGGCCGCGGCTCATGTTGTCGATCAATGCGATGTCTTCGGCGAGCCGGACGGGGTTCCACAGCGGCCCGAGAGCGCAGTCCACGCTGGCGATCAGCGTCGACGTGCCGGCGAGGAACATTCCGGCCGCCAGGATCGGGTTGCAGCTCCACCCGTGTCCGGTCGCGTGGTGCTCGTCGACGCTCACCGTCATGATGCCCCGCGACTCGCCCCACCGCGCCAATTCGACTGCCGCGCGGATCAGTTCGCCCTGGGTGCGGGCATCTCCATGCGGCGAGGCGAAGTTGAAGCGCAGGACCGGCAGCACGTCGGGCCGGTCAGGCATCGGCCGGCGTCGCCGCCGACTTCAGGAACGCCGGAAAGTCGGGAAACAGTGTGCGGTCGACGATCTCGATGCGGGTGCCGGACGCGTCGATGTAGTAGGCGAACAGCGCCAGATCGGGCGGCGAGATGTCGGCAGTGGCCTCGAACGCGAAGCCGTTGGCCTCCAGTGCTTTCGCGGTCTCGGCGAGGTCGTCGACGAAGTAGCCCAGATGGTGAACCGAGTTACCGGCCGCTGCCGTCCACGGGCTCTCCGGCACTTGCTGAATGAGCTCGACGTGCGGCGCCTGCAGCGAGTACACGAACGTCGAGGTGAGCTCGCGGGATCCGTTCATGGTGCGGAAGGGCAGCGTGTACGTCAGCGGGGATATCCAGGTGTAACCGGCCACCGCGCTGAGTCGCTCCATTGCAGCGTCCAGATCGGGCACGACGATGCCGGTGTGGTAGTAGTCCTCTGGATTGAGTGCGAATGTCATTGACTTCCTTACCGTTTCAGACGCAATCCGATGCGCCGTCGACAACGAATACTGCTCCACTGGTGTAGCTGCTGTGTTCGGTGCACAGGAACGCGATCGTCGGTGCGATCTCGGTGACGGACCCGAACCGGCGTAGCGGAATATGCGCCAGTTCGGCGTTCACGATCTCGGCCGCACCGTGCATCGGCGCCGTCATCGGGGTGTCGATCGCACCGGGCGCGACGGCGTTGACCCGAATTCCCTTGTCCGCCCACTTGACTGCGAGGTTTCTGGTGATGTTGATGATGCCGGACTTGGCGGCACTGTAGCCGGGCACCATCGGCACCGAGCGCAACGCCGACATCGAGGCCAGGTTGACCACACTGGCACCCCCGGGTGCGGTCGACGCCTTCAGCGCGCGATAGAGCCCGATGGTCAGCCGATATGGTCCGGTCAAATTGAGCGCCACCGATGCATCGAACCCGTCGGGCTTCGACTCGTCCAGGCCGCCAGGGAAATTCGCCCCCGCGTTGTTCACCAGCGCGTCGAGCCGGCTGAAGCCGGCGGCCAATGCATCGACCGAGTCGTGGTCGGTGATCCCGAGCTGGCGATAGGCCATGCCGGACAGGTCTGCGTCGTAGTCGGTGGCAGCCGATTTCGTGCCAGTGACGGTGACGTCGGCGCCAGCGTCGCGGAACAACGACGCTGTCGCATAGCCGATTCCACTGGTGCCGCCGGTGATCAGCACCGTGGTGCCGGTGAAGTCGAAGGTGACCCGAGCTGTCATGAGTTCTTCTCGATCTGTTCAGTGAGCCAGGCTCGTTCCCAAAAGTTCGTGCTCTCGCCCAGCAGCTTTTCGTGGGCCTCCTTCAGCACGTCGCGCGCGCCGGCGCGGTCGGCCACCAGCTCGGCCAAGTGGATCGCGTGCAGCGGCCGGCCGGCGTCCAGGTGTTCGCGCGCCCGCCGCACCAGCGCGTCGGCGCCGGCCAGTTCGACGACGTCGGCGGCCACTTCGTCGAAACCAAGTGGGTACAGCTCGGTGGTCGAGCGGTGATGGAACCAGCCCGAGTAGTTCTCCCAGATGGCCCGAACGTCCCAGGCGACCTTTCCGTAGCCTTGGCCCACTTCGTATTCGGTCGGCAGCGCGATCTCACGCATCAACGTCCGGACATCCTTGCCGGCGTTCATGCCCTGCACTGTCTGGTCGTGGATGTATTGCAGGGCCTGGCGTAGTCGGGTCAGTTCGGCATCGATGCGCTCGGCGCCGGCGATTGGCGCGAAGTGGCCGGTGACCAGGAGCTCGGGCTGGAGTGCACGGACCCGCTCGACCGATGCGATCGCGGTCAGCGCGTCGCGGTAGCGGTCGCCGCGCATGGTCACCAGATTGGGGATGTGCCCGAAGATCGGTCCGAAT
>DATNFI010000083.1:0-8370 GCA_035606475.1 Mycobacterium sp. | reverse complement strand
GGCGGCCGTGCGCATCGACGTGATCGGCGTGCGGATCGGTCGACGGCGCACCCCGGAACTCATCCACCTGCGGGGCGTGGGCTGATGGCACTCGGACGCGCATTCTCGGTCGCCGTGTTGGGGCTGGACGGCCAGATCGTGGAGATCGAAGCCGACATCACGTCCGGTTTGCCCGGTGTGCACCTGGTGGGCCTGCCCGACGCCGCGCTGCAGGAGTCGCGCGATCGAGTCCGCGCCGCGATCACGAATTACAACAACAAGTGGCCGATGTCGCGCCTGACGCTCGCGCTGTCACCGGCGACGCTGCCGAAGATGGGATCGGTCTACGACCTGGCGCTGGCGGCGGCGGTTTTGTCGGCGCAGCGGAAAAAGCCTTGGCGCCAACTGGAATCGGTGGTGGTGCTGGGCGAACTGGCGTTGGACGGCCGGGTTCGGCCGGTGCGCGGGGTGCTGCCGGCGGTGCTGGCGGCCAAGCGTGCGGGCTGGGAAGTCGCGGTGGTCCCGGTCGAGAACCTTCCGGAGGCCAGCTTGGTCGACGGCATCGAGGTCTGGGGTGTGCGTACGCTGGCCCAGTTCCTCGGTTGGCTCAGCGGTTGGGCCCATCTCGACGAGCGGATCAGCGCGGCCGTGCCGGAGCCGGAGCCGCCCGCGGACCTCGCCGACGTGGTGGGGCAGGCCCAGGCGCGCTTCGCCGTCGAGGTTGCCGCTGCCGGTTCGCATCATCTGATGCTGACCGGGCCGCCGGGGGTGGGTAAAACCATGCTGGCGCAACGTCTTCCGGGTCTGCTTCCGCCACTGTCGAATGGCGAGTCGTTGGAGGTTACCGCGATTCACTCGGTGGCCGGCCTGCTGTCGGACGCCACACCGCTGATCACCCGGCCGCCGTTCGTGGCGCCGCACCACAGTTCCAGCGTCGCCGCGCTGGTCGGCGGCGGGTCGGGAATGGCCCGGCCGGGCGCGGTGAGCCGCGCGCACCGCGGCGTGCTGTTCCTCGACGAGTGCGCCGAGATCGGCGTCAGCGCACTGGAGGCGTTGCGAACGCCGTTGGAGGAGGGCGAAATTCGACTGGCTCGCCGCGACGGGGTGGCGTGCTATCCGGCCCGCTTCCAGCTGGTCCTCGCGGCCAACCCGTGTCCGTGTGCGCCGGCCGACCCGCAGGACTGCATTTGCGCGGCCGCGGTCAAACGCCGGTATCTCGGGCGGTTGTCCGGCCCGCTGTTGGATCGCGTGGATCTGCGGGTTGAGATGCACCCGGTGCGGATGAGTGTGTTCGCCAACTCCGAACCGGAGTCGACAGGAGAGGTCCGCCGCCGCGTGACAGTGGCCCGCGATGCGGCCGCGCAGCGCTGGCGAGCGCACGGGTTTCGGACGAACGCCGAGGTCAACGGCACGCTGCTGCGGCGCCGGTTCCGCCCGGGCAACGCCGCTATGGAGCCGCTGCGGACTGCGCTGGATCGCGGCGTGTTAAGCATCCGCGGACTGGACCGGACGCTGAGGGTCGCGTGGACGCTGAGCGATTTGACCGGCCGCACGTCGCCGGGGCGCGACGAGGTGGCGACCGCGCTGAGCTTCCGGCAGCCGGGGTCCTCGCGATGACCGACGTGACGCCGCGGGCGTGGGCATACCTGTCGCGGGTCGTCGAGCCGCCGTGCACCGAGCTCGCTGCCCTGGTCGCCCGGGTTGGTCCGGTCGAAGCTGCCGAGCGGGTGCGGCGGGGAAAGGTCGACGAAAACGTGGCTCGCCGAACCGAAGCGAGGCGTGAAATCGACTGTGCCATCCGGGATCTCGAACTGCTGGCCCGGCGCGGTGGCCGTCTGGTCACCTCCGGCGACGACGAATGGCCTGCGCTGGCCTTCACGGCGTTCGGCGGTGCCGCGGCCGCGGCGAAACCGCAGGGCGCTCCACCCCTGGTGCTGTGGGTGCTCGGCCCGGCCCGGCTCGACGACGTCGCGCAGCGGGCCGCCGCCGTCGTCGGAACTCGTGCGGCAACGAGTTACGGCGAACACGTGGCCGCGGACCTTGCGGTCGGGCTGGCCGAACGCGATGTCGCGGTGGTCTCCGGCGGCGCCTACGGCATCGACGGGGCGGCACATCGCGCGGCGCTGTCCGTCGACGGCCTCACGGTGGCAGTGCTTGCGGGCGGACTCGATATTCCTTATCCCGCAGGGCATTCCGCGTTACTGCACAGGATCGCCACGGATGGACTGCTGGTCACCGAATATCCGCCGGGGGTGCGTCCGGCCAGGCACCGGTTTCTGACCCGCAACCGGTTGGTGGCCGCGCTCGCCGGGGCGGCGGTCGTGGTGGAGGCGGGCTTGCGCAGCGGCGCCGCCAACACGGCCGCGTGGGCGCGGGTCCTGGGTCGAATCGTCGGCGCGGTGCCGGGGCCGGTGACATCCTCGGCGTCGAGCGGCTGTCACGTACTGCTGCGGTCGGGCGCGGAAGTGATCACCCGCGCGGAGGATGTCGTCGAATTGGTCGGCCGGATCGGCGAGTTGGCTTCTGAACCTACCCATCCGGTGAGTCCGCTCGACGAGTTGAGTGATGAGGAGCGACGGGTGTACGAGGCGTTGCCGGGTCGTGGGAGCGCAACGGTCGACGAGATCTCGATCGTCGCGGCGGTGGAGCCGGCTCGCATTCTGGCATCGCTGGCGATGCTGGAACTCGCCGGTTTGGCCGAGCGGGTAGACGGCTGCTGGCGGATCGTCCGAAATCGTAGGCCACCGTCGCGACCCGGTCCGCCTCTATAGTCGAGGGTCAGTGCCGAAGGAGGGGAACCAGGTGTCCGGACGACCAGTGCATACGTTTGAAGTGGTGCGCACCGAACCAGTGATGTCGCACATGGTTCGAGTTGTGCTG
This sequence comes from Mycobacterium sp., assembly GCA_035606475.1. Taxonomy (GTDB): domain Bacteria; phylum Actinomycetota; class Actinomycetes; order Mycobacteriales; family Mycobacteriaceae; genus Mycobacterium. The sequence goes on along the minus strand of DATNFI010000083.1, from coordinate 5,511 downwards.
GGCGGCAACGGCTTCGACACGTTCACGCCCAGCGAATTCACCGACTCCTACGTCAAGCTGGTCTTCGTCGCAGAAGACGTCGACGTTGCCGCGCTGCCCCACCCGTTGACCCTGGACTCGTTCGCCGACCTTCCCGCCACCAGGCAGCCGTGGGTGCGGACGATCACCGTCCGGCGGGCAGACCCGATCGCGCGTGAACTCACCGTCGACATCGCGGTGCACGGTGAGCACGGGGTCGCCGGGCCCTGGGCCGCCACGGCCCAACCCGGCCAGCCGATGTACGTGATGGGCCCCAGCGGCGCTTACGCCCCCGACCCGGCAGCGGACTGGCACCTGATGGCGGGCGACGAGACCGCGCTGCCCGCGATCAGCGTCGCGTTAGAAGCATTGCCCGCCAACGCAATTGGCCAGGTATTCATCGAAGTCGCCGAACCCGAGGACGAAGTACCACTGACCGCCCCGGAGGGCGTCCAGATCAATTGGATTCTCCGCGGCGGGCGGGCCGATCTGGTCGGGCAGGACCGCGCGGGCGACCATGCGCCGCTGGTCGAGGCCGTCAAGACCGCATTCTGGATGCCCGGTCAGGTGCACGCCTTTGTCCACGGCGAGGCGCAGGCGGTGATGCACAATCTGCGGCCATACATCCGCAAAGAACGTGGCGTCGATGCGAAATGGGCGTCTATCTCCGGCTATTGGCGGCGTGGTCGCACCGAAGAGACCTTCCGGCAGTGGAAGAAGGAACTCGCCGCAGCGGAGGCCGGCGCCGAGTAGGGCCTCGTCAGCCCGACCGCCGGCTGGCATGCTCGTCGCATGGCATTCGGCGACTATCAGAACGAGATCTACCTCCAGGGCTTGGGCGGAGTCGTTCCCAAGCTGCCGATGATCTTCGCGGAGTGGGAGGCGAAGGCGGAAAAGGCCCTGCCGCCGTCGATCTGGTCCTATGTCGCGGGCGGGGCGGGCGACGAGCGCACCCAGCGGGCCAACGCCGAGGTCTTCCGGCAGTGGGGCCTGATGCCGCGGATGTTCGTCGGCGCCGCACAGCGTGATCTTTCCGTCGACCTGTTCGGGCTGAAACTGCCGAGCCCGCTGTTTATGGCGCCGATCGGGGTGATCGCGCTGTGCGCCCAGGACGGCCACGGCGACCTGGCCACCGCGCGGGCGGCGGCCCGCACCGGGGTACCGATGGTGATGTCGACGCTCACCGAGGACCCGCTCGAAGATGTCGCCGCCGAATTCGGCGATACGCCCGGCTTCTTTCAGCTCTACACCCCGACCGACCGCGACCTGGCTGCCAGCCTGGTGCATCGCGCCGAAGCCGCGGGCTTCAAAGGCATCGTCGTCACGCTGGACACCTGGGTCACCGGCTGGCGGCCGCGTGACTTGGCCACGTCGAACTTTCCGCAGCTGCGTGGAAAGTGTCTGGCCAACTACACCAGCGACCCGGTGTTCCGGGCGAGCCTGGCGCAGAGCCCCGAAGAGAACCCGCAGGGCGCCGTGCTCAAGTGGATTTCTGTCTTCGGCAACCCACTGACTTGGAATGACCTGCCGTGGCTGCGTTCGCTGACCACACTGCCCCTGATCGTCAAGGGCATCTGCCATCCCGACGATGCGCGTCGCGCCAAGGACGGCGGCGTCGACGGCATCTACTGCTCGAACCACGGCGGCCGCCAGGCCAACGGGGGACTGCCCGCACTGGACTGCCTGCCGGGCGTGGTGGAGGCAGCCGACGGGTTGCCGGTGCTGTTCGACTCCGGTGTTCGCAGCGGCGCCGACGTGGTCAAAGCGCTGGCGCTGGGTGCGACCGCGGTCGGGGTCGGTCGGCCCTACGCCTACGGCCTGGCGCTCGACGGGGTCGACGGCATCGTGCACGTGCTCCGGTCGCTGCTGGCCGAGGCCGACCTGACGATGGCCGTCGACGGCTACCCGACGCTGAAAGATCTCACTCCGGACACCCTGCGGCGCGTCACCTGAGCCATGCCGCGGGTCTCTGCGACCGTGGGGTAGTGGAGGCGATCCTCGACGAGTTCGACAGCTACCTGGACCTGCAGTGTCTGCGCTCGGCGCACACCCGACGCGCGTACCTCGGCGATCTGCGGTCACTGATCGCATTTCTCGACCAGCAGGGCCGGGGATTGGCGGACTTGAGCCTGCCCATTCTGCGGTCGTGGCTGGCCGCGGGTGCAGGCGCGGGTGCGGCTCGGACCACGCTGGCGCGCCGCACGTCGGCGGTCAAGACGTTCACCGCGTGGGCGGTGCGACGCGGACTGCTGGCCGGTGATCCCGCGACCCGGCTGCAGGTGCCCAAGGCGCGACGGGCCCTGCCCGCGGTGCTGCGGCAGGACCAGGCGCTGGCCGCCATGTCGGCGGCCAAATCCGGTTCACAGCAAGGTGATCCGCTGGCCTTGCGCGATCGACTGATCGTTGAGTTGTTGTACGCCACCGGGATTCGGGTCAGCGAGCTGTGTGGCCTGGACCTCGACGACATCGACAGCTCGCACCGAATCCTGCAGGTGCTCGGCAAGGGCAACAAACAACGCAGCGTCCCGTACGGGGAGCCCGCCGCCGACGCACTGCGGGCGTGGCTGGCCGACGGGCGACCGCAGCTGGTCAACGCGGACTCCGGGCCAGCGCTGCTGCTGGGCGCGCGGGGACGGCGGCTCGACGTGCGGCAGGCGCGCACCGTCGTCCACGAGACCGTTGCTGCGGTCGACGGCGCACCCGACATGGGTCCGCACGGTCTACGGCACAGCGCCGCAACGCATCTGCTGGAAGGCGGCGCCGACCTGCGCGTCGTGCAGGAACTACTGGGCCACTCCAGCCTGGCCACCACGCAGCTCTACACACATGTGACCGTGGCGCGCCTGCGCGCGGTGCACGACCAGGCCCATCCGCGGGCCTGAGTTTCCGGCCGCCGAGCAGACGCAAAAGCCCCGCACGCCTCGGCGTGTCGGGGCCTTTTGCGTCTGCTCGCGGGGGTGAGCGGCTTGAGCCGAACCGGCGTGGACGCCAGTAAACCCAGCGGATCGACATAGTCGGCGCGCGAGGCCGGCCCCCACATCGCGCCCCAGTGCAGGCACGCCGCGACGGGACAGCCCGGGTGTCCGGCCAGCAGCTCGCCGATCACCGCACCCGCCGTCACGTACTGCCCGACCTTGACCGCGGCCCGCACCGGCTCGTAGCTGGTGTGCAAGCCGCCCAGGTGGGCCAGCGACACCAGCGACCGTCCGGCCAGCGTCCCGGCGTACACGACGGTCGCGGCCCCCGCGGCATACACCGGCTGCCCGGCCGCGCCAGCCAGGTCGACCCCGCGATGGCCGCGGTTCCAGTTCGGCGACGGGGCGTCGAAAACACGCACCACCGCCGGCGGCGGGCGCAACGGCCACTGCAGCCGGACGTCGTCGGCGCGGGCCGGCAGCGCCCACAGCAACGTCACCGCACACGCGAAAGCCCATCGCACCTGGTCAGTTCATCGCGCTGCCGGCCAACCGGCCAGCCAGCGCTGTGGACAAAGCACCTGGCCGAACCGTGTAAACTCCTTTGCGCAGCCCGTACTACGAGCTGACTTCGCGCGTCTGCATCGCGTCTCCCGTTCCACTAGGAGTTCGCACCGCGTGCCGGGCGGTCCCGTCTCACAGCTTTACCGGCGGGTTCGGCATCGCAGCAGGCGCCAGGGCCCGACTTCACCCGTCGTTGGGCAGACAACCGACACAAAGGCATAAGCATGGCTGTTGTAACCATGAAGCAGCTGCTCGACAGCGGCACCCACTTCGGGCATCAGACCCGTCGCTGGAACCCCAAGATGAAGCGGTTCATCTTCACCGACCGCAACGGCATCTACATCATCGACCTGCAGCAGACGCTGACCTTCATCGACAAGGCGTACGAGTTCGTCAAAGAGACCGTCGCCCACGGTGGATCGGTCCTGTTCGTCGGCACCAAGAAGCAGGCCCAGGAATCCATCGCCGACGAGGCGACCCGCGTCGGCATGCCGTATGTCAACCAGCGCTGGCTGGGTGGCATGCTGACCAACTTCTCCACCGTGCACAAGCGCCTGCAGCGGCTCAAGGAGCTCGAGGCGATGGAGCAGACCGGCGGCTTCGAAGGCCGCACCAAGAAGGAAATCCTCGGGCTGACCCGCGAAAAGAACAAGCTGGAGCGCAGCCTCGGCGGTATCCGCGACATGGCGAAGGTGCCGTCGGCGGTCTGGGTGGTCGACACCAACAAGGAGCACATCGCCGTCGGTGAGGCCCGCAAGCTGGGCATCCCGGTCATCGCGATCCTCGACACCAACTGCGACCCGGACCTGGTCGACTACCCGATCCCGGGCAACGACGACGCGATCCGGTCGGCCGCGCTGCTCACCAAGGTGGTCGCGTCCGCCGTCGCCGAGGGTCTGCAGGCCCGCGCCAACGTGGGCCGCGACGGCGACAAGGCCGAGGCCGAGGGCGCCGAGCCGCTGGCCGAATGGGAGCAGGAGCTGCTTGCAGGTGCCACTGCCAGCGCACAGCCCGGCACCCCGGAGGCGGACATTCAAACCGAACCCAAGATCACGGAAGGCTGAGATGGCGAACTACACCGCTGCCGACGTCAAGCGACTTCGGGAGCTGACCGGCGCTGGCATGCTCGACAGCAAGAACGCGCTGGTTGATGCCGACGGCGACTTCGACAAGGCCGTCGAGCTGCTGCGCATCAAGGGCGCCAAGGACGTTGGCAAGCGCGCCGAGCGGGCCACCGCCGAGGGCCTGGTCGCCGCCAAGGGCGGCGCGCTGATCGAGCTGAACTCCGAGACCGACTTTGTCGCGAAGAACGCCGAATTCCAGGCGGTCGCGGATCAGATTGTTACCGCGGCGGCTGCCGCGAAGGCCACCGACGTCGACACGCTCAAAGCAGCCAAGGTGGGTGACACGACCGTCGAGCAGACGATCGCGGACCTGAGCGCCAAGATCGGTGAGAAGCTCGAGCTGCGCCGGGCCGCCTACTTCGATGGCACCGTGGAGATTTACCTGCACAAGCGCGCCGCGGACCTGCCGCCCGCGGTCGGTGTGCTGGTCGAGTACGAGTCGGGTACCGACGGAAAAGGCTCCGAGGCCGCGCATGCGGTCGCACTGCAAATCGCCGCGCTGAAGGCCAAGTACCTGACGCGTGGGGATGTCCCGGAGGATGTCGTCGCCAACGAGCGCCGCATCGCCGAGGAGACCGCCAAGGAAGAGGGCAAGCCGGAGGCCGCGCTGGCCAAGATCGTCGAGGGCCGGCTCACCGGGTTCTACAAGGACGTGGTGCTGCTCGATCAGCCGTCGGTATCGGACAACAAGAAGTCCGTCAAGGCGCTGCTCGACGACGCCGGCGTGACCGTGACCCGGTTCGTCCGGTTCGAGGTCGGCCAAGCCTAGACAGTTTCACCCGAAGAACCCCGCATCGCCCCGGCGACGCGGGGTTCTTTGCGTAGGGCACGACACCGAGCTGGTACGTGCTGGTACCGACGGGCCATGACACGTGTGCACGCCTTCGGTG
>DATNFI010000082.1:0-12721 GCA_035606475.1 Mycobacterium sp. | reverse complement strand
CCGTGGTGGTCGGCGTCGAGGATTTCGCGGGCGGCCTTGAGGTCGGTCGAGTCCTCGGTGCGGGTGTTCCACGGCAGGTCGAGCACGGTGTCCAACCAGGTGCGGATCCAGCCGCCTTCGGGGCTCTGGTCGCTGGAGCGTTCCAGCTTGCCGACTTCGCGCAGCGCTGCCTCGCGGACCTTGTCCGGTAGGTCGGCCGCTTCGACGCGGGCGCGATAATCGTCGGAACCCTCCGGCTCGCCCTCGCCGAGCTCCTTACGGATCGCGTTGAGCTGCTGACGAAGCAGGAATTCCTTCTGCTGCTTTTCCATGCCCTCGCGGACATCTTGGGAGATCTTGTCGTTGACCTCGACTTCGGCCAAGTGATCGCCGGTCCAGTCGATCAGGGCCTGCAGCCGCTCGGTCACGTCCTCGGTCTCGAGCAGCTGGCGCTTCTGCATGTCGGTCAGATACGACGCGTAGCCGGCCATATCCGCCAGGGCCGACGGGTCGGTCAGCTTGTTGACCACGTCGACCAGTTCCCACGCCTCGCGGCGCTGCAGCATCGCCAGCAGCAGCTTCTTGTATTCGCCTGCGAGCGTGCGGGTTTCGTCGGTGGGTTCGTGGTCGGCGACCTCAGTCACCTCGACCCACAACGCGGCACCCGGGCCGCTGGCGCCGACGCCGATGTGGGCCCGGCGCTCACCACGAACGACTGCCGCGGTGCCGCCACCCGGAATCCGGCCGACCTGGACGATCGTCGCGAGCACACCATAGGACGGGTAGCGGTCGTCGAGTCGGGGGGCGATCAGCAGCGTTCCCGATTCGGTGGCGCGGGCCGCGTCGACGGCCGCGCGGGCGGCGTCGTCCAACGCGATCGGCACCACCATTCCAGGCAGCACCACTGGGTCGCTGACGAACAACACCGGCACTGATTTGGCTTCAGCCATCATTCCTCCAAAGTTAAGCCTGGTTCGCTCAACCTGGACTGAATCCAATTCATTCCCCGTGCACAGCCGGTACCCGACATACCCGCGTTGAGCTGTGTGAACAGTCGTGCAAAAGTGGCCAAAGTAGTCGATGAGGCGGGTAGATTCACGTTTCATGTTTCGCGGACACGCGACGCTGATGCAGACGAACCCCCGGGTGAAGTCGGTATTCGGCGGAGCGGTTGTGGCTTCGGTGCTGCTGGTCGCAGTGATCGCCGTGCTGCCCGGTGCGACGAAGCTGATCGCCGCCGCGGCGATCCTCGTCGGATTCATCACGATCTACCCGCGCGCCCTGTCGTGCGCACTGGTACCGCACCGCGCCCCGGTTGATCTGTATGTCGACCAGGGCGGCATCTACGCCGACGACGCACCGCTGGCGCTGCGCGGGGACATTGAGAACGCCTACATCAGGCCCGCGTTGGATGCCCACCCGGGCCGAGTCGTCCCGACCAGCGATCACGTGGATCTGCCGTCGTACCCGCTGACGGTCGAACTCCAAGTCCGTCATCGTGGCCAGGTCAACATCGATCCCGGCGGCCAGGGGCCGGCCACGGAGATCTTGACCGCTCTTGGCTTTCCCATCACGACGTGCACACCTAGGTATCGAGCCCAAACCAACAGTCAGCGAACCACGTCGGTGGTGATGGTCGCGCTCTTTGTGGTCGCTTACGTCACCTACTACCTGTTCATGTCGACTCATCACTGACAACCGGAACCAGCCGGCGTAACTGAGTGACGTGCTTGGCGGAGAGTTCCTCGAGACAGGTGACGCCCAGCAGTTTCATGGTGCGGACCAATTGCGTGGAGAGGATATCGACGGCCCGGTGCACGCCGGCTTCGCCGCCGGCCATCAGCCCGTACAGGTAGGCCCGGCCGACCAGGACACTGCGGGCCCCGAGCGCCACCGCGGCGACAATGTCGGCACCGGACATGACGCCGGTATCGACCAGGATCTCGGTGTGAGCGCCGAGTTCACGCGCGACGGCCGGCAGCAGATGGAACGGCACCGGAGCCCGATCCAGTTGGCGCCCACCATGATTGGACAGCACGATGCCGTCGACACCGAGATTCGCCGCGGCACGTGCGTCGTCGAGGGTCTGGATGCCCTTGACCACGAGCTTGCCCGGCCACTGCGCCTTGATCCATGCCAGATCGTCGAACGTCAGGGTCGGGTCGAACATCGAATCCAGGTACTCACCGACGGTGCCGGACCAGCGATCCAGTGACGCGAACGAAAGCGGCTCAGTGGTCAGCAGATCGAACCACCAGCGCGGGCGCCGCGCGGCGTCGAGCGCGGTCCGCAACGTCAATGCCGGCGGAATCGACATTCCGTTGCGAACGTCGCGCAGTCGGGCGCCGGCGACCGGGACGTCGACGGTGGCCAGCAGGGTGTCGAAACCGGCGTCGGCCGCCCGCTTCACCAACGCCATCGAGCGCTCCCGGTCGCGCCACATGTAGAGCTGAAACCACTTGCGGCCCTGCGGTGCAGCGGCGGCCACCTCCTCGATCGAGGCGGTCCCCAGCGTCGACAGCGAAAACGGGATACCAGCCGCGGCGGCCACCCGGGCGCCGGCGAGTTCGCCGTCGGTGTGCATCAGTCGGGTGAAGCCCGTCGGGGCGATGGCGAACGGTAGCGCGACCGGACCGCCCAGCACCTGCCAGTCCGTGCGGACACTGCTGACGTCGCGCAGAATCGTCGGGTGAAACTCGATGTCGCGAAAGGCTTGTCGCGCGCGCACGAGCGAGATCTCGTCCTCGGCCGCGCCGTCGGTGTAGTCGAACGCCGCCCTCGGGGTCCGGCGCCTGGCCAGGCGCTGCAGATCCTCGATCGTCAGCGCGTCGTCGAGGCGACTCCGAGCGCGGTCGAAGCGCGGCTTGCGGAATCGGATCAGCGGCGCGAGATCACGCGCTCGCGGCATCCGCCGTTTGACCACTGTGCCACGGTAGATGATATGGAATCCGCAAGCGACCCCTTCGATCTGCAGCGGTTCGTCGACGCGCAGGCCCGGATCTACGGGCAGGTGCTCGACGAACTAAAGGCCGGCCGCAAGCGCAGCCACTGGATCTGGTTTGTGTTCCCGCAGATCGCCGGGCTGGGCCGCAGCGCCACGGCGGCCCGGTATGCGGTCTCCTCGCTCGACGAAGCCCGCGCCTACCTCCGCCACGACCTGCTGGGCCCACGGCTGCACGAGTGCACGCGGCTGGTCAACGCCGTCCAAGGCCGCTCGATCGGGGAGATCTTCGGTTCGCCCGATGACATGAAGGTGCGCTCGTCAATGACCCTGTTCGTCCACGCGACCGACGACAACGACGATTTCGTCGAGTTGCTGGCCCGCTACTACGACGGCGAAGAAGACCCGCTGACGCTGGAGCGTCTGAGCTAGTTCGACGACGATGCAGGGCGGAACGCCCTGAGGAGGAGTCGGACCCTCAGACCTAGTTCGACGACGATGCAGGGCGGAACGCCCTGAGGAGGAGTCGGACCGTCAGACTTAGACCGGTCGCAGAATGCGCCAGCCGTGCGGCTCGACGGTGAGCGCGCGGACCACCTCGGCCGGCGGCGCTCCGCTGCCGGCGATCACCTCCGCCGCACCGGAGTCCAGCCGCACGCTCAACGGCCTGTCGTCGATGTTGAGCGCGACGATCAACGCCTCATCACCACGGCGAGCCTCATACACGTACTGCCGGTTGTCGAGCTGCAGCGCCGATGTCGACGCGCCGTACAGCCACGGGTGCCGTCGCCGCAGGCCAACCAGGTACTGGTGCAGCGACCATGTCTGGACACCATGCTCGTCGAGTGGCGCAGGGGGAGAGCCGAATTCGGGCCGTACCGCGTCGTCACCGCCGAATCGTTCCTCTTTGACGCCGCGGTAGCCGAATTCGTCGCCGGCGTAGATGCTGGGCACGCCGCCCACCGTCATGAGAATGACGAGGGCGTGGGCGAGATGCTCGGGACGCTCGAGTTGGCTGGCGATGCGGGTGACGTCGTGGTTGCCGATGAAGGTCAGCGGCGCAAAGGTTTCCATGAATTCGCTGTGCCGTTGCAGGGCATGATTCAGCTCGAAGAAGTTGCCGTCGTTGAGGCCGCTCCAGATCGCTTTCCACAACTCGTACTGGGTGGCCGAGTCGAATCCGGTGTCGCGCACCACTGCGGCGTAGTCACCGTGAATCAGTTCTCCGACGAACCAGGCGTCCGGGTGTGACTGACGAACGCGTGGTAACACCGAACTCCAGAAGTGCTGCGGCACAGCGTAAGCCGCGTCAAGACGCCAGCCGTCGGCCCCGCGATTCAGCCAGTGACCCATCACGTCGACGGTGTAGTCGACGACCTCGGGGTTGTCGTGGTTGAGCGTGATCAGACCGTCGTGGCCCTCGAAAGTGTGGAAGCGGCCAGGTCGCCCGCGGAACCAGCGCGCGGCCGCTTCGTCATTCACGGCCTCGCGGTAACGAGGAAATTCGGTGCCGACATGGTTGAACACCCCGTCCAGCAGCACCCGTAACCCGCGCCGCCGAGCCTCGTCGATCAGGTGGTCGAAGTCGTCGTCGTCACCGAGCCGCGGGTCGATGCGGTAGTGATCGGTGGTGTCGTAGCCATGGGTGCGTGAAGCGAAGATCGGCCCGAGCGCGATTCCGGAAGCGCCCAACTCGATCGCGTGATCGAACCATTCGACGAGACGCCGCAGTCGATGCTCGCAAGCACTCGGGGGAGCGGCGGTCGGAAACGCGCCCACGAAGCCGAGCGGATAGGCGTGCCACCAGATCACATGCTCGACCCAGCCGGGCGTGGTCATCGGCGGTACCTGGCTTCGTACAGCGCTGTCAATTCCTCGTCGAGTTCGGGTGCCGGGCCGTCGACCACGGCCCGCGGCACCACTGTCGTGACCGGCACCATGGCCACCGGCAGCGCCGGCGCGTCCCATTCGGTCAGCAACTTCGCCAGCTGGTCGTTCGACGTCGCATAGACGATGCGCCCCAGACCCGCCCAGCCATGCGCGGCCGCACACATCGGGCAGGGCTCGCACGATGTGTACAGGGTGGCGCGAATACGTTGCACCGGAGCCATGTTCGCGACCGCCCATCGGATGACGCCCAGCTCGGCATGCAGCGTCTGGTCGCGGTCGGTGACCCGGTTGTGGTCCTCATACAATGTCCGCCCGTTGGCGCCCACCAGCACCGCACCGAAGGGACCGTGCCCGGCTTTCAGTGCGGTGCGGGCAAGCTCGACGCAGCGTCGCAAGTGCTGCAGATCAACATCATTGACGACCACAGCCCGGAGTCTACGGGCGAGAGCTACCTATCCCGCGGTCGCCAGCGTTTGCGCGGTGGTGATCGCCTGGGCGACGCCGGCGACGATGGCCGCCGCCTTCAGCGCCTCCAGGATCGCCTCGCGGTCGACGCCCGCCTCGCGCAAGGTGTGCTCGTGGGCGGTCACGCAGTGTTCACAGCCGTTGATCGACGACACGGCGAACGACCACAGCTCGAAGTTGGCCTTGTCGACGCCCGGGTTGCCGATGATGTTCATCCGCAACCCCGGACGCAGGTCGTCGTACTTGCCGTCCAGGAAGCCGCGGCCCCGGTAGAACACGTTGTTCATACCCATGATCGAGGCGGCACCCAGTGCCGCCTGGTAGGCCTCGGCGGACAGTTCGTCGGCCGCCTCGGCGCCAATCTCGGTCAGCACCTGGGTGTTTCGCGTCGCGGCGGCACTGGCCAGCAGCGTGCCCCATAGCTGTTCGGCGTTGAGCACGGTGCTGCGGCTGATCGAGCCGAGGTTGAGCTTGAGGTCTTTGGCGTACTCCGGCAGCGCCTCTTTCAGGTTTTCGATACTCATGTGCGCCCCTCCTCCTCATCACTTCGTTCTGCATCGTCAGTGGCGCGACTCATGTGCGCCCCTCCTCCGATCAGGCCGAAGCCTTGAGCAGCTCGCCCGCGTTCAGCGTCGGGTCGCCCTTGCGCCAGTTGCACGCGCACAGCTCGTCGGACTGCAGGGCGTCGAGCACCCGCAGCACCTCATCGACGTTGCGTCCCACCGAGCCGGCGGTCACCGAGACGAACTGGATTTCGTTGTTCGGGTCGACGATGTAGGTGACGCGGTCGGCAACGCCGTCCTTGTTGAGCGCGCCGGTGGCCTCGACCAGCTCCCGCTTGATGTCCGAAAGCATCGGGAACGGAAGCTTTTTCAGGTCTTCGTGCTGAGCGCGCCACTGGAAGTGCACGAATTCGCTGTCCACCGAAACGCCGAGCACCTGGGTGTCGCGGTCGATGAACTCGTCGTTCAGCTTGCCGAAGGCGGCGATTTCGGTGGGACACACGAAGGTGAAGTCCTTCGGCCAGAAGAAGACGACCCGCCACTTGCCGTCGAAATCGCCACTGGTGATCGTGGTGAAGTAGTCTTCGGGCTGTTGCGCGTCGACCTTGGAAAGGTCGCCACCGATCAATGCGGTCAGCTCGTAGGCCGGGAACTGGTCGCCGATGGTCAGCAATGCCATGTCGCTCCTCCACTCAAATTGGATTTAGTCAAGATTTCTGATACCTCCAGCATGCCCGATTCACACTTTGAATAAAAGGTGATCTTTCCCACTACACTGATAGGTATGACCGATAAGAGTTATCAGCCGACGATCGCCGGACTCCGGGCGTTCGTCGCCGTCGCTGAGAAGCAGCACTTTGGCAGTGCCGCAACGACTCTCGGCGTCAGCCAATCGACCCTCTCGCAGGCGCTATCGGCACTGGAGACTGGGCTCGGAGTGCGGCTGGTGGAACGCTCCACCCGTCGCGTCTTCCTGACGACGGAAGGCCACGCGCTGCTGCCCCAGGCCCAGGTGGTGATCGAGGCGGCAACGGCGTTCACCGCGGCGGCCGCGGGATCGGCCGACCCACTGCAGGGCACCATCCGGCTCGGCTTGATTCCGACGGTGGCGCCCTACGTGTTGCCGACATTGCTTGCGGGACTGGATGATCGACTGCCCGGATTGACGTTGCGGGTGATCGAGGACCAGACCGAACGGCTGCTGACCGGGTTGCGCGCGGGCTCGGTGGACGCGGCGCTGATCGCCCTGCCGGCCGAAGCCGGCGGCATCGCCGAAATCCCGATCTACGACGAAGATTTCGTGCTGGCGTTGCCACTCGGCCATCCGCTGGCGGGTAAGAAGCGTGTGCTGCCCGCCACGCTGGCCGAGCTACCGCTGCTGCTGCTCGACGAGGGACACTGCCTGCGCGACCAGGCACTGGACGTCTGCCGCAAAGCGGGTGTGCACGCCGAACTGGCCAATACCCGGGCCGCGTCGCTGGCGACGGCCGTGCAGTGCGTCGCCGGCGGGCTGGGCGTGACGTTGATCCCGCAGAGCGCGGTGCCGGTGGAGACCGTGCGCAGCCGCCTGGATCTGGCGTACTTCGCCACGCCCCGGCCCGGCCGCCGGATCGGGTTGGCGTTTAGGTCGGCCAGCGGGCGTGAAGGGCCGTATCGCCGACTTGCCGGCGTGATCGGTGAGCTGCTCGCCACCGACCAGCAAGTACGCCCGGTCAGGTAGCCAGGCCCACCCCACTATCGCGGTCGAAGTGAACGTGTTCTAGTTTCGCTAGATGTTGGACTTCACGCTCGAAGACCTCAGCGCAGCGGACGTCGAACGGCTGCGGGCGGTCTACCAGCCGCTGGCCGAGTCGGTTCGGGCGCTGATCGACGCGACGATCCGGACCGAGGTGGACTCCGACACCGTCGCGGCAGCCAAGGCTGAAATCGACTCGGCCACAGCACGTTTGCGCCACCGGCAGACTGAGGGAAGCTTCGGTGTGCGCTATCTGGCCACCGGTGAGCGGATGGCCTGGGGCAACGCCGTCATCGGGATCCGCAATCCGCTCGCGCCACCGGTGCAGATCCACCGCGACGACTCCGGCACATCGGTGTGCGATTTCCATCTCGGCGCCGCATACGAGGGACCGCCCGGTCACGTCCACGGCGGCGTGGCGGCGCTGGTACTGGATCACCTGCTGGGGGAGGCCGCCAGCGACGGCATCAACCCCCGCCTGACCGGCACCATCAACTTCCGCTACGTGCGGGCCACCCGGCTCGGAGACCTGCATGCCGAGGCCCGCATCACCCACACCGAGGGAGTGAAGACCTACGCCGTCGGCCACCTCGCCGACGCCGAGGGAGTCACCGTCGAGGCCGAAGGCGTGTTCATTCAGCCGCGCTGGGCGCGGGAACGCTCGGAATAGGTTACGACCATGGAAAAAGTAGTGACCCTGCTCAGGGCGGCCAACCGCGATGAGGACTGGTGCCAGCGGCAGCGCGGACCGGTCGCCGAGGCCATTCTTCGGCTCGGTGTCCAGGGCCTAGCCGTCAACGTCCGTGACGACGCCGTGCGTCATTCGCTGATGACGCTGACGACGCTCGACCCGCCGGTAGCCGCGGTGGTCAGCATGTGGACCCGGCAGTGTTACGGCGATCAGATCGCGGCAGCTCTGCGCTTGCTGGAAATGGAGTGCGATCAGCTGGCGGCCTATCTGGTGACCGAATCGAACCCGCTGCTGGCGCCACTCGAACTAGGCCAGCGCACAACAGGTTTGGCGAACATCGCCTTGTTGCGCCGCCCAGCCGAGCTGGATCACGCGACCTGGCTGCGGCGCTGGCAGCACGATCACACCTCGGTGGCGATCGAGACGCAGTCCACCTTCGGCTACACCCAGAACGCGGTCGCACGCGCGCTGACGCCGGATGCGCCACAGCTGGACGGCATCGTCGAGGAACTGTTCCCGATCGAGGCCGTCACCGACCTGCAGGCGTTCTTCGGCGCCGCCGACGATGCCGACCTGCAGCAGCGGCTGGCCCGAATGGTCGCCAGCACGTCGGCTTTCGGCGCCAACGAGAACATCGACACCGTGCCGACCAGTCGCTACGTGTTCAAGACACCCTTTAACGGTTGAGGAGACCCGTGATACTGCAGATCGACGACGAAAACCGGGTCCGCACGCTCACGCTGAACCGGCCCGACACGCTCAACGCATTCAACGAGGCGCTCTACCAAGCGACCGCCGAGGCGCTGCAACAGGCTGCCGAGGATCCCGACGTCGCCGTCGTGCTGTTGACCGGGGCCGGGCGCGCATTCAGCGCGGGCAACGACCTCAACGAGATGCAGGCCCGCATCACCGATCCCGCAATGGCCAACCAGGGGTCGCATTTCACCACGATGATCGACGCCCTGACCCGGTTTCCCAAGCCGCTGATCTGCGCGGTCAACGGCGTGGGCGTCGGCATCGGCACCACCATCCTGGGCTACGCGGACCTGGCGTTCATGTCGTCGACCGCGCGGCTGAAGTGTCCGTTCACCAGCCTGGGCGTGGCGCCCGAGGCGGCCTCGTCGTATCTGCTGCCGCGGTTGATCGGCCGGCAGAACGCGGCCTGGATGCTGATGTCCTCGGAGTGGGTGAGTGCGCAGGAAGCGCTGACCATGGGCATGGTCTGGAAGGTGTGTGAACCCGACACGTTGCTCGCCGAGGCGCGCAGGCATGCCGAAATCCTGGCGTCGCGGTCGATTCCGAGCCTGATCGCCGTCAAGCAGTCCATCGTCGAGCCCACCGTGGCGCACATCGCCGCGGCGACGGAGCGCGAAAATGCGCATTTCGCACAGCTTTTGGGCGGTCAGGCGAACGCGGCGGCGCTGGCGGATTTCACCGCCAAGCGGGGAAGTTGACCGCTAGCTGCCGGTGGGTTGCAGCTGAGCCGCGGCTTCGATGATCGCCCGTACCGTGCGCCGGCAACGGCCGCAGTCCAAGCCCGCGCCGCATCTCGCGGCGACCTCTTTGGAAGTTGATGCGCCGCTGGCGACCGCGTCAGAGACGGTCTGGCTGGTGACACCTTCGCAGAGACAGACGTACATCAGCAGACCCCGTCAATCGGGGTCTTCGATGACCGGTCAGCCCGCATGTAGGGAAGTCTAACCTAACTTAGTTCGCGAAGGCTATCCTTACTTAGGATAGCCTCTGACCAGCACTTTTAGTGAAATCGCCGCCCGAATCAACACGACGTTGTCGGTAATCTGGACTAGATTTGTCCTTGGCAGGCGGTGGCGTTCCAGCCCAACCTCACCGTTTACAGCCGCGACTCGAATCCGTGCCAGGGGAAAATTAAGGAGCGATCGTGCAAGGTGACCCTGATGTTTTGCGCCTTTTGAACGAACAGCTGACCAGCGAACTCACCGCGATCAACCAGTACTTCTTGCACGCCAAGATGCAGGAGAATTGGGGGTTCACCGAGCTGGCCGGCCACACCCGCGCTGAATCCTTCGATGAGATGCGCCATGCCGAGGCGATTACCGACCGCATCCTGCTGCTGGACGGCTTGCCGAACTACCAGCGCCTCTTCTCGTTGCGCATCGGTCAGACGCTGCGCGAGCAGTTCGAAGCCGACCTGGCGATCGAGTACGAGGTGCTGAACCGCCTCAAGCCCGGCGTCATCATGTGCCGCGAGAAGCAGGACTCCACCAGCGCATCCCTGCTCGAGGGCATCATCGCCGACGAGGAAAACCACGTCGACTACCTGGAGACCCAGCTGGAACTGATGGACAAGCTCGGGGAGGAACTGTATTCGGCTCAGTGCGTTTCGCGTCCGCCGACGACGGGTCAAGCGGGCGGCGACTGAGCGCCTATAGCAACTGCGTATGACGACAGCGCAGACGGCAGCAGAACCCGAACCCAGCGGCGCACTGGTGAACCCCCAGCGTCGCAACCTCGTCTTCTTGGCGATCGTGTTGGGCATGCTGATGGCGGCGCTGGACCAAACCATCGTCGCCACCGCACTGCCGACGATCGTCGCGGATCTGGGTGGGGCGGGCCATCAGTCATGGGTGGTCACCAGCTATCTGCTCGCGTCGACGATCACCACAGCCTTGGTCGGCCGGCTCGGTGATCTGTTCGGCCGCAAGGTGGTTTTCCAAGCGGCGGTGACGTTCTTCGTGCTCGGCTCGGTGCTGTGCGGACTGTCGCAATCCATGACGATGCTGGTGGCCGCCCGGGCGCTGCAGGGCATCGGCGGGGGAGCCGTCACGGTCACCGCCGCCGCGCTGATCGGCGAGGTCATTCCGCTGCGGGATCGTGGCCGCTATCAGGGCGCATTGGGCGCGGTGTTCGGCGTGACCACGGTGATCGGCCCGCTGCTGGGTGGCTATTTCACCGATCACCTGACCTGGCGATGGGCGTTCTGGATCAATGTGCCGGTCTCGATCGTCGTCTTTTTCGTTGCCGCCGCGGCGATCCCGTCGCTGGCCACGCGCGGGAAACCGGTCATCGACTATGCCGGCATCCTGTTCGTCGGGCTCGGAGCGACCGGGCTGACGCTGGCCACCAGCTGGGGTGGCACCACCTATCCATGGAGTTCGCCGACGATCGTCGTGCTGTTCGCCGCCTCCGCGGCGGCCCTGGCCATTTTTGTCTGGGTCGAAAGCCGTTCGTCTGGGCCGGAATCCGCGCCCATCCTGCCGACCCGGCTGTTCGCCAACCCCGTCTTCACGGTCTGCTGCGTGCTGTCGTTCGTGGTCGGGTTCGCCATGCTGGGTGCATTGACGTTCCTGCCGACGTACATGCAGTTCGTCGATGGGGTCTCGGCGACGACATCGGGTCTGCGCACACTGCCGATGGTCGCGGGCATGCTGTTGACCTCGATGGGCAGCGGTGTCCTGGTCGGCCGGAGCGGTCGCTACAAGATTTTTCCGGTCGCCGGAACGGCGGTGATGGCCCTGGCTTTCGGGCTGATGTCCCGGATGGACCCGTCGACATCGACACTGTTGCAATCGGTTTACCTGTTCATCCTCGGCGCCGGCATCGGGTCGTGCATGCAGGTGCTGGTGCTGATCGTGCAGAACATCTCGAGTTTCGAGGACCTCGGCGTCGCCACGTCGGGGGTGACGTTCTTCCGCACGATCGGCAGTTCGTTCGGCGCAGCGATCTTCGGCTCGCTGTTCACCAACTTCCTGCACGGCCGGATCGGTCCCGCGCTAGCGGCGGCCGGCGCGCCGCCGGCGGCGGCGAGTTCGCCCGAAGCGCTGCACCGACTGCCGCACGGGCAGGCCGCGCCGATCGTGGCCGCCTACGCCGCGTCGCTCACCCAGGTGTTCCTGTGGGCGGTCCCGGTCGCACTCGTCGGGTTCACCCTGGCGTTGTTCCTGCGCGAGGTGCCGCTGCGCGACATCGGTCAAAACGCCGCCGACCTCGGCGACGGGTTCGCGATGCCGACCACACAGACGCCGGACGAGATGTTGGAAACCGCGATCGGGCGCCTGATGCGTGGCGAACCGGGTGTGCGGTTGCGCAGCATCGCCTTGCGGCCGGACTGCCGACTCGACGTCGCCGAGTTGTGGGCGCTGCTGCGGATCAACCGGTATCAGCGGGCCTTGGGTATCGCCCGGATCACCGATATCAGCGACCAGTTCGGGATTCCGTACGAGGTGCTCGAGCCGACCTTCGACCGGCTGGTCCGCGGCGGCTACGCGCAACGTGACATCGACCGCTTTTGGCTCACCCCGGCCGGTGCCCGTGAGGTCGACTTCGTCACGTCGCTGCTGCAGAGCTGGATCATCGACAAGCTCACTCGCGCACCGAATTTCCAAGGCCGGCCCGACCGGGCGCAAGTCGACGCCGCGCTCAACCGGATCACGCACCGGATCGTCGCACAACCGGGGTGGGACGAGGAGCAGCCAGCTGGCTGGCGGGACCGGTCGGCCTCGCCAGCCAGATAGTCGGCGCCGCTATCAGAACAGGGA
>DATNFI010000081.1:0-20661 GCA_035606475.1 Mycobacterium sp. | reverse complement strand
AACGACGACGGCAGCCGAAATCTGCACTCCAGCATCGCCAACACCCATGTCGTCCGGCATGCCGGAAAGACCCTGGCGTTGATGGAATTCTCGCTGCCCTACGAGATCAGCAACGACCTGAAAACGTTGGGCGTTCACGACTTCGGCGGCGCCTTGACCGATTCGATGACCGCACATCCGAAGATCTGCCCGACGACCGGCGAATTGCATTTCTTTGGCTGCGGCAACATCTTTGAGCCGCATGTCAGCTATCACCGTGCCGACGCCGACGGCCAGTTGACGATCAGCCGCCCGATCGACGTACCCGCGCTGACGTTGATGCACGATTTCGCGTTGACCGCGGAATACGTGGTGTTCTTGGACCTGCCGCTGCTGTTCGACCCGGGTGTAGCGCTCACCCGGCCCTACGAGCGTGACCTGCCGTACCGCTGGGACGACCAGTACCCGGCCCGTCTCGGGGTGTTGCGCCGCGACGACCCGTACGGACAGCTGCGGTGGTTCGACATCGACCCCTGCTTCGTCTTCCACATCGCCAACGCCTATGACTCCGGCCGCAATGCCATCGTGCTCGAGGTGCTCAGATACGACGAAATGTGGCGAGAGAACAGCGATTTCGGGGCCGACGCGGCGCTGTGGCGCTGGACGATCAACCTGGACAGCGGCGTCGTCGACGAGACGCAGCTCGACGACCGCGGCGTGGAGTTCCCGCGCGTCGACGACCGGCTGGCCGGCACCGCGGCGCGGCACGCCGTCGCCGTCGGCAGCGGCGCGCTCATCCGCTACGACCTGCGCGACGACACCGCGGTCGAGCATCGATTCGGTGGCCGCGGCGAGGCGGCCGGGATGCCCGGCGAGGCCGTGTTCGCGCCCGCGGACGGGCGGCCCGACGAACTCGCCGGGTGGTACCTGACGTATGTCTACGACCCGGCGACCGACAGCAGCGATCTGGTCATCGTCGACGCCTCCGATTTCGAGGGTGAGCCGGTGGCCCGCATCCGAATGCCGCGCCGGGTGCCGCATGGGTTCCACGGCAACTGGATCGCGGACTGACCGGGGCCATGATGCTGAATTCCCAGGTTGAACTGGATGGCGACGCCACTCGTATCACTTATCAGGAGGTGATCGAGTGAGCCGGCTCACGGGTGCAGACGACGAGGCTGTACTGATGAAGGCGCTCTACGACGAGCATGCCGCGCCGTTGTGGCGCTACGCGCTCCGGCTGACCAGCGACGCCGCCCGCGCCGAAGACGTGGTCCAGGAGACGCTGTTGCGGGCCTGGCAACATCCCGAGGTGGTCGGTGACACCGAACGCTCGGCGCGGGCATGGCTTTTCACCGTCGCACGCAACATGATCATCGACGAACGACGTAGCCCCAAGTTTCGCAATATCGTTGGCTCGCTGGAAGACCCGGGTGTGCCGGAACGGTCGACCCCCGACGAGGTCGACTCGGCGCTGGACCGGTTGCTGATCGGCGACGCCATGGCACAGATGTCGGTCGACCATCGCGCCGTGATCGAGCGGTCCTACTACCGCGGCTGGAGCACCGCACAGATCGCCGCCGACCTCGACATCGCCGAAGGCACGGTCAAATCGCGACTACACTACGCGGTACGGGCCTTGCGACTCACTCTGCAGGAGATGGGGGTGACCCGATGACGGATCTAGCGCCCATCCGGGCCGCCTTCCACTACGAATACCTGTTCATAACAGCAATTGGGGAGTCACGATGAGGGTTATCGGGGGTTTCGGCCAGCCCGGTGACAGTGACATGCCCACCGGCGACCTGCACGACTACGCGACCTGGGACGCGGCCTATGTGCTCGGCTCGCTGTCGCCCGCCGATCGGCGCGAATTCGAGGCGCACCTGAGCGGCTGCCCGCAGTGCAGCCAGACTGTCGCCGAACTCAGCGGCATGCCGGCGCTGCTCTCGAAGCTCGACGGCGGCGCGGTCGCCGCGATGGATGCCGATGAGCATCTCGAACAGCCGCCGAACCTGCTCCCGTCGTTGATGACCGAGGTGCGCCGCCGTCGGTTCCGGGTCCGGATGGTGACGTGGACATCGGGTGCCGCCGCGGCCGTGCTGCTGGCGGTCGGCATCTTCGTCGGCGTCTGGTCGCCACACCCGGCCTCGACGCCGCCGCAGGCCAGTGTGTCCGTGCTGCAGATGGACCAGGTCGGCACCAAGGCGCTGGCCTCGACGTTCTCGCTGAGCAGCCGGGAGTGGGGCACGTACATCGACCTCAACTGCGTCTGCCTGGCCCCGGTGACCGCCCACCACGACAGGCTGGCGATGGTGGTGGTGGGCCGCGACGGCTCCCACACCCAGTTGGGCACGTGGATCGCCGACCCGGGCCACACCGCGAAGCTGGGGGGTAGCACGTCGACGCCGGTCGACCAGATCTCTCAGGTGCAGGTGGTCTCCGCCGACAACGGACAGGTGCTGCTGCAGCGTTCGCTCTGACAGAGCCCGAACCACCCATGGATTTAGTCCGCCGGTGGCTTAGAAGCTGCCCATCCAGCTGTAGAACATTTCGTCCGGATCGTAGGCGGCGCGCACCCGATCCAGCCGGGCCATGTTCGGCTCACTGATGAAGGTGGCCGGGCGTCGGGCGAGATTCTCGTCGGCCAGCGAGATACCGGTCGCAAGATGCGACATTGCCGCCATGTTGGAACGGGCCCAGTCGCCATAGCGCTCGTCGTCGGCCGGATCGCTCCAGGCGGTGTAAAGCCCCAGGTAGATCTCGTCTTCGACGCCGTACACCAGCTCGGCGCGGTGCGCGGACGGCTTCCAGCCGGCGAACACGAAATGTGACGGGTGCGGCGGCAGAGAATCGATGATCCCCCGAATTCCCGGCAGCAGTTCCTCGGCCGACGCCGAGGTGAACATGTTGTCGACGCTATACCGGTGGGCCGCAGGGTATTTCATCATCACTGCCGAGTACCAGTTGGCGAGAGTCGTCGGCATGTACGCAAGATTGGCGATCGCCCGATCGATCACCGGGCACGTGCCAAGGATCGCAAGGGCTTTCGCTGCCTCGTCGTCGGAATCGGCGAACACCGGTGACGCGATCGCGATGGTGGGCACATCAGGCCCGACTTCCGGGGCATTGCGCGAGGTGAGGACTTGCAGCTCGACCCGGTCGTCGACCTCGGCGCTGATCGAGCGGGCCCAACCGAACACCTCGTCGGCGACCTCGATCGGATACATGTACAAGCAGGTGCCCAGCACCGCCGGGCGTACGTGCAGTCGCAGGGTGAAAGACGTGACCACACCGAAGAATCCCGGTCCGCTGCCGCGGGCCGCCCAGTACAGGTCGGGATGATGCTCGGGGTCGCAGTAAAGCTTTTCGCCCTCGGCGGTAACGACTTCCAAGCCGAGCACGCTCTCGCATGCCGGCCCCACGACCTTGCTGTTCCACCCGTACCCGCCCTGCAGCAGGTACCCGCCGAGGCGGATGCCTTCGCAATGGCCCGACGGGAAGAAGAGGCCTTGTGCGTCGAGGTTGGTCGCAAAGGCACTGGCGATGACACCGGGCCCGACCCGGGCCGTCATCGCGTCGGCGTCGATGCTGCAGTGGTCGAGCCGGCTGACGTCGAGCAGCATGCCGCCATCACGCAGATGGCTCGCCGCCCAGCTGTGTCCGCCGGAACGGATACCGACCCGGTAGCCCTGCGCCCGCGCGTAGCGGATTGCCGCGACGACGTCGTCGGCGTCGCACGCCTGCACGATCACGTCGGGAAAGCGCTGCGGCAGAATGGCATTCCACACTGTTTCGCGGCGCGCCGCCTCGTATCCGTCTACACCGCGGTGGAAGAACCGCTTTGCGGTGAGTAGTGCCATTGCTTCCCCTTTGTCGTGGTCGCCAGATAGTTCGCGATCTCAGCGGCCAGCGGCGTCGCCGCCAGCCGGATCGCCCGCAGCGGGCCGTTGGGCGGAATGCCGTGACCGATGGCGAACATCCCGCCACCGAGATCGGAGGAGAAGCCGCCGCGCGGATGGCCCTGGTCGTCGAGAACGTCGAGATGGCCCACCAGACCGCCCAGATCGGGGTCGAAGCCGGTGGCCGCGATGATCACGTCGGGCGCGATGCCGGTGCCGTCGGCCAGGATCACCCGGCTGCGCTCGAGCGCCGCGACCGCGGCCACCACGTCGATGCGGTCGGCTCGCACCCGGCTGACGAGCTCATCGGCCAGGGTGGGAATGCGGCCCCGGCTTTCCACGGTCGCCTTCAACCCGAGCGGCGGCCGACCGAAGCCATAGGGCGAAAGATCGCCCAGCAGAAGACGATTGAGTCGCGCGATCACCGGATCGACCAGCCGTGCGGGCACCCGCGCGAACAACTCCAGGAACACGTCCGACGGTATCGGCCCGATGGCCCGGCGGACCAGATGCGGTGGTGTGCGCACCGCCAGCCAGACCTTGCCGGCGCCGTTGTCGGCGAGCTGCACCGCGATGTCGGCGGCCGAATTACCCGCGCCCACCACCAGCACGTTGCGGCCGCGAAACGGCCACGCATTGCGAAAGTCGGCCGAATGCACCACATCGCCGGTGAAGCCACTCAGGCCCGGCCAGGGCGGGATGGCGGGGGTGCGGTAGCGGCCGGTGGCCAGCACGATCGCGGGCGCGCACATATCGCCCCGCGAGGTGTCCGCCCGCCAGCCCTCCCGGGCCCGGTCGATCCGGTTGACCTCGCAGCCCAGCGCGAGCGTGATGTTCTGCCGCCGCACGTAGCTGTCGAAGTATCCGACCATGTCTTCCTTGGTCGGCCAGCGACCGGAGCGCAGTGGAATCCGTTGTCCGGGAAGATGCGACAGAAAACCATTGGTATTCAGCCGGAAATTGTCGTAGCGGTTGCGCCACGACACCGCGGGAGCGGTGGACTTCTCGACGACCAGCGCCGAAATCGAATGGCGATGCCCGAGTTCACGGGCCACGGCCAGGCCGGCCGGCCCGGCGCCCACCACAATGACGTCCTGCACGGGAGTAACACGGATCCCGACGCCACCTGGTTCACCGGCAAACGGTGTTGAACCGAAATTGGGTGTACGTCGTGTCCCTGGTATGTCGAGAATTCACCGGGTGGTCGACCACATCGTCGGGCACCTCGCGAGTGCCGGGGTGGAGTACATCTTCGGTGTCGACGGTGCCAACATCGAGGACCTTTACGACGCCGCCTATTTCCGCCCGGACATCACCGCCGTGCTGGCCAAGCATGAGTTTTCCGCCGCGACGATGGCTGATGGTTACAGCCGCAGCGGCGCGGGCCTGGGGGTGGTCGCCGCGACGTCCGGCGGGGGAGCGCTGAATCTTGTTCCGGCCCTTGGCGAATCGTTCACCAGCCGGGTACCGGTGTTGGCCCTGGTCGGTCAACCGGCGACCGGGATGGACGGTCAGGGTAGCTTCCAGGACACCAGTGGACGCAACGGATCGCTGAACGCCGAGGCGCTGTTCGCACAGGTGTCGGTGTTCTGCAAACGCGTGAGCAACGCCGAGGACATCGTGTCGGCGCTACCGGCCGCCATTGCCGCGGCGCGCACCGGCGGGCCGGCAGTGTTGCTGTTGCCCAAAGATATTCAGCAGACCGTGATCAACCGTGGCTGCTCGTTGGACGTTGGCCGGCCTCGATCGATCGGCGACCCACATCCGATTGTGCGTGCCCTGCGCAAGGCCACCGGGCCGGTCACGATCATCGCCGGCGAGCAGGTCGCCCGTGACGACGCGCGCGCCGAGCTTGCGGAACTTCGCGGTGTGCTGCGGGCCCGAGTGGCGTGTGTGCCCGATGCGAAGGACGTGGCGGGAACACCCGGTTTCGGATCGTCGTCGGCGCTGGGCGTCACCGGTGTGATGGGCCACCCGGGCGTGGCCAAGGCGGTGGCCGACAGCGGGCTCTGCCTGGTGGTGGGCACCCGGCTCGCGGTGACCGCGCGGACCGGCCTGGACGAGGCGTTGGCCGCGGTGCCGACGATGTCCATCGGCTCGGCGCCGCCCTACCTCGCCTGCACTCATGTCCACACCGACGATCTGCGACTGTCGCTGCGGATGTTGACCGACGCGCTGGTCGGCGCGGGCCGGCCCGCCGGGCTCCGGGTACCGGACGCTGTTCCGCACACCGAGCTGACGCCGCCGGATTTCGACGGTCCGGGAGTGCGCTACCGCGACGCGATGGCCGAACTCGATCAGGCGCTGCCCGCCGGAGTCGACATCGTCGTCGATGCCGGAAACACCGGCGCGGCAGCGATTCATTACCTTCCGGTGCGTCGTCGGGGACGCTTCGCGGTCGCCCTTGGCATGGGTGGCATGGGCTACAGCTTCGGGGCCGGTATCGGGATGGCGTTCGCCCGCAGGAAAGCTGGCGGCTCGAGCCAACGGGTCGTGGTGATCGCCGGGGACGGCGCGTTCTTCATGCACGGCATGGAGGTGCACACCGCGGTGCACTACCGGCTTCCGGTGACGTTCGTGTTGCTCAACAACAACGCCCACGCCATGTGTGTGACCCGCGAGCAGCTGTACTACAACGACTTCTACAGCTACAACCGCTTCTCGCCCAGTCATCTCGGGGCCGGCCTGGCCGCGATGTTCCCCAAGCTGACGTCCACGGACGTCAGCGACGCGGCGGGATTGGCCGCCGCGGTGCGTGCCTCGCTCGACATCGACGGTCCGTCGGTGGTCAGCGTGGAATGCGCCGCCGACGAAATCCCCCCTTTCGCACCGTTTCTGAGCACTGCTGTAACCAATCGCACTACCCATCAACCCAATTCACATCGACCGAGTTCAATCACACAGGAGGACCACGCCCATGTCGCTGCAAGCGCTTGACGATATCGCCACCCACACCGGTACCACCCAGCCGATCGACGGCGTGGTCCGGATCGAAACCACGCCGCTGGAAGATACCGCCGCCACCTTCTTCACCCAGATGCGCTCGGTGTATCCGCACAACGAGGTGTTCGGGAAGTACTGCACGGTCAACGATTACGTGGACTGCCCACCTGACGAGCTGTTCGAGTACCTGTCGGACACCCGCAGCCTGGAGGAATGGACCTACACGCTGCGCGGCTTCACCCCGACCGAGGAACCGGGACTGTGGGAGGCCTACGACCGGTTGTTGCCGGACACCACGATCTACACCCGCACCTACGCCAATTCCCAGGCGCGCACGGTCGACTACCACTGCGCGTGGGATCAGGGTCGGCACCTGTGGATGATCTATCTGATGCGTGTCCTCGACGCGCAGGAGGTACTGAACAAGCCGGGTTCTGTTGTGCTGTGGACGAATTGCCGGCATCCGTTCTATGAGAGCAACCCCTATCCCGAGACGGCCCCTGCGGGGCGCAGCGGCTGGGTCGGCGACTTCTGGGACCTGTTCGGCCCCGGCCACGCGCTGGAGTTGAACAACCTGAAGAGCATCGCCGAGTACCGCCACCGGCATGGCCTGCCGATCACCCCGGAGTGGATGAAATGACTACCTCACCCGCCGTCAGCCTGATCGACGTCGCCAGCTATTTGCCCGGCGAGCCGATCGGCGCGGACTATTACGCAGGCTTCGCCGACTCGGATGAGTTGCGCGAGAACGTGATGTTCCGCAGTCCGAGTTTCCGCCACCACGTCGGCGCCGACGAGAGCGCGACCGACATGGTGGAGCGGGCCGCGCAGGGACTGATCGACCGGCATGGCCGCGACGTCATCGAAAACGTCGACATCCTGATCACCCACGCCCAGATGCCGGACGTGCCGTTCTACGGTGGCGGTGGCGCGATTGCCCACCGGCTGGGCATGCGACCGTCGTGGGTACTGGACCTGCACAACGGCGGCTGTGCGGCATTTGTGTTGGCACTCAATGTCGCCCGTCGACTGATCGCATCCGGCGAGGGCCGGACGGCGCTGATCGCCGTTGCGCAGAACGCCGCCGGCCAGGTCTTCGACCAGCCCGGTGTGCGCCGCAAGGCGCAGGCGGCGGTTCCCGGGGACGGCGCCGCGGTTGGACTCGTGGAGCTGTCGGAGCAGTCACCGATCCTCGATGTCGAATGTCGCACGTACGGTCAGTACGCCGGTGACATGACCCTGGTCATCGAACCCGAGCGGAAGTGGTGGCAGCCGGGGCCGGGTGAGGGTTGCATCGGATTCACCGAAAGCAAGATCGCCAAGGTGCTGGCCCGGGGCAACCGTCAGGTGCCCGAGGTGGCGCTGGCGGTGTGTGACCGAATCGGCCTGAACAGCAAAGACATTGACCTGCTTGTCACCAACCAGCCCAACCGGGTGTTCCTGCGCAACTGGCGGGAGGCGTTGGAGGTTCCCGAGTCGCGGCACCTGGACACCTACGACGAATGCGGCAATCTGTTCGGGGCCGGTATTCCGGTGAACCTGGATCGAGCGATCACGTCGGCGCAGCTCGAGGCCGGCGATGTGATCATGATGGCAGCGTTCGCGCACGCGGGTGACTTCGCCGGCGCCGCGGCGGTGCGCTGGGGCGGTCGCAGCTGATGGCTGAGCCCGCGTTCGGCACCTCGGTGGCCGCCGAGGTGATCGCTTCGCTTCCGCAGGCGGTTGATCCACACGCTCTGTCGCTCAACGAAAGTCCGTTTCCGCCATTGCCCGCGGTGCGCTCGGCGTTGACGCATAGCCTGGACGGCGCCAATCGTTATCCGGAATTCCTGCCCGGCCAACTGCCCCGAATGATCGCCGATCGGATCGGCGTCCAGGATGAGCAGGTTGTGGTCGGGGCGGGGGCGTCCGGGGTGGCGATGCAGGTGCTGCACGCCGTCACTCGGCCCGGCGACCGGATCGTGATGAGTACGCCGACTTTCGACGGCTACCCGATATTCGCGAAGATGGCCCGGCTGAGACCGGTCACCGTTCCGCTGGACCAGTACGGGTATCAGGACCTGGTGGGGATGGCCGAAGCGGCCGCAGAGGCGAAGGTCGTCGTGTTGTGCCGTCCGCACAATCCGACCGGCACGCTGGAGGCGGTCTTCGCGCTCGAGTGGTTCTTGCAGCAGATACCGTCGGACACCATCGTGCTACTCGACAAGGCGTACATCGAATTCGTCGCCGCCCGGTACCGTGTCGACGGGCCAGAGCTGGTCCGTCGGTTCCCGAATGTCGTTGTGCTACGGACGTTCTCCAAGGCTTACGGGCTCGCAGGGCTGCGGATCGGCTACGGCTTCGCCGCGCCCGAGTTGGCCGCGACGGTGTCGGCCCTGCAGTTGCCGTTCGGCATGAGCAACCTCGCCGTCGCTGCGGTGGCGGCCTCATACGACGCCGAAGCCCAGCTTGCGCAGCGGATTCGCCGGATCACGTCCGAGCGCAACAATGTGCGGCTGCGACTGATGGCGATGGGTGTCTACAGCATGGATTCGCACGCCAACTTCGTCTACCTGCCGATCGCGCGACGGCCCTGGCGGGAGGTGTTCGCGGACGCCGGCCTGCGGGTCCGCTGTTACGACGACGGCGGCGCGCGGATCTCCGTCGGCGACCAATCGTCGACGCTGGCGGTGCTGTCCGCGGTGGAAAAGTCGCTGACTTAGGGCCGCTTCCTGGTATGAAAGGGCGTGGCCCCATCCCCTGACCGCGCGCATCACGACAACCGCGATCCGATCGCGGTTGCGCGCACGAACTGGGAACGGGCCGGCTGGGGCGGCGTCGCCGAGGGCATGGTCGCGGTCACGTCGGTGATGCGGGCCCACCAGATTCTGCTAGCGCGTGTCGAAAATGCCTTGCGGCCTTACGATTTGAGTTTCTCGAGGTTCGAGCTGTTGCGTCTGCTGGCGTTCAGCCGGAGCGGGGCGTTGCCGATCACCAAGGCGTCCGACCGGCTGCAGGTGCACGTCACCAGCGTCACCCACGCCATCCGCCGGCTGGAGGCCAACAAGCTGGTGCAACGGGTTCCGCACCCGACCGACGGGCGAACCACGCTGGTGCAGATCACCGACCTGGGCCGCTCGACCGTCGAGGATGCCACCGTCACGCTCAACGAGCAGGTGTTTTCCGACATCGGCATTTCGGAGCGTGAGTCGCAGGCGCTGGTGTCGTCGATTGAGACGCTGCGGCGCAACGCCGGCGACTTCTAAGCGCGAGCAGACGCAAAAGCCCCCGGCACGCCGGAGGTGCGGGAACTTTTGCGTCTGCTCGGCCCACTAGTCGAGCAGCGACGGCACCGGAATCGTCGCGGTGACCGCTGTCCCGGAGCCCGGCCGCGAGCGAATGTTCAGCCTGCCGCCGACCAGCTCGGCCCGTTCGGCCATCGACAGCACACCGTAACCGCCCATCTCGTCGCTGCCCAGCGGGTGCTCAAAGGTATCGAAACCTATTCCGTTGTCCACGATTTCGAGTCGAGCGATGTTTCCGGCGTCGATTGCGAATCGTAGCCGCGCCACCGAAGCATTCGCGTGTTTGACGATGTTCTGCAGGCCTTCTTGGGCGATCCGGTAGAGCGCGATCTCAATGTGCTCGGGCAGTCGGACGTCGGCGAGCTCGAGTTCGGTGTCCAAGTCCGGAATCGAGCGGGCGAGGCTGGCCAGCCCGCCGGCCAGACCCAGGTCGTCGAGCACCGGCGGGCGCAATCCACTGATCGCCACCCGTGCCTCGCCCAACGTCAAGCCGACCAGTTCGCGGGCCTCGGCGAGTTGGCTGGACGCCTCGACGGGATCGTTGCCGACCGCCCGCGCCGCGGCGTCGAGGCGATAGGACAGCGTGATCAGGCGTTGCGAAATGCCGTCGTGAATATCCCCGGCGACCCGGCGGCGTTCGATCTCCTGCGCCTCGATCACCTGCTCGACGAACAACTCGTGGGCTCGCTCCCTGGCCACCAGCTGCCGGTGCAACCGTGCCTGGTGCATGGCCCCGGCGATGAGGCGGCCGATCACGCGCAGCAATTCGACGTCGCCGCCGGTGAATTCGCGGCGGGCGACCGTATGCACATTCAAGACGCCGACCAAACCGCCGGGATCGGTCTCCATCGGCATCGACACCATCGACGTGAAGTCGCGGCCCCGCAGCGACTGGATCGGCAGATAGCGGGGGTCGGCTTCCTTGTCGTCGGTGATGACCACGGGCTCGCGATGTTCGGCGACCCAGCCGGAAATGCCGGATCCCAAGGGCAGCCGGATCTTTCCCACCTGGCCGTCGAACGGCGGCGTCGCGCCGGCGAGCGTCAATGAGCGGTCGCTGTCGTCGAGCACGTGCACGAAGCACACGTCGGTTCCGGTGGCCGCGGTGATCATCCGTGCCGCGGCGGCGGCCAGCGGCTCCACCCCCGGCCCGGTCGAGGCGGCCTGAATGAGTTCGCGCAGCAATGCCAATTCGCGGTCGGTGTCGACGAGATCGTGCACGGCGTGCGATCGGCGGGGTGAGGTGCTCATCGGTAGATGCCTTCGCGCAGCGCGGTTGCCACCGCGCTGGTGCGGTCGTTGACGCCGAGCTTGCGGTAGATCGACCGCAGGTGGCTCTTGACCGTCTCTTCGCCGATCACCAGCTTTGTGGCGATCCCGCGGTTCGACAGCCCGTTGACCATGCAGGCCAGGATCTCGCTCTCGCGTTGCGTCAGCCCTTGGCGGGCCCCTGGCCAGAATTCGTCGCGCTGCATGCGGGCGGCGGTGTCGGCCGCGCGGGCGGCCATCCCCGGATCGATGACGGTGTCGCCCTGGTGCGCCAATTCCAGCTGTCGCACCAGGTCGTCGCTGCTGATGCTTTTCAGCAGATAGCCGCTGGCGCCCACCCGCAGCGCCTGATACAGGTACTGCTCGTCGTCGTAGACCGACAGCATCACGACTTTGCGGTCCGACTGGCGCTCGCGCAGCATCTTGCACAGGTCCAATCCGCTGGAGCCCTGCATGCGCACGTCGCACAACACGATGTCGGGCCGCAGTTCGTCGACGACCTCGATCGCGCGCTCGACACCGACGGCTTGTCCGACGACCTGCACCCGGTCCTCGAACGAGGTCAGCATCGCCTTGAGCCCCTCGATGACCATCTCGTGGTCATCGACCAAGACGATACGGACGGGCGCGGAAGACATGGCAACACCCTAGGCAAGTTCGCCACCGGAATCCCCCTAATGGGGGAGGCTAGGCCGAGGCGATTCGGGGCACCCTGACTGGCGTGCGAGCCAAGGGTCAGACTCGTCCTGCGCGGACGTTTTGGTGGGACCGGGAATCACGGACCGAAACCGCCGAATTGCGTGCGGTGATCTTCGACGCGGATTCCGTGCTGGTCGGCATTGATGGTGACGATGCCAGGACGGATCTGATCGACGCGGTGATGAGTCTTTTCGTCGCCGGTATCTGGGTGAGCGTGGTGAGCGCGCGACCGCGGGCGGACGTCGAGGCGCTGGTGCGCAACCTACTCGGCGACGGTCTGGTCGAAACCATCGTCAGCATCGATGACCTGTCCGAAGCCGATGCTCGGCAGGCCGGTGCGGGCGAGTTGTATCGGCTGGCGTTGTGGGAGATGGGAATTACACCGCGCGCCGCGCTGGCCGTCACCGGTCCGGGTGCTGGCCTGCGCGCGTCGACCATGGCGGGGTTGCCCGCGGTGGTTGTCGACGAGCCGCTGTCGGCGGCCAGTTGCCAACAGGCGCACCGGCGTTGGTGGATCCGCCGGGCGGCCTAGACCGGCGACGATGCAGAGCGCGTAGCGCGATGAGGAGAAGCCGGGCAGATAGATCTAACCCCGCAGGGTTTCGATGATCGCGCTGAAGTCTTTGTCGGCGTTGGTTGTTGCGAATTTCGCGTAGATGTCGGCGGCGTGGCTGCCCAGTGGTGCGGTCGAACCGGTCGAGCGGACGGCGTCCATTGCCAATCCGAGGTCCTTGTTCATCAGCGCGGTGGCGAATCCCGGCTTGAAATCGTTGTTGGCCGGCGATGTCGGGACCGGGCCGGGCACTGGGCAGTTGGTGTGCACCGCCCAGCAGTTTCCGGTCGCGCCGGTGATGACGTCGAACAGCGACTGCGCCGACAGACCGAGCTTTTCGGCCAGCACGAACGCTTCGCCGATCGCGATCTGATGCACAGCCAGCACCATGTTGTTGCAGACCTTGGCGGCCTGGCCGGCACCCGCGTCGCCGCAGTGAATGATCTTGCCTGCCATCGGTTCCAGGATCGGTTCGGCGCGACGCACTGCGTCGGAGTCGCCGCCGACCATGAAGGCCAACGTGCCCGCGACCGCGCCCTTGACCCCGCCGGAGACCGGCGCGTCGAGCTGTGCCACGCGGTGCGAACCGGCCAACGCGTGGACCTCACGGGCATCGTCGACGGAAATGGTTGAGCTGTCGATGAATAACGTCCCCTCACCGGTGGCCGGCAGGATCTCGGCGTAGCAGCGCTTGACCAGATCACCGTTGGGCAGCATCGTGATCACGACCTCCGCCCCGCTGACCGCCGCGACAGCGCTGTCGAACACCTCGACACCGTTGGCCGTCGCGGCGTCCACCGCCGCGGGCACCGGGTCGTAGCCCCGCACGGTATGGCCCGCGTCGACAAGGTTTTTCGACATCGGGCCGCCCATGTGACCAAGCCCCAAGAACGCGACGGTGGACATTGCTGTGGCCCTCCTAGGCGCTGGCGCGGACCCGGGCGGCTTCGGCTCGGCCGATGACCACCCGCATGATTTCGTTGGTGCCCTCCAGGATGCGGTGCACCCGCAGGTCGCGCACGATCTTCTCCAGACCGTACTCGCGAAGATAGCCGTAGCCGCCGTGCAGCTGCAGCGCCTTGTCGGCGACCTCGAAACACGAGTCGGTGACATACCGTTTGGCCATCGCGCACAGCTCGACCTTGTCGTCGGCGCCAGAGTCCAGCGCGGCCGCGGCCCGCCACAACATCAGTCGCGACGTCTCCAACGCGGTGGCCATGTCGGCCAGGGTAAAGCGGATGGTGGGTTCGTCGAGCAGCGGGGCGCCGAACGCCTCCCGATGTGCGAGGTAGCTGGCCGCCTTGTCGTAGGCGGCCTGCGCACCGCCCAGTGAGCACGCGGCGATGTTGATCCGGCCACCATTGAGGCCGTTCATCGCGATGCCGAAGCCGCCGCCCTCGCCGTCGCTACCACCGAGCATCGCGTCGGCCGGCACCCGCACCCCGTCGAAGACGACCTGCGCGGTCGGCTGCGCGTGCCAACCCATCTTCTCTTCGGGTGCACCGAAACTCAGCCCCGCCGTGCCCTTTTCGACGATGAACGCCGAGATGCCGCGGGGGCCGCCTGATCCCGTGCGCGCCATCACCACATAAACGTCCGAGGTACCCGCGCCCGAGATGAACTGCTTGACCCCATCCAGCACATAATCGCCGCCGTGTTTGACGGCCTTGGTGCTCAACGCGCCGGCATCCGAGCCCGCACCCGGTTCGGTCAGGCAGTAGCTGGCGATGGCGTCCATCGAGGCCAGCCGCGGCACCCAGGTTTTGCGTTGCTCGTCGGTGCCGAACGCGTCGACCATCCACGCGCACATGTTGTGGATCGACAGGAACGCCGCGGTCGTCGGGTCGGCGGTGGCCAGTTGCTCGAAGATCCGCACCCCGTCAAGACGGCGCAGCGCACTACCGCCGACATCGTCGCGACAGTAGATCGCGGCCATCCCCAAACCGGCGGCCTCGCGCAACTCGGCAACCGGGAAATGCTGTGCGGCATCCCATTCCAGCGCGAACGGGGCGATCTTCTTGGCGGCGAACGCGGCCGCCGTCTCGGTGATGACCCGTTCGTCGTCGTCTAGACCAAACAACTCCATCGCCTGAGCTACTTCATCGTCGGGATGGAGAACTCGGCGCCATCCTTGATGCCCGACGGCCACCGCTGCGTCACGGTCTTGACCTTGGTGTAGAACTGGATCGACGCCGGGCCGTGCTGGTTGAGATCACCGAAGCCGGACCGCTTCCAGCCCCCGAACGAGTGGTAGGCCACCGGCACCGGGATCGGCACATTGACCCCGACCATGCCCACCTGCACCCGCGACACGAAGTCGCGGGCGGCGTCGCCGTCGCGGGTGAAAATCGCCACCCCGTTGCCGTATTCGTGTTCGGTCGGAAGCCGCAGCGCCTCCTCGTAGTCGCGGGCCCGCACGATGCACAGCACCGGGCCGAAAATCTCGTCGGTGTAGATCGACATGTCAGTGGTGACGTTGTCGAACAGCGTGGGCCCGATGAAAAAGCCCTTCTCCAGGCTGGCATCGTCGAAGGTCAACTCGTCGGTGGTGCGTTCGCGGCCATCGACCACCAGGTCGGCACCCGCCTCGACGCCCTGGCCGATGTAGTCGCGCACCCGCGCCAGCGCCGCCCCGGTCACCAGCGGTCCGTAGTCGGCCTTCGGATCCAGGCTGTGCCCGACGCGCAGCTGGTTGATCCGCTCAACCAGCCTGTTGCGCAACCGGTTTGCGGTCTCGTCCCCGACCGGAACGGCGACACTGATCGCCATGCACCGCTCGCCGGCACTGCCGTAGCCGGCGCCGATCAGCGCGTCGACGGCCTGATCCAAGTCGGCGTCCGGAAGCACGATCATGTGGTTCTTCGCACCGCCGAAGCACTGTGACCGTTTGCCGTTGGCGGCCGCGGTCTCGTAGATGTACTGCGCGATGTCGGAGCTGCCGACAAACCCGACGGCCTCGACGTCGGGGTGGTGCAGGATGGCGTCGACGGCTTCCTTGTCACCTTGGACCACCTGGAACACACCCGGGGGCAGGCCGGCCTCGACGAACAACTCGGCCAGCCGCACCGGGACCGACGGGTCGCGCTCAGAAGGCTTGAGGATGAACGCGTTTCCGCATGCCAGCGCCGGGCCCGCCTTCCACAACGGGATCATCGCCGGGAAGTTGAACGGGGTGATGCCCGCGACCACGCCCAGCGGCTGGCGCAACGAATACACATCGATGCCCGGCCCGGCGCCCTCGGTGAACTCACCCTTGAGCAGGTGCGGGATACCGATGGCGAATTCGATGACCTCGATGCCGCGCTGGATGTCGCCCTTGGAGTCGGGCACCGTCTTGCCGTGCTCGCGTGACAGCAGCTCGGCCAACTCGTCCATGTTGGCGTTGACCAGCTCGACGAACTTCATCATCACCCGGGCCCGGCGCTGAGGATTGAACGCCGCCCACTGGACCTGCGCCTTCTTGGCCGTCGCGACCGCGGTATCGACGTCGGCGGCCGACGCCAACAGCACCTGCGCCTGCACCTCACCGGTGCTCGGGTTGAGCACGTCAGCGGTCCGGGTCGAGGACAGGTTGCTACGGCGTCCGTCGATGAAGTGCGGAATCTTGTCAGTCATGGTGTCCCTCGGACATAGGAAGTAAGCAAATCGTTTACTAGGATATCCTAGTAACGGTCGGGGGTGCTGGCAAGCGGCCGAGCGTCAGCGTGGCTCGCGCAGGACATAGCCCACGCCGCGCAGCGTATGCAGCAGCGGTTTCTCGCCGGTGTCGATTTTGCGGCGCAGGAATGACACGTAGGACACGACGGCGTTGACGTCACCACCGAAGTCGTAATGCCAGACGTGTTCGAGAATGTTCGCTTTGGTCAGGACCTTGCCCGCGTTCACCATGAAATAGCGCAGCAGCGTGAACTCGGTGGGGGACAACGACACCAGTTCGCCGGCTTTGAATACCTCGTGCGAATCCAGATCGAGTTCGATGTCGGCGAACACCAGGCGGGATCTCTCGGTGTTGTCGACACGGCCCGCGGTGCGCTTCAAGATGGCCCGCAACCGCGTGACGACCTCTTCGATGCTGAAGGGTTTGGTCACGTAGTCGTCGGCGCCGATCGTCAGTCCGAACACTTTGTCCTGCACCGAGTCTCGCGCGGTGAGGAACAGAACGGGCGCGCTGATGCCATCTCCGCGCAGCCGCCGCAGAACTCCGAAACCGTCCATGCCGGGCAGCATTACGTCAAGGATCACCACGTCGGGCTTGGTCTCGCGGGCCAGATGAAGTGCCTCCATACCGTTTTTTGCGGTCGAGACGGCGAAGCCCTGGAACTCCAGGCTCATCGACAGCAGCTCGGCGATGCTGTCTTCGTCATCGACGATGAGCACCCGTGCCGCCGGTGGGGCGGCACCACATCTGCGCACGTTCATCCCTTAAAGCGAGCGCACCAGGGCCGTGCGTCCCTTGGTGCGTAGGCGGTAGAGCGCAGACCCGCGGTACTGCTCGATGCGCGTGGACATCACCTCGCCGAGAGCCTCGAGTTCGGCGGCGCTGATCTGAACCTCTGGCGGAGCCGGGATCATGTCGCGCTCCTCCTCATCGGCGTGTGCCTCCAGCACCGTTTTGAACGAGTTCCATTCGGCTTCGTAGCGAGGGGCATTCGGCGGGGTCTTCAGCAGCACCGACAGCTGGTCGATCACCTGACGATGTTCGGCGTGCGCGATCGCGATCAGCGTGCTGGCGGCGTTGAGCGCCGGGTAATACAGGTCATCCTCGATGCGGAAATGGATGTCCAGTTCGATCAGCATGTCGTCGAGCAGCGCACGACGTTCGTCGCTGCCGAGCGGTGCTTCGCTGACCCGCTTACCCAGGCCCTTCAGCACGATGTGGTGTTCTTTGAGCACGTCGTAGGCGTTCACTGGGCCGGCCCCTGGCCTGAACGGACTTCGATCATTCCGTCGACCACCCTGGCCTGATAGCGCGGCAGCGGTGCCGCCGCCGGGCCACGCACGACGTCGCCGGATTCGGTGGCGAACCACGATCCGTGCCAGGGGCAGACGAGGTGGCCGCGGTCGACCCAGCCGTCGGCCATCGGGGCGGCAAGGTGCGGGCAGAACTCACCGAAAGCCGAGATCGTTCCCGGCTCGGTCTGACACACCACCAGGCCCACGCCGTCCACTTCGACACGCACCGGCTTGCCGTTCAGCTTGTTCACCGGCAGCACCGACGTCCACTCCTTCGTCCGGAGCCGCTGCCCGGACCGGTCGATCCCGATACCGGAATCGAACACCAGGGCTCCACCGAGATAGCTGCCGCCGACGGTGATCGCGTATCCCAGGGCGGTGAGCGCGATCCCCCGGCCGTGTCGCCCTCGTCCCCGGTCCCACCACGACTGGACATACAGCGCCGTCGCGGCCACGTTGATCAGACCGTGCACCAGGCCCACCCGGCGATCGCTCTCGTGGGTGTGTTGCCAGTCGGTGACGCCGGTGACCGCCGAGCCGAGGCTGGCCAGGATCCCGATTCCGAGCGAGCGCCGCGCGAACCGCGCCGCGTCTCGTGCTTCGGTCGGGCGACCGACCGGCACCAGGCTGAGCGCATCGAGCGCGACCGTCGTACCGAGCGCGCCGCTGGTGAGCGATGCCAACGGTGGGTGTACCGGATGGCCGAGCCAGACGCCGTTGAGCGTGTTCATGACCGTGTTACGGGCACTGCCCAAGCTGTTGTACCCGAAGCTCAGGAGATGCTCCAGGCGGTAGCTGGGGCGGTCCAACCATTCCTGTCGACCTATCGCGGACAGCGCCGCGGGCCCGAGTCGTCGTAACCGAGTACCAGTGCGTCGTGACGGAGCCACCATGGCACCAACTCCTTGATCTGCGTAATGCATCCGTGTCGAGCTTCGGACAGCCCGGCAATCAACCATTACGTATAGTAACTATTTCCTATGGCAATAGTATGAAGAGGGTCTGTGATACTCGCGACAGGTGTCGGCACGGCGAACATCGCCACAAGAAACAGTCGTCAGTAGAAATCGTGGATGCCCAATACTGTGGCCCACTGCTAACATCCGACGAATCGCCGGCCACGCCGCACCCAAAGGCTGGACATCGCCGGTCGGGAGAGGTGAACCGTGTCTGATCGGGTTGCAGCGCAGCGTGATTCGGTAGATGCGATTACCGACGCGCTGCTGACCGCGTCCCGGTTACTGGTGGGAATTTCCGGGCGCTCCATCGCCATGGTCGACGAGACTCTCACGATTCCGCAGTTTCGGGTCTTGGTGACGCTCTCGCATCAGGGCTCGATCAACCTAGCCACCCTGGCCGCCCTGCTGGAGGTCAAGCCGTCGGCGGCCGGCCGGATGGTCGATCGACTAGTGGGCGCGGAACTCATCGATCGCTGCCCGCACCCGACGTCACGACGCGAGCTGCTGGTGGTGCTCAGTCCCCGCGGGCGACAAGTCGTGCGAGAAGTCATGGTGCGACGGCGCAAGGAGATCGCCGAGATCGTGGAGAACATGCCCACCGCGGACCGTCGAGGCCTGGCGCGCGGTCTGATCGCTTTCACCACCGCCGGTGGTGAGCCGACCGTCCTCATCGACGGCGAGCCCTGACCCGCACTGTGGGCCTTATCAGGCCGACTGTTCTTCGCGCTCGAAACTGACGTTCGGGGAGTTGGCCACCCACACCGTGCCGTCGATGCCGAGGCGGGTGTCGTAGATCGGGATTGTGATGTCGTGGGCGTCGAGGCAGCGGCCGTCGAGCAGGCTGAAGGCTTGTTTTTTCAGCGGTGATTGGACGACGGGGAATCCGGCGCGGTCGCCGACGATGCCGCGGGAGAGGACGGCGGCGCGGCCGATGGGGTCGATGTTGCTGACGGCGCGGATGCTGTTGTCGGCTAGCCGGAACAGTGCGACTTGGGTGCCGTCGGGGAGGAGGACGGCCACGCCGCGCATGGGTTGTAGGTGGGTGAGGGGGCAGGCGGGGGTCCAGTCGTGGCGCCAGCGGCTGAGGTCGAATGGTGTTGGCATGTCAGGGGTTCCTTAGGGTGGGGGTGCCGATCAGGACGGGGATTTTGCGGCCGTTTTTTTCGGTGAATTCGACGGTGGGGTCGGGTGCGCCGGGGGCGTTGACGAAGCTCACGAAGCGGGCGAGTTTGTTGGGGTCGTCGAGGACGGCTTTCCATTCGCAGACGTAGCCGTCGACGTGGCGGGCCATGGCGGCTTCGAAGTCGGCGGCCAGGCCCAGGGAGTCGTCGATGATCACGTCGCGCAGGTGGGCCAGGCCGCCGTCGAGTTCGTCGAGCCAGGGTGCGGTGCGTTGGAGCCGGTTGGCGGTGCGGATGTAGTACATCAGGAAGCGGTCGATGTAGCGGATCAGGGTGTCGTCGTCGAGGTCGGAGGCCAGTAGTTGGGCGTGTGTGGGGGTCATGCCGCCGTTGCCGCCGACGTAGAGGTTCCAGCCGGTGTCGGTGGCGATGACGCCGACGTCTTTGCCGCGGGCTTCGGCGCATTCGCGGGCACACCCGGAGACGGCCATTTTGATTTTGTGCGGGGCGCGTAGGCCGCGGTAGCGCAGTTCGAGGTCGATGGCCATTTGGACGGAGTCTTGTTGGCCGTAGCGGCACCAGTCGGTGCCGACACAGCTTTTGACGGTGCGCAGGGCTTTGCCGTAGGCGTGCCCGGATTCCATGCCGCCGGCGACCAGGCGCAGCCAGATCTGGGGGAGTTGGTCGACGGTGGCGCCGAACAGGTCGATGCGTTGGCCGCCGGTGATTTTGGTGTAGAGCCCGAAGTCGCGGGCGATTTCGCCGATCAGGATCAACTGCTCGGCGGTGATGTCGCCGCCGGGGACCCGAGGCACCACCGAATACGTGCCGTTGCGCTGCAGGTTGGCCAGGAAGTGATCGTTGGTGTCCTGCAGCGACGCCTGCTCACCGTCGAGGATGTGCTCAGAGCTGGTGGAGGCCAGGATCGAGGCGACGGCCGGCTTGCAGATGTCGCAGCCGGTCCCGCTGCCATACCGTTCGA
Source organism: Mycobacterium sp. (assembly GCA_035606475.1). GTDB lineage: Bacteria > Actinomycetota > Actinomycetes > Mycobacteriales > Mycobacteriaceae > Mycobacterium. The sequence continues at coordinate 17 of DATNFI010000081.1, read as the reverse complement.
TCAGTCCGGAGAAGGTG
>DATNFI010000080.1:0-10442 GCA_035606475.1 Mycobacterium sp. | reverse complement strand
GAGCACCCAGGTCGGTGCCGGCATGTCGTATGTGCGCGGCGCCGTGCACACCGAGGAGGGCGAGCTGATCGCATCCTTCGCGCAGGACGCGCTGATCCGCCCGTTGCGCACCACCGACGCAGCGATCAAAACCGAAGCGCGGCTGTAACTCTCATGGATTTCGCCCGCGTCGAGCTGTCCGCCGAGGACCGGGAATTCCGCGATCGGCTGCGGAAGTTCCTGGCCGACGTGGTCACCGACGAGGTGATCCGCCGCGACCGTGAGACCGGGGAGAACTTCGACGAGGGCGTCCACCTGGCGCTCGGCGCCGAGGGCTATCTGGCCGCCGACTTCAACGATGAATCCGATGGCGGGTTCAGCGCGTTGCGCAAGCGTATCTGGGATCTGGAGATCGGCCGGGCCCACACCCCCTGGTTCCACTGGGGCACCACGGCCGTGGTCGCGAAGTTGATGCGCGACTTCGGGCCGCCGGAACTCACCGACGAGGTGCTGCCCGGCGTGCTGTCCGGCGAGACCCGGCTGTGCCTGGGTTACACCGAACCCGACGGCGGTTCGGACGTGGCGACGTGCAAAACCCGGGCGGTCCGCGATGCGGATGGATTTAGCTGGGTCATCAATGGCTCCAAGATGTTCACGTCCAATGCGCACAACGCCACCTACGTGTTCCTGCTGACCAACACCGACCCTGGCGGGCCCAAGCACAAGAACTTGACCATGTTTCTGGTTCCCCTCGACACGCCCGGCGTCGACATCCAACCCATCCGCACCGTCGACGGCGACCGCACCAACATCGTCTTCTACAGCGACGTGCGGGTCGACGACCGTTACCGCATCGGACCGGTCAACGGCGGCTGGGGAGTGCTGCGGGGTGCACTCGACGAGGAGCACGGCACCGTCAAGAAGGAAGACGACGGCCTGCAACGCATCGCGGTGATGAACGAGCACCTGACGTTGATGGCCGAGGCGATCGACGAGATCGCGGCGCTGGTCACGCGGGAGCGGCCCGACGGCCATCGGCTGATCGACGACAGTTCGGTCGCATATCGGTTGGGGCGCAGCGTCGCTCGCACCGAGGCAGCCCTGGGCACACCGGGGATGTTCGGCCGGGTGGCCAACGCGCAGACCATGCGCGACTGCGCACCCGACCTGATGGACATCCTGGGCACCGCGGCGGCCCTGCCCGTCGACACCGAGGGAGCCGCCGACAGAGCTGACAATGGCGGCATGGAATACATTTTCCGGCTGGCCTCACCCGTCGGCATTTACGGCGGCACCCTCGAGGTGTTCCGCAACATGATCGCCCAGCATGCGCTGGGGCTCGGCCGGCCGACCTACGCGCCGCCGAGGTCCTGACCGGGCAACTCGGCGAGCACCGTCGCGCGCGCCGCGTCGAAGCTGAAGAACCCCTTGATCGGCAAGCTCTCCGGTGGCGGGTCCAGGTAACTCCACGCGACGCCTTCGACGCCGGCAGCCGACCAGTAGGTGGCCCACCCCTTGTAGTTGCAGTACGTCGACGTATTCGATTGCCGCAGAAGCTCGGTGCGCACATGCGCCGGGTCGACATAGAGCCGCGGGTCGAGCGCCGTCTCGAACAGGATCACCGTGTCGTCGGTGTCCACCAGCGTCGTGCCGTCCACCTCGACGCGCAGCCGCCGACGGGTGGGCCGGCAGTCGACGCGGTGATACGGGTTGGGCGGGTAGTGCACCAGCGCGCGGCCCTCTTCGATCCAGCCGTCGACGGCGTCCCATGGCACTTCCACGTAGCCCGGTGCTTCGGCCACCGGCTCACTGGGCAGGCCGCCCACCTCGTCGGCGCGAAAAGCAAAGCTGAGCGGGCGATCTGGCCGGTGAACCAGCAGCGCCCGCTCAGTGTCGATCACCGCGCGCCCGTCTTTGATCGCCTGCACACGTCGCGGATGGGGCTCGACATAGACGGTGCCGGAGGGGACCGCCGGAGTGAACCAGCCGGCTGGAGCACTGCTGAGCGGCCCTCGCCCGGTGACCATGCTCATGAATCCAGACAGTACGCGTGGCATGGTGTGTGACATGCCCGGACCGATGGAAGGCGTCAACGTCGTCGAACTCGGCGTGTGGGTGGCCGGGCCCGCGACCGGCGGCATCCTCGCCGACTGGGGTGCCGACGTCATCAAGATCGAGCCGCCGACCGGCGACCCGGCCCGGATGTTCGGCCGCATGCTCGGCCTCGACGTCGACGTCAGCCCGCCGTTCGAAATGGACAACCGATCCAAGCGCAGCGTGGTCGTCGACCTGACCACCGACGACGGTCGCCACACCGCGCTCGAATTGATCTCCCGTGCAGATGTTTTCATCACCAATGTGCGCCCGGGCGCGCTGCGGCGCCTTGGCCTCGACTACGAGTCGCTGGCCCCGGACCATCCGCGGCTGGTCTACGGGTTGATCACCGGCTACGGCGAAACCGGGCCGGACGCCGACCGGGCCGCCTACGACGTCGCCGCGTTCTGGGCCCGCGGCGGGCTGGCCCACCTGCTGACCCGGCCCGGTGAGACGCCGCCGTTCCAGCGCGGCGGGATGGGCGACCACTCCGCCGGCATGACGTTGGCCGCCGCCGTCTGCGCGGCGCTGGTGGCCCGCGGCCGCACCGGAAACGGTCAGTTGGTCAGCACGTCGCTGTACCGCCAGGGCGCCTACACCGTCAGCTTCGACCTGAACACCTACCTGATGTCGGGTCAGCCGATCGCGATCGGGCAACGCGAGAAGATGTTCAACCCGTGCATGAACAACTACGCCACTGCGGATGGGCGACGGTTCTGGATCGTCGGGCTGGAGGTCGACCGGCACTGGCCTCCGCTGTGCCGCGCCGTCGGCAAGGCCGAGTGGCTGGACGACCCGCGGTTCACCGATGCGCGATCCCGGGCGATCAACGCCGTCGAGCTGATCGGGGAGCTGGACCAGATCTTCGCCACCAGGACGCTGGATGAGTGGGCGGCGATCTTCGCCGGCGAACCGGATTTCTTCTGGTCACCGGTCAACACCATCGAGGACGTCATCGCCGACGAGCAATTCCACGCCGCCGGCGGGATGGTCGACGTGCCAGACGGTCTAGCTGCGGTGCCCATGGTGGCGACCCCGGCGGACTTCCACGGCACGCCGTGGGCGCCGCGGTCTTGCGCGCCGCAGCTCGGCCAGCACACCGACGAGGTGCTCGCCGAGTTGAAGGACCGTCGCCCGTCTTGATCGAATCGAACCTTTACAGATTGACGTAAAAGTGTCACGCTGAGTCGGCCGGGTCATCGACGACGCGTGAAGGGATGCGATGAGGACCTTGGATGAACAACGGCCGGGCTCCCACGACGGATCGGTCGCGTATCGGCTCGACGTCGTCGCCACCAACGCGGCGGATGTCGCTGCCTCGATCGGCGGCTGGCTCTACGACCGGGTTCGAGCCGGCTGGGACGTGCGCGTGCTGTTGGCGCAGCAGTGCGACCACCGCCCGCTGGAGATCCTCGGCATGCAGGCCGTCGAACTCGACCCGCACATCCTGGCCGCCGGCACGGAATGCGCGGCCCGGGGCCTGGCGGTCAGCGCCGACATGTTCGCCTCGGACGCGCGAATCCGGCAGGAAGTGCTGGCGGCTCTGGATCGCTGGATGACCGAAGTGACGCTCTGGCACGACGATTGGCCGCTGAACGTCGGGCATCGGACCACCACCGTGCAGCATGTGCTCTCTGCGGCCGCGCGTGCCTTCAAGCGTCACGCGCTCGAAGCGGCCGGCGTCGCCGGCGCGGTGGCGCCGATCGAGACGCTGCGCAGCGACATGAAAGCGTCCCTGCCGGTTGATTCCGAACTGATCCCGGTTGGCTGATGCGCAAGTACCACCGCCATACCCTGCTGTATCTGCATGAGACGATCGCGCTGGGTTCGGGCTCGAGCGAGCAGTTCACCCAAGCCTTCACCGACACATACCAGCCGATGATGCAGGATCTGGGCGCGCGGCTGTTCGCGATCTGGGAAGCCACCCCCTACAACGGCCACTGGCCGCAGGCCACGATCATCTGGGAGATCGACGCGTTCGCCGACTACGCCCTGATCGGCACGGCGCAGGCGCGCGGCGGTAGTCACCACGCGGCAGCCCAGCAGTGGGCGGCGTTCCTAGCCGGCATCGGGGCGTCCGGCGAGGGGCGGATCATGTATCCGGGGCCGAGCAACAAGACGCTGGCCCAGCTGCGCGATGCGAATTTCGGTGCGTCCGTGGTGATTCAAGAGATCATGCAGACCAAACCGGGCCGCCAAGACGATTACATCCGCGAACTGGAGCGACTCTACGTGCCGTGGTCGGAGCGCACCGGCAAGCACTGGCTGGGTTCGTTCACCACCACCTTCCGCTTCAACGAGGTCATCCATTACTGGGCGCTCGAGGGCGGTTGGGAATGCTTCGCCAACCACTACCCGTCGTGGAAGGAAAGCCCGCCCGCCGAGATCGTCACCTGGATGAGTGTGGCCCCGGCGCTGCGCGACGGCTGGGAAGATTCGATCCTGCAAGCACTTCCGCCGTCGCCGCTCCAATGAACGACTTCATCTACGACCCGTTCGATCCGGCGGTGATGGCCGACCCGCTGCCGTACTACCGGGTGCTGCGCGAGCACCATCCGGTGTACTACCTGCCGAAGTGGGACACGTTTGCGCTGTCGCGGTTCGACGACATCTGGGATGTGCTGGCGCAGGGCGACGGAACCTTCGTCGCGTCGGAAGGCACGCTGCCGCCCGCGACCGTGCTGGCCCACCACAACGACGGACCGGTCGCCGATCCGCCGTTGCACCCCTTGCCCTTTCACGCCGTGTTCGACGCGCCGATCTACGACGGCGTTCGCAAGGCGCACAGCCAGCCGTTCCGGCCCAGGCAGGCCGCGGGCTGGGAAGCCAGGATCCGCGAGCTGGCCAACGAACGGCTCGATGAACTGCTGCCGCAAGGAACGTTCGACCTCACCCAGGACTACGGCGGGATCGTCGTCGCCTCGGTGGTTTGCGAATTACTCGGCATTCCAGTCGAATACGCGTCCGACGTGCTGGCCGCGGTGAACGCCGGCAGTCTCGCCGAACCCGGCAGCGGCGTCGACACCGCCGCCGCCCGGCCGAACTACCTCGAGCACCTGATCCCGGCCGTCCAGCGGCGACGAGCCGGCACCGATGGCGAGTTGCCGGTCGTGGACGGCCTGCTCGGCTACCGCCGACCCGACGACACCGCGCTCGACGACGTCGAAGTCGCCACCCAGATGCTGTGCGTGTTCATCGGCGGGACCGAGACCGTGCCCAAGGTCGTCGCGCACGGATTGTGGGAGCTGCTCAAGCATCCCGACCAGCTGGCCGCGGTGCGCGCCGACGCCGCCGCCAACGTGCCCGTCGCACGCGAGGAAATGATCCGGTATTGCGCTCCCGCCCAGTGGTTCGCGCGAACCGCGCGCAAGCCCTTCACCATTCACGGGACCACGATTGAACCGGGCCAACGGATCATCACCCTGCTCGCCTCGGCCAACCGGGACGAGCGCGAATACCCCGACCCGGACCAGTTCATCTGGAACCGCCCGATCGCCCGCTCGCTGGCCTTCGGCCGCGGACAGCATTTCTGCCTCGGCTATCACCTGGCCCGCCTCGAGGTCAGTGTTCTGCTGACCGAATGGCTGCGGCGGGTGCCGGATTACCGCATCATCGACGGGTCGGCGGTGCGGCCGCCGTCCAGCTTTCAGTGGGGCTGGAGCAAGCTTCCGGTGGAGGTGTGAGATGTGGTGCTACCGGCTCGTCGCGCCCTACCAATTCGAGCGGACCTCGATCGCCGAGAAGACGGCGGACTGCCTGGCCGACGGCCAAGTGCTGCTTCAGTTTCTGGCCGCGGGTGTCTGCGGCAGCGACATGCCCGCCTTCCGCGGCGTCCGCGGCCTGCTCCCCGGTGACCATGGTCGCAGTGGCGCCGAGAAGGACGGCTTCCCGGTCCACGAAATCGCCGGTGAGGTGATCGCCAGCCGGCACCGCCGACACCGGGCCGGCGATCGGGTGGTCGGCTGGGCGTCCGGCTTCGACGGCCTGATGGAGCGCGTCGTCACCGACGGTGACCAGGTGACGTCCTACGACCCGACGCTGAGCCCCGCGCAGGCCATCGGGCTGCAGCCGCTGGCCTGCGTGCTCTATGCGATCGAACAACTGCCCGATCTCGCCGGTCGCCACGTCGGGGTCATCGGGCAGGGCTCGATCGGGCTGCTGTTCTCGTGCGCGGCGAAAGACGCTGGCGCCGGGCAGGTTACCGGCATCGACCCGATCGACCGCGCCGAGATCGCCACCCGCTTCGGTACCGACACCTACGTGCGGGCCACCAGCGACCGCTGGGTCAGCCACCTCGATCCCGCCGACCGCCCGGACGTGGTGATCGAAACCGTGGGTCACCAGGTGGCCACGCTGAACCATGCGATCGAGGCCACCGCGCCCGGCGGCACCGTGTTCTACTTCGGGGTGCCGGACGACGACAGCTACCCGATCAGCATGCGCACCATGTTGCGCCGCAATCTGACGCTGAAATCCGGTGTGGCCCTTGATCGCCCGCGGATGCTGGAACTGGCCGGCAAATTCGCCGCCGAGCATCCCGGCCTGCTGGCCGACTATCTGACCCACACGTTCGGCATCGACGACGTCCAGGGCGCGTTCGAACTGGCGGCCCGCCCGGTTTCCTCGCGCGGCAAGATCGCGATCGTGGCGCCATGACGTTCGGGCAGGCGCTCGCGTCAGGCAGACCGATGTGGGGCGGTTGGATCACCGGGCCGACCGCGATCGGGCCCGAGGAGTTCGCCCGGGCCGGCTACGACTACGTCGGCTTCGACGCCCAGCACGGCTACATCGACGACGCCGACATCGCAATCATGTTGCGCCGCTTGGAACATGTGTCAATCGGGACGGCGGTGCGACTGCCCAACGCCGACGCGGCGCCGATCGGGCGGGTGCTCGATGCCGGCGCCGACGCCATCATCGTCGCGATGATCGAGTCGGCCGACGAGGCGGCCGCGGCGGTGGCGGCCACCCGCTATCCGCCCGCCGGCACACGCAGCTTCGGTCCGCTGCGGGCCAGCCTCGGCGTCGACACCGCCGCGCTGGAGGCCCGCGTCAGTGTGTTCGCGATGATCGAAACCGCTGCGGCGCTGGCCGATGTCGACGCGATTTGCGCGGTGCCCGGGCTGGCCGGCATTTACGTCGGGCCCGCGGATCTGGCGATCTCGATGGGCGTCGACGTCGCCAAGGCCAACACCGACCCCGAGGTGCTCACGGCGATCGGCCTGATCCGCGAGGCGGCGTCACGCGCCGGGCTGGTGCCGGCCGTTCATGCCGGCAACGGCGCGGTCGGGCATGCCATGGCGCAGCTGGGTTTTCAGATGATCACCCTGGCCGCGGAATCCCAAGCCCTACGGCGCGGCGCGGCCGCGGGTCTCGCGGAAGCGAAGGGCCAGCAATGACATCCGTGGCACTGGTCACCGGCGCAGCCCGCGGGCAGGGCCTGGCCATCACCCGACGGTTACGCGCCGACGGGTTTTTGGTGGCAGCGTGCGACATCGAGGCGGTCGACGGTCTCGACGATGACGGAGTGGTCGGGATACCGCTCGACGTGACGTCGGAGTCGGGTTGGCGGCTGGCCGTCGCTGAGACTGTCGAGCGGTTCGGGTCGCTGACCACGCTGATCAACAACGCCGGGGCGCTGCACCGCGCCTCGATCGGCGACGAGACGGCCGAGGCATTCGAAAGTGCTTGGCGGATCAACTGTTTGGGGGCGTTCCTCGGCATGCAGGCGGCGCTGGAACAGCTACGCGCCGCCGAGGGCGCGGCGATCGTCAACACCTGCAGCACCGGCGCGATCCGGCCGTTCCCGAACCACGCTGCCTACGGGTCGGCGAAATGGGCGCTGCGCGGCCTGACTCAGGTCGCCGCCGCCGAGCTGGCTCCCGCCGGCATTCGCGTGAACGCGGTGTTCCCCGGGCCCATCGCGACACCGATGCTGGACGCGGACACCCAGGCGCGGCTCGCCGCATCGTCGGCGTTCGGCCGAATCGGGGAGCCGTCCGAGGTGGCTGACGCGGTGGCGTTTCTGGTGTCGAGCCAGGCGTCGTTCATCACCGGCTCCGAGCTCGTCATCGACGGCGGCCAGTGCCTCACAATCCAATGAGGGTCGGCATCATCGGCGCCGGGCCCGGCGGCATCGCATTGGGAATCTTACTGACACGGGCGGGCTTTCACGACTTCACCATCTTCGATCGCGAAGACGGGGTCGGCGGGACGTGGCGGATCAACACCTATCCGGGCCTGGCATGCGACGTCAAGTCGCACCTGTACTCGTATTCATTCGACCTGAACCCGAACTGGTCGCGGTTGTGGTCGGGCCAGCGTGAAATCCTGCGCTACTTCGAACGCTGTGCGAGTGACGGCGGATTGCATCCCCATCTGCGGCTCGGCACCGAAATACGTTCCGCGCATTGGCTTGAGCCTTCGCGCCGCTGGCGGCTCACCACGGCGACGGGGGACCACCACGACTTCGACGTGGTGGTGTCGGCGGTCGGGTTGTTCACCCAGCCGGTATCGCCCGATCTGGTCGAGCAGGAGCCGTTCACCGGGACGGTCATGCACTCGTCGCGGTGGGACCATTCGGTGGACCTGAGCGGCAAGCGGGTCGCCGTGCTGGGTACCGGATCGACGGCCGCACAGGTGGTGCCCGAGCTGGTGAAGGTCGCCGAGAAGGTGTACTCGGTGCAGCGCTCACCCACCTGGATCCTGCCCAAGCCCGATCGCCCCTACAGCGCAAGGGAGCGTTGGGTATTCGCGCATGTGCCGTTCGTCAAGAAGATCTACCGCACCCGACTGTGGCTGCGCAGCGAGGCCAACATTTCGGTGATCGAGCACGGCAGCGAGAAGACGCAGGACTTCACCGCGATCGCGCACCGGCTGTTGGAGAGTTCGGTTCCCGACGAGCGGTTGCGCCGCGCGCTGACACCGGATCACCCGATGGGCTGCAAGCGGTTGGTGTTCTCGTCGGACTATCTCGCCGCGTTGACCCGGCCGAATGCCGAGGTGCTGAGCAGCCCGGCGCGGTATCTGCGAAAGCGCTCGCTGGTGATGCAGGACGGCACCGAACGCGACGTCGACGTGGTGGTGTGCGCCACCGGCTACGCGGCGGCCGATTATCTCGGCGAGATCGACGTCGTCGGCGAGGGTGGGGTGGCGTTGCGCGACGTCTGGCGCGACGGTGCGCACGCGTATCTGGGCATGGCGGTGCCCGGGTTCCCGAACTTCTTCATGCTGTACGGACCCAACACGAACGTCGGCTCCAACAGCGTGATCTTCGTGCTCGAGGCCCAGGCCCGCTACGTCGTACGGGCGCTGCGCTACCTGCGGCGCACGCGCACCAGCTATCTGGCGGTTCGGCCAGAGGCGATGGCGAGCTTCCTGGCCAAGATCGACGAGTGGATGCAGGGCACGGTGTGGACAACCCAGTGCAGCAACTACTTTCGAGCCGCCAATGGCCGGGTGGTGACGCAGTGGCCGCGCAGCGCCCGTGCGTTCTGGGGGATGACCCGACGATTCAAGGCGGCCGACTTCACGTTCGAACCCTCGTGATGAACGAACGGCTCGACCCGGTGCTGCGTGCCGTGGCGACGACGCGTACCGACCTGTCCGACGTCGGCCCGGTCCGCGCCGGGCTGGACGAACGTCGCCGCGCGGCGGTCGCGGATACCGACGCCACCGGGGTAGCGATCAGCGATCACGTTGCCGACGGCGTGCCGGTGCGGATCTACCGCGGCGCGGCGTCGCCGGCGCCCACCGTGATCTATTGCCATGCAGGCGCATTCGTCCTCGGCAATCTCGATACCGACCACCGGCAGTGCGTGGAGCTGGCCCGCCGCGGGCAATGCACGGTGGTGTCGGTGGATTACCGGCTCGCGCCCGAGCATCCGTACCCGGCCGCACTCGACGACGCCGCGAGCGTGCTCAACTGGTCGATCACCAACGCCGACGACACCTCACGCGTCGCGGTGGCCGGCAGCAGCGCCGGCGGCGGATTGGCGGCGTGCCTCGCCCAGCGCTTTGCCGATAAGTTGGTGTTCCAGCTGCTGCATCAACCGGTGCTCGACGACCGGGTGACCGGATCGAAGACGGAGTTCACCGAGACGCCGGCGTTCGACCGACCCGCCGCCGAGCTGATGTGGCGCTACTACCTCGGGCCCGCAGAGCCGTCGCCGGATTCCGTCCCGGCCCGGCGCGACCAATTATGCGGGCTGCCAAGCGCATTCATCAGTTGTGCGGACATCGACCCGCTGCGCGACGAGGCACTCGACTATGCGCTGCGGCTGCTGCGCGACGGGGTCGCCACCGAACTGCACGTTGTCCCCGGCACCTGCCACGGGTTCGACTCGCTGCTGCCCGACTGGGAGGTCTCC
>DATNFI010000079.1:0-41804 GCA_035606475.1 Mycobacterium sp. | reverse complement strand
GACGGTTGCCGCGGGCATGGTGTTGCGTGAGGGGACGACGCTGTCGTCGAGTCCCAACACGGTGCGGCACAGCTCGTTGGTGACCGCGGAAGACCGCATGTCGCGGGGCCGCACGCTGTGGTTCACCGGCCTCTCCGCTTCGGGCAAGTCGTCGGTGGCGATGCTGGTCGAGCGAAAGCTGCTCGAAAAGGGCGTTCCCGCTTATGTTCTCGACGGCGATAACCTGCGGCATGGTCTCAACGCCGACCTGGGCTTCAGCATGGCGGACCGGGCCGAGAACCTGCGGCGCCTGGCCCACGTGGCGGCGCTGATCGCGGACTCCGGCCACACCGTGCTGGTGCCGGCGATCAGCCCGCTGGAAGAGCACCGCGAGCTGGCCCGCGGGATTCACGCGGAAAGCGGCCTGGACTTCCTCGAGATCTTCTGCGACACCCCGCTCGAGGACTGCGAGCGGCGCGACCCCAAGGGCCTCTACGCCAAGGCGCGGGCGGGTGAGATCACGCATTTCACCGGGATCGACAGCCCGTACCAGCGACCGAAGAACCCGGACCTGCGACTCGTGCCGGACCGCAGCGTCGACGAGCTGGCGCAGCAAGTCGTCGATCTCATCGAGGGGCGCAGTTGAGCGACGATCACGAGGTAGCCGCGCGTCTGGCGACCGAGGCGGGCCGGCTACTGCTGGCCGTGCGCGAGGAACTTGCCGACGCGACCGAGGCCGAGCGAAAAGCCGCAGGCGACAAGCGGTCTCATGACTACCTGATGGAGGCGCTGGCGCGCGAGCGGCCCGATGACGCGGTGCTCTCCGAAGAGGGTGTCGACGACCCGGTTCGGTTGAGCGCGCAGCGGGTGTGGATCGTCGACCCGTTGGACGGCACTCGGGAGTTCTCCGAGCTCGGCCGCGAGGACTGGGCCGTGCACGTCGCACTGTGGCAGTCCGGTGCGTTGGTGGCCGGCGCGGTTGCGCTTCCGGCGCAGGGCATCACCTTGGCTACCCCGGACCCCACGCCGCCACCCGCCCATTCCGGCGACCCGCGGATCGTCGTCTCGCGCACCCGGCCCCCGGCCATCGCGCTGCAGGTGCGCGATCAGCTGAACGGGACGCTGGTCGAGATGGGTTCGGCAGGCGCGAAGGTCGCCGCCGTCATCCAGGGTCTGGCCGATGTGTACGTCCACGCCGGCGGACAATACGAGTGGGATTCGGCAGCACCGGTCGCGGTCGCCCGGGCCGCTGGCCTGCACACCTCCCGCATCGACGGGTCGCCGCTGGAGTACAACCGGGCGGATCCGAAACTGCCTGACCTGGTGGTCTGCCGCCCGGAATACGCCGACGCGGTGCTTGCGGTCACCAGCTGAGCGCATTCCGGTGGGAGAATCGCATTCCATGCGGATGTCGGCGAAGGCGGAGTACGCGGTGCGGGCGATGGTCGAGCTGGCCACGCTCGACGACGGCGTCCGTGTCACGACCGACGAGCTGGCCAACGCGCAGGGAATCCCGCCGCAGTTTCTGGTCGACATCCTGTCCGCGCTGCGCTCCGATCACCTGGTGCGCAGCCACCGCGGTCGCGACGGGGGATACGAATTATCTCGTCCCGGAACCGAAATCAGCATCGCCGACGTGTTGCGCTGCATCGACGGCCCGCTGGCCAGTGTCCGCGACATCGGACTCGGCGACCTGCCCTACTCGGGCCCGACCGAGGCGCTCACCGATGTCTGGCGGGCGCTGCGAGGCAGCATGCGTTCGGTGCTGGAGCAGACCACCCTGGCCGACGTCGCGGCCGGGGCGCTGCCCGAACACGTCAGCCGACTCGCCGACGACTACCGCGGTCAGGAAACCCGTCGCCGCGGGCCGCGTAGCGCCAGCTAGCCGCCCGAGCCGTAGGGCCGGGTCAGGATCTCCAGGTAGTGGCCCGCGGGGTCTCGGAAGTAGACGCCGCGCCCGCCGTCATTGGTGTTGATCTCACCGGGCCGTTGACCTGCCGGGTCGGCCCAATGCTGCAGGCCGCGCGCGGAGATCTTGCCGTAGATCGCGTCGAAGTCGTCTTCGGAGACCAGAAACGCGTAATGCTGCGGACGAACCTCCTCGCCACCGGCCACGTCGGCGTAGTCGAGGCTGGCGCCGTGTTCCAGGGTGACCGCCATGAAGGGGCCGAACGACTTGGGGCTCGGTAGACCGAACAGCTCGCAGATGAACTCGGCGGATTCCCGCTTGTCGTGGGCCGCGACGATGGTGTGGTTGAACTCGATTGGCATCGTGCTCACCAGTCTACTTGGGCGCGGTCAACTCCAGGGCGACGTTGTCCGGATCGCGAAACTCCAGAATGTAGGACGGCCCGATGTCTTTGACCGGCTCGTGGGCGATCCCGAGATCGTCGAGATACGCTGCGGCGGAGTCTAATTCGGCTTTATCGGCGACCCTGAACGCGATGTGGTCCAGGCCGGCGCGATCTTCGTGGAAGCGGTCGTTCGCAACCGGCCGCAGTCCGATCAGCGCGCCGCCCAGGTCGTAGATGACTCCGCCGAACAGAAACCCGAGTTGCTGACGGGTCGCTTCGTCGGCGTTGTCGGGGACCTCGATCAGCACGGGCCAGCCGAACACGGTTTCGTAGAACTGCCGGGATCGTTCGATGTCGGTCACGGTAAGCCGCACGTGAGCGATCGAATTGGCGGTGATGGCCATCCGATGATGCTGCCATGTCGATAGCCACCGGAACAGGGCGGTCTGCGTGCCAGAATCGCGATCGTGCAGATAGCGATGACCATGCCGGTCATGGAGCCGGATTTGGACGCCGCCGTATTGCGGGACTGGGCGCACACGATCGACGACGGCCCGTTCTCGTCGTTGTGCTGGGGCGAGCGGATGGCCTTCGACAACCCGGAAACGTTGACGTTGATGGGTGCGCTGGCCGCCTGGACCGACCGGGTGCGCCTGGTGACGACGGTGATCGTGCCGCAGCTGCACGACCCGGTGATGCTGGCCAAGGCGTTGGCCACGGGCGACATGATGAGCCGCGGCCGGCTCACGGTGGGCCTTGGCGTCGGCGGACGCGTCGAGGACTACGTCGCGGTGGGTGCCGACCCGGCGGGGCAGACCATTCGCGGGATGGCTGAGCGGGTCGCGGTGATGCAACGGGTATGGGCCGGCGAGAAGATCACCGAGTCGACGCTGCCGGTGGGGCCGCTGCCGGTGCAGGCGGGTGGGCCGCCGCTGCTGGTCGGGACCCTCGGGCCCAAGACGCTGCGTAGTGCGGCCGCGTGGGCCGACGGTCTGGCGGGAACCACGCTGGACCTCGACGTCGTCAAGCAGAACGAGTTGTTCGACGTCGCGCGCCACGCGTGGGCCGAGGCCGGCAAGCCCAAGCCGCACCTGGCCACGTCGTTCTGGTTCGCGCTGGGACCCGCCGACGACGCCCGGGCACAGGTGCACCGGCATCTGCGGCGCTACATGAACTGGATACCCGTCGAGTACATCGACGCGATGGCACCGACCACCGGCTTCGCCGGCAGCGAGGACGACCTGGTCGCGGTATTGCGCGAATTCGAAGCCATCGGCACGGACGAAGTTCAGCTCATCCCAACGAGTTCCGATCTCGACCAACTGCGACGTGCGGCCGATCTGGTGAAGGCGATCGATGTCTGAGCGCAACGTTCTCGGTGGCCCGCTGGAGCCGTGCGGTAGTGAGCCGCTTACCGGCTTCTACCGCGACGGCTGCTGTTCCAGCGGGCCGGAAGACGTTGGCCTGCATACGATTTGTGCGGTAGTGACCGCCGAATTCCTCGACCACCAGCGTTCGATCGGCAACGACCTGTCAACACCCATGCCGCAGTTCAGGTTTCCCGGCCTGGTGCCCGGCGACCGTTGGTGTGTGACCGCACGCAACTGGCTGCTGGCGTACCGCGACGGCGTCGCCGCGCCGGTGGTGTTGGCGTCCACCCACGAGCGAACTCTCGACGTCGTGCCGCTCGAAGCATTGCAGGAGCATGGCGTCGATGTGCCCGACGATCTGGGCGGCCTGTAGTTATTGATACGTGCGCATATTGGCGCCTACTATTAACTGCAGTGTCCCGAAATTGAATAGTTACACGGCATCCCAATGCCATCAGCAATTGGAGAATGATGAAGCCGTCAGGGACGTTTGTTGCCGCAATAGTGTTCGCCGCCACCGCAATTGGCATGGCTGCGTCCGCATCTGCCGGAGGCCCGCCGAACGACGGCGGCGGCGGTGGCGGTGGGGGTGCCCCGGCCGCTACTCCCGGCAGTTGCTCTGGAGCCGGCCTCTCGGTCACCAGCGGGCCGGTCGAACCGGCCAATACCCTGCGCCACGTGGTTGTGACCTTCACAAACACCTCGTCGACCCAATGCACGCTGGTCGGATATCCCGATGCGAACCTGGTCACCGCCGCCGGTGGTGTGCTGGTTCATGTCGATAGGCAGCCGGCTTTGGCGTCGCACCTGCTGCACCTCAACCCGGGCGACACTGCGACCGCGACCGTTGAGTCGTCTGCGCTGGACGTCAACGGCTCGGGAAATCCATGCCCGCGTGAAGGCACCCTGGTCGTCACCGCGCCCGGTGATTCGGTCGCCCATACGCTGCCCGTCGCATTACCGATTTGCCACGCGACGATCAGTAACGTGGATTAGCCCGCATCCCCGATAACTTCGGCGTAAACGCGGTGATAAGCGGCTTCGGGCGATAGCCTTCCGCAATGATGCGGGTCGCGATCGTTGGGGGTGGAGCCGCGGGAATTCTTGCTGCGGTGCACTTGCGCCGCAGCAAGCCCGACGCGCAGATCACGCTGATCGATGCGTCCGGGCGTCCCGGCACCGGGGCGGCCTATGGCACCAACGACCCGACGCATCTGCTGAATGTGCCGGCGGCGCGAATGTCGGCCTGGCCCGACGATCCCGACCACTTCGCCCGTTGGCTCGACCAGCGAGCCGTGACGCCGGCGGAAAGCTTCGCGCCGCGACTGGCGTACGGCCGTTATCTGCAAGACCAACTCGTCGCGGCCGACGTGCGCATCGAGGCCGCCGAAGTCGTCGCGTTGAGCCCGGGTGCCCCGGTTCGGTTGGCGCTCAACGATGGTCGCGAACTGTCCGCCGACGCAGTCGTACTCGCGTCCGGCCGGCCGCAAAACGGCCTGCCCGACTCGCTGGAACGTGCCTTCGCCCCGGTGCTGGCCGACGGTGCCGACGGCCGGGTCGTGTTGGACCCGTGGGCGCCCGGCGCGTTGGAGGCTCTGGGCTCGCGGCGGCCGGACAGCGTGCTGGTGATCGGTTCGGGGCTCACCGCTGTCGATGTCGCGCTGCATCTCACTGCGCGCGGCGCGACCGTGACGCTGCTCTCGCGGCATGGCGCGCTGCCGCGCCGGTTCCGGGTGACGGGTGCGCCGACGGAGTTGCCGCATCTCGACGCGCTCGGCGGCGACGTTTCGCTGGAACAGATGCGTGAGGCGCTCACCGCCGACCTCGGGCACGCCCGTGACGCGGGTGCGGACTGGCGGCAGGTGATCGACGCGATCCGTCCACGCACCGCCCGGCTGTGGCAGTCGTTGGGGTGGGAGGACCAACGCCGTTTCCTGCGCGAGGACTTGCGGCAGTGGGAGGTGCTGCGACACCGGATGCCGCCGACCATCGCCGACGCGATCCACGCGGCGATCGACAGCGGGCAACTCGTCATCGAGGCGGGCGAGGTCGCCGATGTGTCGTTGCGGCGCAAGGGCGTCGAGTTGGTGGTGACAACCAGCGACGGATCCGTCCGCCGCCGTGGTGACGCGGTCGTGGTTGCTGCCGGTGCTGCCTGGGACCGGCGTTCGCTGCACGGTTCGCCGTTGTGGGCGAATTTGCTTGCGGCAGAGGTGGCGTCGCTGCACCCGTGCGGGGTGGGGGTTCGGCTCACCCCGGACGGCTACCTGATCGACGCCGCTGGAAGCACGGTCCCCAATATCGTCTGCATCGGTGCCATCCGACAAGGCGAGGAATGGGAAACCACCGCTATTCCCGAAATCCGTTCTCAGGCAGCGGCTATCGCAACATTGCTCGCCGACGGAGCCTCCGACCAGCCGACGCGACGGGCGCCCAGTCTCATCGCGGCCAAGCCGCAATTGACCGGTGCCGCAGCGTCGTACGCCGAAGGTGTGCGCCGCCTGCTTGCCGTCCAAGATGGAGCCTCGACCGCGTTCGAGGCCGCCGTTGCCGAAGACCCGAACCACGCCCGCGCACACGTCGCGCTGGCCATGATCGCGACCGAAAGACCGGACCGCGCAGGCGGACCCGACGCGGTCACCGGCCACCTCGCCCGGGCCCGCGCGGCGCTGGCACACGGCAGCGACGACGACCGAAGCCATGTCGAGGCCATTGCGACCTGGTGCGAAAAGGGCAACGAGGCCGGCACCGATGCACTCATCGACCACCTCGACCGGATTCCCGACGATGCGGTCGCACTATTAGTCCTCGCGCCGTCGATCGCGTTCGCGGGCGCCGGCGATGCGCTGCCGGACGCATGGCAATACGTCGAGAAGTTCACCGGCGTCCACGGCGAGGCGCCGTGGTACCTGGGATTGCGCGCCTACGGGCGAACTGAGCAGGGGCTCTGGTACGACGCGGCCGACTTGGCTGATGCGGCAATGGAACTCGACCCGGGCAATGGCAACGCCGCGCACGCGCTGTCCCATGTCCACTACGAGACCGATGCGCACGGTGCGGGGCTGAAGTGGCTGACCGACTGGATCCCCAGCGACGGCAAGACGCAGCGCTACCTTCCTCACTTCCAATGGCACGCCGCGCTGCACGAGTTGGCGATGGGCGATGCGGCCGCCGCCGCACGCCGCTACAACGCCACACTCGCGCCGCCGCATTCGAACGGCGTGCGCTGTCTGGTCGACGCCGGCTCGCTCGCATGGCGGGCGCGCCTGCACCCGGACTGGGTGACGCCGCCCGATCCGATGAAGGTGCTCAACGAGGCTGGCTCGCTTGCCTATACGCCGCAGACGGCGTTCATCGCGTTCCACGCGCTGCTGGTGCTGGCCGCGGCGAATGATCCGGCGGCGATCCGGGCGATCAACGTCCCGGGGGCTACCGATGCGCAGCAGACCACGTTGCGGCTCATCGGCGAAGGCCTGATCGCGTTGATAGCGGGTGAGCCGCGTCTAGCCCTGGACTACCTCCTGGAATCGCTTGGCGGGCTTGCCTCGATCGGCGGCAGTCGCGTGCAACAAGAGGTGATTCTCGAAACCGCGTTGGCCGCGATGCTGCAACTCGGTGCACCGGGTCAGGCGGCTCGGCTGCTATCGCGGCATCGCGCCTCACCCGGGCCGCAGGTGACCCGTGGAGCGGTGAACTAGTCGAAGAGTTGCATCAACTGCTCGACGGCATCTTCAGCTACTCGTCCGCGCTGTCGAAGTTCGATGATGCAGTGCACGGCGAGGTCGACGGACCCGTAGATGTGAAAGGCGATCATCGCCAGGTGTGAAAGTTGTTCGCTGGTCATGCGTTCCGGGTGGGCGAGGTCTCGGATGTAGACCACGTCGGCCTCGAGTACCTGATTGCCGGGAACGTAGACGTTGTCGTCGAACACCGTCGGTGCGATCGCCCAGCGCTTCACGTCGGGAATCGAGTGCGGCATGAATCCCTGTGCCCGCAGCTCCCCGTCGACGTCACCGAAGGTGGGCTGCCCGTGATACAGCGGCACCAATGACACTTCGGTATGTACGGCGACCGCGTTGGTGAGCCGGTTGCGGCCGTTTTGGAAGATCATCAGTTCCGAGCCCTGGACGTCGATCTTCAGCAGGTCGAAGTCATCGACGTCGAGGTCGTCGAGGCGGTGCGTCTGGACGTCGTGTTCCTCGACGACCGTTCCCCAATCCGAGAACTCGTTGAACAGCCGGAGCTGATTCTGGTCAGGTGTGAGCAGGCTGGTCATGCCCTGCGCCTTGGTGATCTTGAGCCGATGTTCGCGGCCATCACCCAAGACTTCTGGCCGATACCGCTCCAACGGGCCTTTGCGCAGCTCTAGCATCGTGAGTACCGGCTGCTGCGGCTCGAACCCGGTCACCACGCACAACCCGTAATCGAGCATCTCTTTGTAAGGGGGTGGTCCCTCGAGAGGATTGGCGCCGATATCGAGAATGCTGGTTGGCCGAGAACAACGCACCAAGTCGCGGAGTAGCAACGCGGAGGTCATGTGCGGATAATGACACAGCCAGACCGCGACGACACCCTGACAGGATGCCGACCATGAAGCACGTAATGATGCTCGCGCTCACCGCTGCCGCCCTGCTGACCGCGCCGTCGGGTCACGCGGCACCTCCGCCTCCGCCTGCTGACCCGCACAAGCCGGACCTGGGGGCCCACTACTGCCCGGGCGGCGGAACGGTCGACATGATGTCGCCGGCCGAGCCGTCGTGCGACGGTGTGCCCTACGACGACGGCTCGTACTGGCGCGCCATCAACCGGGGCGCCCCGGGGACGGCCGCCCTGGTCATCGTTCAGTGCGTCAAGCCACCACCGCCGCCGGGCCTGTTCGTCCCGCCACAGCAGGGTCCGGTACCGGCACCGCCGGGAAGCTGCAGTCAATAAACATAGGTCGTCACAGGGCCAACGGAAGAAGCCGCCGACGCTGCGGCGAACTCGGTGGCCAGGTTTGCCCAGCTTTCGCCGGGTTTTCATCTTCCTGCCGCTTTGGGCGCGCACACTCACCGCACTGTCCTCGGCGCGACGGAAGGCCCGAATATGCGTTCACCTCGTTGGCTGACGACCCTGGCCATCCCCGCGCTGCTCGGCGCCGCTCTGGTCACCGGAACTCCGACTGCGGCGGCGGATCCCACCGCTGACGCATACCTCGATCAACTTCGCGGCGCCGGCCTGACTTGGCCGCCGGGCCACGAGGAGGCGCTTATCGGGACGGCATTGCTCATCTGCGACGATCTCGGGTGGGGCTGGACGCCACAACAAATTGCCAACCAAGTCCACGCCAACTTGGACCCGGATAGCATCTCCGTGCACGACGTCGGAGCCATGGTCAACATCGCGCGTCAGACGTACTGCCCCAACCAGAGGTGCTGGGCCGCGCACTGCTAGAGGGGCCTCGCCCCATCCCCGTACGGTTGGGTCTCTGATCCGGCTAACGCAACGAAATTGGTAATTGGGCCGATGTCGTAGGTGTAGTGCGGGGCGCCGGGCCCGGCCTGCAGGAACAAGCCGCCGTTGATAATTGCCTCGATGATGGGGATGAGTTCAAGCCCAAACGTGGCGACGACGCCAACGACCTCGAGAATGATCTGGAAAATGTCGGCCGCGGTGACGTTCTGGACGATGTTGTAGATGTTTGTCTCGACCACCCCGGTCGGGGCTTCACCCGTCCACGGATTGCTGCCCACTGGACAGTCGGCATAAATGTCATTCCCGTTGCCAATGGTGTTGACGAATTCTCCCCAGTAGTGCCGGACCGTTTTGCTGACGGGTACATAGACCGGAGGGTGAAGGTCATCAGGACCGGCGATACCGCCGGTGACCACACCGTCTACCTCGGCTGGAGCTGGCCAGCCCGCGAAATCATTCCCAGACGCAAACCCGGGCGATCGACAGGGGTTTCCCCACGTTGCCACGGCGACGATGTCTGGCCAGCGGTTATGGCATTGCCCGAGCGGGTTGACGACGTGATCTCTCATGAAGTGCGAGACGACGATGGCGCCCTGGCTATAGCCCAACAGGATGATGCCCTGGCCCACGGGATTTCCGGGCGGATACACGTCATTAACGAGCCGGATGAGTTCCTGTACGCCGTCCTCGACCGACGGGCCCATCGGGAAGTAGGCGGCGGGATAATTTCCTACCGGCTGCCAAAAGAATGGGCCGCTGTTTCCGGTGGCCACACCGGGTAGACCGTTTGCGACAGCGGCTGGCTGGGGCGGGGTCTGGTCCCACATATTGGTGCCGGTTCCGCTGACGGTCATGACTACGTGTTGAGCCACTTGTCCTCCTTGACGGTCGAAAGCATTGGTCCTCAAGTGCCGATGCCGATGTCGCTCTGCATCGCGAGAACCATTGTCCGCCTTTGGCAACCGGTCGACTACCGCGTAAACGCCGTTCTGACGTTGTGATCAGTGAGCCTCTCGCCATGCACGACCACACAGCATCGGTCAGGGTGCGGGGTGAGTTCCGCGTGGGCCTGCGGATGGTCGCACCCCGCGATGATCCCCTCGACAAGGCGCAGATTCAGGCCACACACCACGTCTCGGTGGTCACGAGCGACCATGTGAAACGGACAATTTCGCAGACTGACACGATCATCGTCGTCGACGTGGGGCAGGTAGCCACAGCTGCGCAGCGCCGCGATGATGTTTCGGTCTGATTCGGCTCCGGCACGCCGGCCGGCGTCGAGTGCGACGCGGCCCACCGCCTCTTGTACCGCACCGCTGGCATCCTGTTCGACGGCTGCGACGAGCAGCCTGGCGAGGAGTTCGTAGTCGCGGGGTGGCACGCTGACCGTCATCTCTCGCGAGGCGCGTGTGTAGAGCTTCGCCGGGCGCCCGGCCCCCGGTCCACCGCGCCCGGTGAGGCGCTCATAGCTGATGGTCAGCAGACCGGCGTCGGCGAGCTTGTCCAGATGGTATGCCGCCAAGGTGCGTCCGATCCCCGCGGCCGTAGCCGCCTGCTCCCGCGAAATCGGCCTATCGCTGTCGGCCACGTACTCGTATAACTGGCGCCGTAACGGGTCGTCGAGATGGCTCAAACCGCTGAGCGCAGCCAGATCACCGGGTCGATGCGTGGACACCCCCACATTCTAAACCTAAAATCTATTGACAAATAGAAGCGCCGCGACGCCACCGCACGGTGATGGTGGATGTCGCACCGGACTGCCTGGCCGGCCGCAGGATGGCCCGCCGCCAGCCACTCGCGAGTCGTGACATGCGGACGCCGATCGAGGAAGCCAGGACGCCGAGGATCGGCGAGCGAGCATCTCCCGAATTCTAACGTCAAAGATTATTGACAAATACGAGGCGAGAACGCATTCTATAACTGCATCTTATTGTTTTAAGAAGGAGATCTCGATATGACCACCTCAGGTTTGCCATCTCCAACCGCTGGTGTGCTCGAGCGGGCACGCAGCGATCCCGCCTATGGCGCGTTCGTACTACTGCGGGTCGGGTTCACGGCGCTGCCGATTCTCATGGGCCTCGACAAATTCTTCAATCTGCTCACTACGTCCCCGGCGAACTGGGAAGGCTATCTTGCCAAGTGGATCGCGGACCTAAGCCCGCTCAGCCCGGTTCACACCATGATGGTTGTCGGGGTAATCGAAATCGTCGCCGGCATCGCTGTTGCGATCAAGCCTCGATACGCCGCATACATCGTCGCCGCCTGGCTCGCCGGCATCATCGTCAACCTGCTGACCTTCTCCGGCTTCTACGACATCGCCCTGCGTGACTTCGGGTTGCTGCTGGCCGCGCTGACACTTGCCCGGCTGGCGTCGCTGTACGACCCGGCTTGGGGTCGGCACGCCGCAACGACCGCCAATCCTGTTGTCAGGTAGTCTATTTCGGATACCGATGCGCCCACCTGCCGCGGCCACGCGCTGCGGCGGGTGGAGGGCCGAGTCTTGAGTGGCTGAACATCAATTGATCAGCCAGCAGTGTTCGTAGGGGGCGCAAGCACAGCGCCCCCTTCGCATTCCCATCGGTGCAGCGCAATGAGGGCACGGTGACGATCCTCGGCGCTGCAATCGCTGACTGTGAGTAATTCGTCGGGGGTGGAAGCATCCCCGACGCTGGCCGCGGTTGTCATCGCCGTGTAGGCGTCGCTCGCGTCGGTGTATGGGGGTACCACTAGGAGTGTCACTTTCTCGAGTTGCGGACCGAACAGCGTTATGGCGTTCGGCGAGGCTTGGCTGGCGTCAAGGGTCACCTCGCCGTCTTGGTGTTTGATGCGGGATGGTGTTGGCGACCAATCGCTTTGGTGGTACAACACCTGATCAACCGATCCGGATCGGAGCGACAGTGCGGCGAGCAGCGATGGAAGTTCGTCGGCAAGCCTCGTCGACCCCGGCCACCAGGCTCCTTGCACGAGTCCACCCGACCGGTGCGCGGGTTTCAATCGCACTCGCAAGGAAGTGATTGTCGGCCGGTGCGCTCGTGTGGCACCAATATGTTCGGCGGTTACTGACATGTGCTGCCCTTCTGTCCCTGTTGTTCAATGCTTGTCGCACACTGCGTTTAGCGCCGGCCGTCTGCGACCTCCTACATTCGCCCGTACACGACGGCCGTGAGGAGGAATAGCACCGCCGTGAGGAGAAATATCACCGCCACCGGGTCAATCAGGTCAAACATCATGCGATTGCCTCCCGGAGTGATCGCTTGTTAGCGCTGGACATGGGTGAAATCCCTCTAATCGGTTGCGCTCGTGGTCCATTGAGATGCGCCTGCGCACTACGTCACGCCAGCCATGTGAATGCCGTAAGGGACTGATTTCAGAAGGGTGGCAGTAACGGTGTCGCCGCTGGGCGGGGTGTAGGCGCGCCGCTCGCCGGGGCGTGCGCCCTCAATGGCGGCACCCAGCGGGGATTGGATCGAATAGACCTCCATGTCACCGTATTCCACGCCACGCGCACCCAGTAGGAAGGTTTCCGTGTCACCGATGTCGTTGTAGCGGACAGTCAAAACCATTCCTGGTTCCGCGATCCCGTCATCGGGTGGGTCTTCGCCGACGAGGGCATTGACCAACAGGTGATGAATCCGTTGAATCCGTGCACGTTGGATAGCGGCGACATTCTCGTCAGTATCACCGTCATCTACTGCGGCCGAAGACAATTCACGTAGCATAGCCAGCTCCCTTTGAAGCCGCTTGTATGCTTGCGGCGATATCCACACGCGTTCCGTGTTACTCACGTCAGTTTCCTTTCACAGCGCGGCAGCGCTTGTCTCAGCGGCTCGACCAGAGTGTGATCGATGGCGTCTCGCCCCATGCGCCTTGTAAGGCACGGCCTTTAGCAGCGTCACGAGCACGCCTCGCTCATGGGGGATGGCGTAGATGCGATGGTCGCCGGGACGGGCGCCGGCGATCGAACGGCCAAGCGGCGACGCCATCGAGTAGACCTTCATTTCGGGGTCTTTAGGGGCGCCACGCCTACCGAGATGGAACGTTTCGGTCTCGCCGGTGGCGTCGTAGCGGATCGTCAGTACCATGCCCGCTTCGGCGATCGGATCGTCGGCGCGTTCGTCATCGACGACCGCGTTGGTCAGCACATCCTGAATTTCGCGGATACGTCCTCGCTGCGCGGAACCCCTGGTGACGAGATTCGCGTTGTGATCCATGAAGTCGTCGGGCACGTCAATGGTGCGCCGCGAGCGCAGGACGGCAAGTTCGTTGTGCAGACGGGTGTAGTCCTGTCGCGTCATCCAGATGCGGTCGGTGCTAGTCATTTTGGATAGATTCCTTCTCGTATCGAATGGTTGTCGTCAGGGGCGGGTCGAAGCGCAACCGCCCCTGACGACTCGGAGCCCCTCTGGGCGAGACTTCGCCGCGGTTCAGAACTCGCGGCCGTAGCCAGCTGTTAGCGGCCGGTTTTGCGACGTGGCTCGAACTCGCGCGGGGCGGTGGTCAATTCGCTCGACGCCGGTCATCACCACACCCTCCGCAGCTAAATTTGTTGGTAATTCCCATGATTGCGTGGGCGGGCGCAGCAGTGCTTGCCACCACAGGACAACTGGGCAGGAGACCTTTGTCGTCATCCGACAACCCCTCCGTTTCGTTTCGAGGTTTGGGTGCCATCGGACAATTGCGCAATGCGCTTGATCGGCGGTTTTGACGCCGCGGCTTACCTGGCAGCCGAACTTCGTTGGCGCGACATCAATCTCGGGCGCAGGGCCCCCGGCACACCCGGTTTGCAAGCAGAATTGAGGGTGGTTCTGGGTTAAGGCTGGCTGACCTGTCCGAGATCGTCGTCGACAAGATTGTGGAAGTCACGTTGCCATCGCGCGTGTCGGGCCCGGTTAAGGATTGTCCGGGTGCCGGCGAACACGCCTGCTGCGGTGACGACTACGCCCAACCAGATCACGACCGCGGCCCCCACTGCCTCTTCGACAGCGGCTCTCGTCGGTGTCGGTGGGGAGACCTGGGAACCGTTTTTGTCCACCCAAATCTCGATCGAATCGCCGGTTTTGACTGTCCGCTGCGCTTTGACGACACCGATGTGTTCAGTGCCGGCATCAAACCACCGAACAGGAACCCAAACTGCCGGATTGGACAGGTCTGGGCGGGCGTCCCTCTCGCCAGCGACTGTCGCAGTCACTATGCGTCGAGCTTGCGCTTGTTCGGCATAGCGGCTGCTGCGGGAGTCATGAAGTGCCGTACCCACGAACGCGGCGATCGGGATCGCCAGCAGCGCCACCACAACGGTCAACGCCAAGACCAGCGCCTCGACCCGGTCGCTGGCGCGTAGCAGTGGATAGCGGCCAAACAGCTGCACAAAGCGCCACCGCGGCACGGTGAACGGATCCATCGCGGTGTGTTCATCCACCCGATCGCCGTTGAGCCGTTGATCGGGGTGCGGGGTAGCCATCGGAAAATTCCTATCGGGAAGTCGCTGTACCACCATGGTCGCGTGCATGGCCGCGTCAGGCTTTGCCCAAGCCAAACAACCGCGCTATGGCTCGTTGTGGTGTTTCGACAACCCCGTTCGCTACTGCGTGTTAATGGCCGCGAGTTCTATCATCATGGCCAGCCGCTTCTTGGCGTCGTCCAATGAGAGGTTGGTGATTTCGGCCATCTTTCGCAGCCGATAGCGCACGGTGTTTTCGTGTACTCCTAACCGCTCGCCGGCCTCGGCCGGGTCGCCCTGAGCCTCCAGCCAGGCCCGCAGCGTCACAACGTAGTCGGTGGAGTTGGCCTGGTCGTGACGGCGCAGCTCGGCCACCGGCCCGCGATCCGGGGATCGACCTGACCGTGCCGCGGTGCGCAATCGCTGCAGCAAGATGTCATCCCACGACTCGTCGTAGGCCGGCGGCGTGGCTCTGGGCGACTCCTCGTCAAGCGCCAGACACTCGTCGGCTTCCTGGCGTGCCGCGGCGAGGTCGGCGATATCGGCCGTCCCGCTGATGCCGGCCAACATCGTTACCCGTTCAGGTAGTGCCGCCCGCAGACCGGTCAGCCACTGCCGCGCCGTCACCGGCTGCTCGCTGGGAAGCAGGGTGTAAACAGTGTTGCCCGCCAAGGCGCTGCGACCCGGACGGGACCAGCCGAACCCGGTGGTGGTGCGCTCGAACGCCAACAGCAGGGCGGCGTCGCGGTCGTCACCGACGAACGCTTGTAGCGCGATCACCCGCAACCGGCTGTGCGGCAGGCCCAGCCTGCTGGCGAACGTCGCGGCATCGGCGCTGCCTTCGAGCAATCGGATCACCAGGTCGGATTCCACCTGGCGCTCCAGGTCTGCGCTCGCTCGTGACCGCAGCAGATGCAGGGCAACCGTATGCGCCCCGTCGGCCAATGCGGTGCGCGCGGCACCATCCAGCGGCGCCGAACACGCCACCCATACCGACCCCATCAGTTGACGTCCCGAGCGCACCGCCACCACCATGAGCCCGGTCACGCCACGTTCGGAGTCCGGGTCGACAAAAAGAGGATCATCGGACACCGCCAAATGGTCGAAAACCCCGCAGGTTTCGAAGAACGCTCGCAGGTGCTCCGGTGTCTGTCGACCGAGGATGGTTTCTACCCGCGCCGGGTCCGCGTGCCTCTGCAACCGCGAGTACGCCAGCACGTGTAAAGCCTGATCGTGGATGACCACCGCACCGCCGACTGCATCGGCCAGACTGTCGGCCAGAGCGAACAAATCGGTTGGACCGCGGCCAGATTCAGTCTCACGACCCTCCAACACCAGCCCGTAGACCACCGCAGCCAACTCGCTCCACGACACCATCTGGTCGACCACCATCACGGCTCCAGCCCCGGCGTCGTCGTCGAACGTCATCGGCTCGTCACCGTCGCGCATCAACACCACGACGGCACGTGTTGCCTCCGCCCATCGCACCGCTTCCTGGAGCGAGCCTGCACCAATGGCCAGCAATACATCGCCCACAACCGCCCGGTCGGCGTCGGCCTCGTGGATCACCACGCTGCGCAGTTCAGTCGACCGGGGCGCCGAAGACCAACGCAAGCGAACCCCGTAACCACCCAGCACGTTGACCAAGCGGTCCAAAGTGATCACACGACACTCCCAATCCCCGCACCGATCATCCAGCGTAACCAGCAATCAGTGGGCCGACCGGTGGACGGCGGGGTTGTCCAGTAATGTGCATTGAGCTGCAGATATCTAAGTGCCCCCGGCAGGATTCGAACCTGCGGCCTTCTGCTCCGGAGGCAGACGCTCTATCCCCTGAGCTACGGGGGCGCACGCGAGAAATCCTGCGCCAACGGGCCACGACAGACTAACGCATCACAGCGGTCGGCCGAGCATCGGAATGGATTCGAAGCCTGAGGACCGCAGCCCATAGGATGGCCTGCGTGAATCCCGCCGATCTTGCCGAGCTGCTGAAGGCCACCGCGACCGCGGTGTTGACCCAGCATGGGCTCGACACCGCCGCGCTGCCGTCGGCGGTCACCGTCGAGCGGCCACGCAATCCCGAGCACGGGGATTACGCCAGCAACCTGGCGCTACAACTTGCCAAAAAGGTCGGCGCCAACCCCCGCGAGCTGGCCGGATGGCTCGCCGACGCGCTGGCCGCGGCCGATGGCATCGCCTCGGCGGAGGTCGCCGGACCCGGCTTCATCAACCTGCGGCTGGACGCCTCGGCGCAGGGACTGATCGTCAACAACGTCCTCGACGCCGGCCACGCCTACGGCAACTCCGACGCCGAGGCCGGCCACAAGATCAACCTCGAATTCGTCTCCGCCAACCCCACCGGCCCGATCCACATCGGCGGCACCCGCTGGGCGGCGGTCGGCGACGCGCTGGGCCGCCTCCTCACCACGCAGGGCGCCGACGTGGTCCGCGAGTACTACTTCAACGACCACGGCGCGCAGATCGACCGGTTCGCCAACTCGCTGATCGCCTCGGCCAAGGGCGAACCCACGCCCGAAGACGGCTACGCCGGCGACTACATCGCCGACATCGCCGCGCAAATCCTGCAGCAGGTGCCGGACGCGCTGAGCCAACCCGACGCCGAGCAGCACGAGACGTTCCGGCGCATCGGCGTCGACCTGATGTTCAACCACATCAAGCAATCGCTGCACGAATTCGGTACCGACTTCGACGTTTTCACCCACGAAGAGTCGATGCACACCAGCGGTCGCGTCGAGCAGGCCATCGCGCGGCTGCGCGAGAACGGCAACATCTACGAAAAGGACGGCGCAACCTGGTTGCGCACCAGCGCTTTTGGCGACGACAAAGACCGCGTCGTGATCAAGAGCGACGGCAAGCACGCCTACATCGCCGGCGACCTCGCGTACTACCTGGACAAGCGGAGCCGCGGATTCGACCTGTGCATCTACATGCTCGGCGCCGACCACCACGGCTACATCTCGCGGCTGAAGGCCGCCGCCGAGGCATTCGGCGACAACCCGGGCACCGTCGAGGTGCTCATCGGTCAGATGGTCAACCTGGTTCGCGACGGCCAGCCGGTGAAGATGAGCAAGCGGGCCGGCACCGTGATTACCCTCGACGACCTGGTCGAGGCGATCGGCGTCGACGCCGCGCGCTACAGCCTGATCCGCTCGTCGGTGGACACCCCGATCGACATCGACCTCGCGCTGTGGTCATCGGCGTCCAACGAAAACCCGGTCTACTACGTGCAATACGCGCACGCGCGGCTCTCCGCGCTGGCCCGCAACGCCGCCGAGCTCGAGCTGACCCCCGACACCGGCCACCTCGAGTTGCTCACCCACGAGAAGGAAGGCGCGCTGATCCGTAGCCTCGGCGAGTTCCCGAGGGTGCTGAAAGCCGCTGCGTCACTACGTGAACCGCACCGGGTCTGCCGCTATCTCGAAGACCTCGCCGGCGACTACCACCGGTTCTACGACGCCTGCCGGGTGCTGCCGCAAGGCGACGAGGAACCGAACGAACTGCACACCGCGCGCCTGGCGCTATGCCAGGCGACCCGCCAGGTGATCGCCAACGGGTTGGCGATCCTCGGCGTCAGCGCTCCGGAGCGAATGTGAACGCACACCCAGCCGGCCCCCGGCACGCCGAGGAGTTTCACCACGGCGGGGTACCGCCGTGCCCGCATGCGGGACAGGAACTGCTGGAGCTGGCTCCGAATGTGTGGCCGCTCAACGCCGTTCGCGGCGCCGACGGCGCTGTCAGCATCGCCGGGGTCTCGCTGCAGGCGCTGGCGCAGGAGTACGGCACGCCGCTGTTCGTCATCGACGAGGACGACTTCCGGTCCCGCTGCCGCGAAATCGCGACGGCCTTCGGTGGTGGCTCTAACGTGCACTACGCCGCGAAAGCGTTCCTGTCCAGCGAGATCGCCCGCTGGATCGACGAAGAAGGCCTCTCACTTGATGTGTCCACCGGCGGGGAACTGGCGGTCGCGCTGCACGCCAACTACCCGCCGGAACGAATCATCTTTCACGGCAACAATAAATCCGTCGCAGAGCTGACCACCGCGGTCAAAGCCGGCATCGGTCATGTCGTTTTGGACTCGATGATCGAGACCGAGCGACTGGACGCCATCGCGGGGGAGGCGGGCGTGGTCCAGGACGTCCTGGTCCGCGTCACCGTCGGCGTCGAGGCGCACACCCACGAGTTCATCTCCACCGCACACGAAGACCAGAAGTTCGGGCTGTCGCTGGCCAACGGCGCGGCGATGGCCGCGATCCGGCGGGTATTCGCCACCGACAACCTGCGACTGGTCGGCCTGCACAGCCACATCGGCTCGCAGATCTTCGATGTCGGCGGCTTCGAGATCGCCGCACACCGCGTGATCGGTCTGCTCCGCGACGTGGTCGCCGAGTTCGGTGTCGACAAGACCGCGCAGATCGCCACCGTGGATCTCGGTGGCGGCCTTGGCATTTCGTACCTGCCCAACGACGACCCGCCGCCGGTGGGTGAACTCGCCGACAAGCTCAGCGACATCGTGCGCAACGAGTCCGCGGCGGTGGGCCTGCCGGTGCCGCGCCTGGTCGTCGAACCTGGGCGCGCGATCGCCGGTCCGGGAACGGTCACACTGTACGAGGTCGGCACGGTCAAAGATGTGGGCGTCAGCGCGACGGCGCACCGCCGCTACGTCAGCGTCGACGGCGGCATGAGCGACAACATCCGTACCTCGCTGTATGGCGCGGACTACGACGTCCGACTGGTTTCCCGCGCCACCGATGCCGAGCCAACCCTCGCGCGTGTCGTCGGAAAGCATTGCGAGAGCGGTGACATCGTCGTCCGAGACACCTGGGTGCCGGACGACATTGCGCCCGGCGACCTGATCGCGGTCGCGGCGACCGGCGCCTACTGCTATTCGCTGTCGAGTCGGTACAACTTGATCGGCCGCCCCGCAGTGGTGGCCGTGCGCGACGGAGCGTCCCGTCTGATTCTGCGCAGGGAGACGGTCGACGATCTGCTGAGTCTGGAAGTGAGGTGAGTCGTGGTTGGCGATGAAAAGCCGGTCGGTGTAGCGGTATTGGGACTGGGCAATGTGGGCAGTGAGGTCGTGCGCATCATCGAGGAGAGCGCCGACGATCTCGCCGCCCGTGTCGGAGCGCCGCTGATTTTGCGTGGCATCGGCGTGCGTCGCGTGGCCGACGACCGGGGTGTGCCCGTCGATCTGCTCACCGAGGACATCGAGGCATTGGTCTCCCGCGACGATGTCGACGTCGTCGTCGAGGTGATGGGCCCGGTCGAACCGTCGCGCAAGGCGATCCTATCGGCGCTGGAACACGGCAAGTCCGTGGTGACGGCCAACAAGGCGCTGCTCTCCGTCTCCACCGGCGAGCTGGCGCAGGCCGCCGAAAACGCCAGGGTTGACCTGTATTTCGAGGCCGCCGTGGCCGGAGCCATTCCGGTGATCCGTCCGCTGACCCAGTCGCTTGCCGGCGACACCGTGCAGCGGGTGGCCGGCATTGTCAACGGCACCACCAACTACATCCTGTCCGAAATGGACAGCACCGGCGCCGACTACGAAAAGGCGCTAGCCGATGCGAGCGCGCTCGGTTACGCCGAAGCCGATCCGACCGCCGACGTGGAAGGGTTCGACGCCGCCGCGAAAGCCGCCATCCTGGCGTCCATCGCGTTTCACACGCGCGTCACCGCCGACGATGTATACCGCGAAGGCATCACCAAGATCAGCCCGGACGACTTCGTCTCCGCACGCGCGCTGGGCTGCACGATCAAGCTGCTGTCAATCTGCGAGCGGATCGCAGGAGACGATGGGCAGCAACGGGTTTCGGCCCGGGTATACCCTGCACTGGTGCCGCTGGAGCACCCACTCGCCACCGTCAACGGCGCCTTCAATGCCGTCGTCGTGGAGGCGAAGGCCGCCGGTCGGCTGATGTTCTACGGCCAAGGCGCCGGCGGCGCGCCGACCGCGTCGGCCGTGACCGGCGACCTGGTGATGGCCGCCCGCAACCGGGTGCTGGGCAGCCGGGCGCCCAAGGAGTCGAAGTACGCGCAATTGGCGATCGCGCCGATGGGCGTGATCCCCACCCGCTACTACGTCAGCATGGATGTCGCCGACAAGCCGGGTGTATTGGCCACCGTCGCAGCCGAATTCGCCAAGCGCGAAGTCAGCATCGCCGAAGTCCGCCAGGAGGGTGTGGTCGGTGAGGGCGGACGGCGCATCGGGGCACGCGTCGTGGTCGTCACCCACACCGCAACCGACGCCGCGCTGTCCGAAACCGTCGACGCGCTGGCCGAATTGGATGTGGTGCTGGGTGTGGCCAGCGTCCTGCGGCTGGAAGGAACCAACGCATGACTTCGTCCAAGGCGGCCGTGCATCGACGGTGGCCGGGCCTGATCGAGGCATACCGGGATCGGTTGCCGGTCGGCGACAACTGGACGCCGATCACCCTGTTCGAGGGTGGCACGCCGTTGATTTCGGCGCCCCGGCTGTCGGAGCAGATCGGGTGCACGGTCCACCTGAAGGTCGAGGGCCTCAACCCCACCGGCTCGTTCAAGGACCGCGGCATGACGATGGCCGTCACCGATGCGGTGGCGCGCGGTCAGCAGGCGGTGCTGTGCGCATCGACGGGCAACACGTCCGCCTCGGCCGCGGCGTACGCCGCGCGGGCCGGCATCACCTGCGCGGTGCTCATCCCGCAGGGCAAGATCGCGATGGGCAAGCTCGCGCAGGCGGTCATGCACGGCGCCAAGATCATTCAGGTCGACGGCAATTTCGATGACTGCCTGGAGGTGGCCCGCAAGATCGTCGCCGACTTCCCGACGATCGCGTTGGTCAACTCGGTCAACCCGGTTCGCATCGAGGGCCAGAAGACCGCGGCGTTCGAAATCGTCGACGTGTTGGGGCACGCGCCGGACATTCACGCCCTGCCGGTGGGCAACGCGGGCAACATCACCGCGTACTGGAAGGGCTACACCGAGTACCGCGCCGATGGCGTGACCGACACGTTGCCCCGCATGCTCGGCACCCAGGCCGCCGGCGCCGCCCCGCTGGTCTCCGGCGAGCCGGTGAAAAATCCCGAGACCATCGCCACCGCGATCCGGATCGGGTCGCCGGCGTCGTGGGGGCCGGCCGTGGCGGCGAAGGAGGAGTCCAACGGGCGCTTCCTGGCTGCCACCGACGACGAGATCCTTGCGGCGTATCACCTGGTCGCGGCCGCTGAAGGGGTCTTCGTCGAGCCGGCTTCAGCGGCCAGCATCGCGGGTCTGTTCAAGGCCGTCGAGGACGGCTGGGTGAAACCGGGCTCGAGCGTGGTGTGCACGGTGACCGGTAACGGCCTCAAGGACCCCGACACCGCGTTGCGCGACATGCCGAAGGTGGAGCCGGTGCCGGTCGACCCCGTCGCCGTCGTGGCCAAACTGGGGCTGGCCTAGTGCTGGCTTCCGGGTTGCTGGGCACTTCGGTCGTCCCCGCCTCCAGCGCCAACCTCGGTCCGGGCTTCGACAGCCTCGGGCTGGCGCTGAGTCTTTATGACGAAATCATGGTCGAAACAACAGATTCCGGTCTGGTCGTCGAGGTAGAGGGGGAGGGCGCCGGGGAGTTGAGCCTTGACGCCGGCCATCTCGTCGTGCGCGCCGTCCAGTACGGGATGCAGGCCGCCGGTGTCAGCGCCGCCGGCCTGAAAGTGCTTTGCCGCAATGCCATTCCGCATTCCCGGGGCCTGGGATCGTCGGCCGCGGCGGTCGTCGGCGGTCTGGCGGCGGTCAATGGCCTTCTCGCGCAAGCGGGTTTGACGCCGCTGAGCCAGCCCGAGCTGATCCAGTTGTCGTCGGAGTTCGAGGGGCATCCCGACAACGCGGCCGCGGCGGTGCTGGGTGGCGCCGTGGTGTCGTGGACCGACACCAGCGCGGGCGCGCCCGCCTACGCGGCGGCACAGTTGCGGCTGCATCCCGACATTCACCTGTTTCCGGCCATTCCCGTCCAGCGCTCGTCGACGGTGGAGGCCCGGGTGCTACTGCCGACACAGGTCAGCCACGAGGACGCTCGCTTCAACGTCAGCCGCGCCGCGCTGCTGGTGGTGGCCCTGACCGAGCGGCCTGACCTGCTGATGGCGGCCACCGAGGACGTGCTTCACCAGCCACACCGGGCGGCCGCGATGTCGGCATCGGCGGAATACCTGCAGCTATTGCGACGTTGTCAAGTAGCAGCTGTGCTTTCCGGCGCCGGACCGGCGGTTATTGCCCTGAGCACGGCGTCCCAACTGCCCACCGAGGCGCTCGACTACGCTGCCGCAAACGGATTTGTGATCAGCGAGATGACGGCGGGTGAGGGCGTGAGCTGGAGCTCCGGGGTAGCAGTCCCCAGCTAGCGTCCACAGGCACGGTGACGTGGCTCCTTGCTTCCGGCATCGAAGAAGGTTATCCTCGGAGCCGTCCAGCAATCGCAGTCATCTGCATCATGCGCAGACATTGCGCGATCACTAGGACGAATACCAATTTCTTCTCGTGGACGATGGTTCGCCATTTGCATCGCCAATCCTGGCAATCACCGTTACAGAGTAGATCTTTGGCAGCACTCGCCGAATTGGCTGAATGCAACGAACCCCTGGCTTGATTCGATCAGCGAGGGAGAGAAAGGAAATCCGTGACCGATACGGACCTCGTTACGGCCGGCGACAGCACTGAAAATGACAAGCTGTCAAACCCCGTGACCCCCGATACTTCCAGCGAGAACGACGCCCAATCGAGCGCGTCGGATGGCTCGCTGGCCACCATGGTGCTCCCCGAACTGCGCGCGCTGGCCAACCGGTCCGGCGTCAAGGGCACCTCTGGAATGCGCAAAAGTGAACTGATTGCCGCGATCCGGGAAAGCCGCCAAGGCGGCCACTCCAACGGCGCGCCAACAAACGGTGGCGCCGGCGAGTCAGAGAACCACGCCACCGAGGCCGCCAACAATCAGGCCGAACCGGCCGACGACAAGAACGCGGTCCGCGCCGACGCCGGCGACAAGCCTTCTTCCGACGACCGCAACTCGGGGGAGCAGCGCGACCGGACCGAGAAGAAGCAGCACAACGGCAACGACAAGCCCGCCCGCGATCAGCAGGACAACAAGTCCGAAGACCGCAACTCGGACAAGGATTCCGACAAGGGTGGCGACCAGCAGGGCGGCGGCGGACAACAGAACCGCGGCAACCAGAACCAGAACCAACAGGACGACGACGGCGACGGTCGCGGTGGACGCCGCGGCCGCCGATTCCGGGAGCGCCGACGTCGTGGTGACGGGCCCCGCGACGGGGGCGGTGGCGACACCGAACTGCGCGAAGACGACGTCGTGCAGCCGGTCGCCGGCATCCTCGACGTGCTCGACAACTACGCGTTCGTCCGCACCTCTGGCTACCTGGCCGGTCCGCACGATGTGTACGTCTCGATGAACATGGTGCGCAAGAACGGTTTACGCCGCGGCGACGCGGTGACCGGCGCGGTGCGGGTGCCCCGAGATGGAGAAAGCGGCGACAAAAATCCGCGGCAGAAATTCAACCCGCTGGTGCGTCTGGACACCGTCAACGGTGGCCCGGTCGAAAACGCCAAGAATCGTCCCGATTTCACCAAGCTGACGCCGTTGTACCCCAACCAGCGGCTGCGTCTGGAGACCACCAGTGATCGGTTGACGACCCGCATCATCGACCTGATCATGCCGATCGGTAAGGGTCAGCGCGCGCTGATCGTGTCGCCGCCCAAGGCCGGTAAGACGACGATCCTGCAAGACATCGCCAACGCGATCACCAAGAACAACCCCGAATGCCACCTCATGGTCGTGCTCGTCGATGAGCGGCCTGAGGAGGTCACCGACATGACGCGCTCGGTCAAGGGCGAGGTCATCGCCTCGACGTTCGACCGACCGCCGACCGACCACACCGCGGTCGCCGAGCTGGCCATCGAGCGCGCCAAGCGACTGGTGGAACAGGACAAAGACGTTGTCGTGCTGCTGGACTCGATCACCCGACTGGGCCGCGCGTACAACAACGCGTCGCCGGCCTCGGGCCGCATCCTGTCCGGTGGTGTCGACTCGACCGCCCTCTACCCGCCGAAGCGCTTCCTCGGCGCGGCCCGCAACATCGAGGAGGGCGGATCGCTGACGATCATCGCCACCGCGATGGTCGAGACCGGATCCACCGGTGACACAGTCATTTTCGAGGAGTTCAAGGGGACGGGTAACGCCGAGCTCAAGCTCGACCGCAAGATCTCCGAGCGTCGGGTGTTCCCCGCCGTCGACGTGAACCCCTCGGGTACGCGTAAGGACGAACTGCTTCTCTCGCCGGATGAGTTCTCGGTCGTGCACAAGCTGCGCCGCGTGCTGTCGGGCCTGGATTCGCACCAGGCCATCGACCTGCTGATGTCGCAGCTGCGAAAGACCAAGAACAACTACGAGTTCCTGGTCCAGGTGTCCAAGACGACACCGGGCATGGACAACGACTAGTAGCGGTTAGCACACCGCTTCAGCCGAAGAAGTCCACCCTTCTCGCGATGCGGCCGCCGCTCCGGCGGTAACGTGCGAGCCTGTGGCGGACACTATTCAGCAGCTGCTTCGCGAGCGCAGCGACGACTCCACGCCTGCGGTCAAATACGAAGACCGGGTGTGGACCTGGCGTGAACATCTCGCCGACGCCTCGGCCACGGCTGCCGCTCTGATCGGCATCGCCGACTCCGACCGGCCGCTGCATGTCGGTGCGCTGCTGGGCAACACCCCCGAGATGCTCACCGCGATGGCCGCGGCCGCGCTCGGCGGCTTCGTGCTGTGCGGCATCAACGACACCCGTCGCGGTCCGGCGCTGGCCAACGACATCCTGCGCTCCGACTGCCAGATCCTGCTCACCGATCCCGCCCATCGCCCGCTGCTCGACGGTCTCGATCTGCCCGGCGTGCGCGTCATCGACGTCAGCGGCGACGAGTGGTCGGATCTGCTCGCGGCGGCCGGGCCGTTGGTGCCGCATCGCGAGGTGCAACCCACCGACACGCTGATGATGATCTTCACGTCGGGCACCAGCGGTGAGCCGAAGGCCGTCCAGATCACCCACCTGACCGTTATCTTCGCCGGCGCCAACCTGATTGGCCGCTTCGACGTCGACTCGTCGGGCGTCTGCTACCTGTCGATGCCGCTGTTTCACTCCAACGCGCTGCTCGCCGGCTGGAGCGTGGCCGTCGGCTCCGGTTCAGCGATGGTGCCGGCCACCTTCTCGGCGTCGCGTCTGCTCTCCGACCTGCGCCGCTACGGCGCCACCTACATGAACTACGTCGGCAAGCCGTTGGCGTACGTGCTGGCCACCCCCGAGCAGCCCGACGACGCCGAGAATCCGTTGCGGGTTGCATTCGGCAACGAGGCAAGCGATCGCGACATCGCCGAATTCAGCCGACGTTTCGACTGCACGGTCTGGGACGGCTTCGGCTCCAGCGAAGGCGCCATCATCATCACCCGCGAAGACGGCTGCCCGCCCGGCTCACTGGGACAAGGCTTTCCGGGCGTCGGCATCTACAACCCCGAGACCCTCGCCGAATGCGCGGTGGCCCAATTCGACGACGACGGCGCGCTGGTCAACCCCGACGACGCGATCGGCGAACTCGTCAACACCACGGGCGCCGGCCTGTTCGCCGGCTACTACAACGACAAGGACGCCACCGACGCACGGCTGCGCAACGGCATGTTCTGGTCTGGGGACCTGGCCTACCGCGACGCTGACGGCTGGATCTACTTCGCCGGGCGCAGCGGTGACTGGTTGCGCGTCGACGGCGAGAACATGACGACGGCGCCGATCGAGCGCATCTTGCAGCGCCTGCCGGCGGTCAGCCAGGTCGCGGTCTACGCCGTGCCCGATCAGCAGGTGGGCGACCAGGTGATGGCCGCGCTGGTACTGGTCGACGGCGCCGGCTTGCAGCCGCAGGAGTTCAGCGACTTCCTGGCCGCCCAGCCGGATCTGTCGCCGAAAGCGTGGCCGCGACACGTCTGGATCACCGACAAGCTGCCCACCACTGCCACCAACAAGGTGCTCAAACGGCAGCTCACCGCCCAGGGCAGCACCCCCGCCGGGGGCCTGCTGTGGACTCGGCATGGCCGCGACACCGACTACTCCGTCGTCGATCCCTCGGCTAAAGCCCAGGTCAGCGCGAGCTAGCTTCGGGAATGCCCGGCGCACTGCCGGCGTTTAGGGCCATAGCGGCTGAACTGGCATAATGGTCAGCCGAAGTCACGGTTCCGGTTCACGTCCGATCTTCTCAGCACGATCTGGCGACCCGGCGGCCGACGAACGAATAGGAAACCATGAAAGCTGACATTCACCCCGCGTACGTCGAGACCACTGTGGTCTGCGGTTGCGGCAATACTTTCCAGACGCGTAGCACCAAGGAGAGCGGCCACATCGTGGTCGAGGTCTGCTCGCAGTGCCACCCGTTCTACACCGGTAAGCAGAAGATTCTGGACAGCGGTGGCCGCGTTGCCCGCTTCGAGAAGCGCTACGGCAAGCGCAAGGCCGGCGCCGAGAAGGAAGCTTCGGCCGACAAGTAGCACGATCGACGCCCGGACTGTCGCGATAGTCGCGCAGGACGGGCGTCGCTTTTTGTGCGGGGGTGCCCAGCATGTGTGGGAGAGTCCAGCGAGGAGGTGAGCATGACGCAAGGCGGTCAGGCGATTGACGCACTGGTGGCCGAGCATGCCGACCTCGAGAAGAAGCTGTCCGACCCCGAGTTGCACAGCGATGCGGCTAACGCCCGCAAGGTCGGCCGCCGATTCGCACAGCTGGCCCCGATCGTGGCGGCCCATCGCCAACTCACCTCGGCGCGTGAGGATCTCGAGACCGCGCGTGAATTCGCCGTCGACGACGCATCGTTCGCTGACGAGATCACCGAGCTCGAGACGCGGGTCGACGAGTTGGAGACCAAGCTCAGCGACATGCTGGCGCCGCGCGACCCGCATGACGCCGACGACGTCGTGCTCGAGGTCAAATCGGGTGAGGGTGGCGAAGAATCGGCTTTGTTCGCCGCGGACCTGGCCCGGATGTACATCCGCTACGCGGAACGCCACGGCTGGACCGTGACGGTGCTGGACGAAACCCACTCGGACTTGGGCGGTTATAAGGACGCGACACTGACCATCGCCAGCAAGGGCGACTCGGCTGACGGCGTCTGGTCGCGGTTGAAATTCGAGGGTGGCGTGCACCGCGTGCAGCGGGTGCCGGTCACCGAATCACAAGGCCGCGTGCACACTTCGGCCGCGGGCGTGCTGGTTTACCCCGAGCCCGAAGAAGTGGGCGAGGTGCAGATCGACGATTCGGATCTGCGTATCGACGTCTACCGGTCGTCCGGTAAGGGCGGTCAGGGTGTCAACACCACCGACTCCGCGGTGCGAATCACCCACCTGCCCACCGGAATTGTGGTCACCTGTCAAAACGAGCGTTCGCAACTGCAGAACAAGGCCCGCGCCATGTTGGTGCTCGCGGCCCGGCTGCAAGCGCTGGCCGAAGAGCAGGCGCAGGCCGACGCATCAGCCGACCGCGCCAGCCAGATCCGCACCGTCGACCGCAGTGAGCGCATCCGCACCTACAACTTCCCGGAGAACCGGATCGCCGACCACCGAATCAATTTCAAGGCACACAATCTCGACCAGGTCCTGGACGGCGACCTGGATGCACTATTCGACGCCCTCGGCGCCGCCGACAAGCAAGCGCGGCTGCGGCAGGCATGACCACCGTCCGGCTGCGTTGCGCGATCGACTCGGCGACAACGCTGCTCGCCGAAGCCGGCATCGACTCGGCCCGCTACGACGCAGAGGAATTAGCCGCGCATCTGGCCGGCACCGAGCGAGGCCGGCTGGCGCTGCTGTCCACACCCGATGACGGCTTCTTCGACCGTTATCGCGCCGCGATCGCCGAGCGGTCACGTCGAGTTCCCTTGCAACACTTGACCGGTGCTGCCGCCTTCGGCCCATTGACATTGACGGTTGGGCCCGGCGTGTTCATCCCTCGCCCGGAAACAGAGGCGATGCTGGAATGGGCCACCGCGCAACGCCTTCCGGACGCTCCTCTGATCGTCGACCTCTGCACCGGCTCGGGGGCGCTGGCGCTCGGGCTGGCGCGGCAGTGGCCCGACGCCCGGGTGATCGGTATCGACGACTCGGACGCGGCCCTCGAGTACGCGCGCACCAATGCCAAGGGCACCACGGTGGAGTTGTTGAAGGCCGACGTCACTACGCCCGGTGTCTTGAGCCAGCTGGACGGGCAGGTCGATCTGCTGGTGTCCAACCCGCCGTATGTTCCGGACGGCGCTGAGCTCGATCCCGAAGTGCTCGACCACGATCCGTCGCACGCCGTGTTCGGCGGACCCGACGGCATGACGGTGATCACCGCGATCGTCCAACTGGCCCAACGAGTGCTGAGGCCCAGCGGTCTTTTCGCCGTCGAGCACGATGACACCACGTCGGCACTGACCGCCGAATTGATCTCCGGTACAGCAGGTTTCGAAAATGTCGTGCGACGCCAGGATCTCACCCGCCGGCCCCGGTTCGTCACCGCCCGCCGGAGCGGCGGTACAGCATGAGCGACACTTTCGACTGCACCCAGCCCGAACAGCGCTCGCGCGCAATCACATCGGCGGCCGCGGCGGTGAAGAACGGCGGGCTGGTCGTCCTCCCGACCGATACGGTGTACGGCGTCGGCGCCGACGCGTTCAACAGCACGGCGGTGGCCGCGTTGCTGGCGGCCAAGGGACGCGGCCGCGACATGCCGGTGCCGGTGCTGGTCGGCTCCTGGCACACCATCGACGGGCTCGCGATGTCGGTGTCCACCTCGATGCGCAACCTGGTTCGCGCGTTCTGGCCCGGGGCGCTGAGCCTGGTGGTCCGGCAGGCCCCGTCGGTGCAATGGGATCTCGGCGACGCGCGCGGCACGGTCATGCTGCGCATGCCGCTGCACCCGGTGGCCATCGAGTTGCTGCGTGAGGTCGGACCGATGGCGGTTTCCAGCGCCAACATCTCCGGACGCCCGCCGGCCGTGAATGTCGGCGACGCTCGCCAGCAGCTGGGCGACCTCGTCGACGTCTACCTGGACGGCGGGCCGGCGGCTCAGCAGGCCGCCTCGACGATCGTGGATCTGACCTCGCCCGAGCCGCGCATCCTGCGATCCGGCCCGGTCAGCGCCGAACGGATCGCCGAGGTACTCGGCGTCGACGCCGAGAGCCTCGACGCCTGACCGGCTCAGTTCGATCTCAGGGCGGTGCACTACGGTTTTTCGGATGGTCAGCGGTGCCAACAACCTCGCCGGCGGTTTGCTCGCGTTGGCTGATCGCGGCGCCGGTGTCCCGTTGCGCGAGCTCGCACTCGTCGGACTGACCGCCGCGATCGTCACCTACTTTGCGACCGGGCCCGTGCGGACGCTGGCCACCCGATTCGGCGCGGTGGCGTATCCCCGCGAGCGTGACGTGCATGTGACGCCGACCCCGCGAATGGGCGGGCTGGCCATGTACATCGGGGTGATCGCGGCAGTGTTCCTGGCATCGCAGCTTCCCGCCCTGACCCGCGGTTTCGTCTACTCGACGGGCATGCCCGCGGTGGTGCTGGCGGGTGGGCTGATCATGGGCATCGGCCTGATCGACGACCGCTGGGGTCTGGACGCGCTGACGAAATTCGCCGGCCAGATCACCGCGGCCAGCGTGCTGGTGACGATGGGCGTCGCGTGGAGCGTTCTCTACATCCCGCTGGGTGGGGTGGGCACGATCGTGCTCGACCAGGTGTCGTCGATTCTGCTCACGTTGGCGCTCACCGTATCGATCGTCAACGCGATGAACTTCGTCGACGGACTCGACGGGCTGGCCGCCGGACTGGGACTCATCACCGCGCTGGCGATCTGTATGTTCTCCGTCGGCCTACTCCGCGACCACGGTGGCGACGTGCTGTTCTATCCGCCCGCGGTCATCTCGGTGGTGCTTGCCGGAGCGTGTCTGGGCTTTCTGCCGCACAATTTCCATCCCGCCAAGATTTTCATGGGCGACTCCGGTTCGATGCTCATCGGCCTGATGCTGGCCGCGGCGTCGACGACGGCCGCGGGACCCATCTCGCAGAACGCCTACGGCGCCCGCGATGTGTTTGCTCTGCTGTCGCCGTTCCTGTTGGTTGTCGCGGTCATGTTCCTACCGATGCTGGACATGTTGCTGGCCGTGATTCGGCGGACCCGCGCAGGCGTGCACTTCTCCACCCCCGACAAAATGCACTTGCATCATCGTCTGCTTCAGATCGGTCATTCCCATCGGCGGGTCGTGCTGCTGATCTATTTGTGGGGCGGCATTGTCGCATTCGGCACGGCAAGCACCATTTTCTTCAATCCGCGGGATACCGCCGCTGTCATGTTGGGCGCAATCGCGGTCGCGGTTGTCGCAACCCTGATTCCGCTGCTACGACGCCGTGACGATGTCTACGACGAGGAGTAGTAGAGTCCTCGTCGATGTGGTACGGTGCTGGTAGAACCCGAATTAACCTCGCGGGTTGCCGGCCATCGGCAGTCGGAGTCAGCTCCGGTCCTGCCGACCAACGACCGACAATGGGGAGTAGTCCCTTGGGTGATGCGAGTGCGGTGAAAGCGCTCCGATACGCTCTACGGGCCACGCAACGAGCAACACAACTCCCCCCGAACGAGGACTGAGGTGCTGCAGTGACTACACCAGCGCAGGACGCGCCGTTGGTGTTCCCGTCCATTGCGTTCCGGCCTATTCGCCTCGTCGCGATCTCGGTTGCGCTGACTGCGGTCGCGGTGGCAATCGCCGCTTCTTTGGGCAATCCGATGGTCGGCGTTTTCTTCGGGGTGGGGCTGTTGCTGGGTTTGCTCAACGCGCTCGGTGTACAGCGTTCGGTCGCGGCGATCACCGCCGAGGAGCACCCGCTGAAAAAGAAGATGGCGGCGAACTCCGCGACGCGACTACTGGTGATCACGACGATCGGATTGGCGATCGCGTTCGTGTTCCGGCCCGCCGGGCTTGGTGTGCTATTCGGGCTTGCGCTCTTCCAGGTGTTGCTGGTGCTGACGACTGCGCTGCCGGTCTGGAAGAAGCTCCGCAGCGGAGCGGCTGACGGTGCTGACGGTGTTGAAGGGACGGGATACAGCAATGACTGAGATGCTGCTGGCTGAGGGCGCCATCGAGGTCGGCCATCACGACACCGCCGAATGGTTCGGCCTGACCATCAACGTCGACACAGTGATGTCCGCGGGCATCGCCGCTCTCATCGTCATCGGGCTGGCTTTCTTCCTGCGCGCCAAGGTCACCTCGAGTGGCGTCCCCGGCGGCGTGCAGTTGTTCTTCGAAGCGATCACCGTCCAAATGCGCAACCAGATCGAAGCTGCGATCGGAATGCGCATCGCGCCCTTCGTATTGCCGCTGGCCGTAACGCTTTTCGTGTACATCCTGATCTCGAACTGGCTGTCGGTGCTGCCGTTGCAGTACACCAAGTCATCCGGTGGATCGCCCAAAGAGGTGTTCGGCCCGCCGGCCTCCGACATCAACTACGTGCTGGCGTTGGCGCTGTTCGTGTTCATCTGTTACCACCTGGCCGGCATCTGGCGGGCCGGCCCCGTCGGATATCCGGTCAAGGTCCTCAAGGGGCACGTGTGGGGCAACCTGTCCCCGATCGTCGGCGTGATCTTCATGCCGATCAACGTGGTCGAAGAACTCGCCAAGCCGATCTCGTTGTCGCTCCGACTTTTCGGCAACATCTTCGCCGGCGGCATCCTCGTCGCACTGATCGCGCTGTTCCCGCCGTATGTGTTG
Organism: Mycobacterium sp.; assembly: GCA_035606475.1. Taxonomy (GTDB): domain Bacteria; phylum Actinomycetota; class Actinomycetes; order Mycobacteriales; family Mycobacteriaceae; genus Mycobacterium. The sequence goes on along the minus strand of DATNFI010000079.1, from coordinate 9,468 downwards.
TGGGCGCCGAACGCGATCTGGAAGGCATTCGACCTATTCGTCGGCGCGATCCAGGCATTCATCTTTGCGCTGCTGACGATCCTGTACTTCAGCCAGTCGATGGAACTGGAGGAAGACCACCATTAAGACGTCCTGGCTCGATAACCACCACAGACTTGGTAGACCGCTACCAAATATCAAGGAGGATAAGCAATGAACCCCACAATCGCTGCCGGCGCCCTCATCGGCGGTGGACTGATCATGGCCGGAGGCGCGATCGGCGCCGGTATCGGTGACGGTGTCGCCGGTAACGCCCTGATCGCCGGCATCGCCCGCCAGCCCGAGGCGCAAGGACGGCTGTTCGTACCGTTCTTCATCACGGTCGGTCTGGTCGAGGCCGCCTACTTCATCAACTTGGCCTTCATGGCGCTGTTCGTTTTCGCCACCCCGGTCAAGTAGTCAGTCGAGATGGGTGACATGAGCCGCGCCGGCGACGATCCAGAGCGGAGCGATGGGGAGGAGCGGCGCATATGAGCGCTGTGGTTCTGGCGGCTGCCAGCCAGGCTGAGGGCAACTTCCTCATGCCTAACGGCACCTTCTTCGTCGTGCTGATCATCTTCTTGATCGTGCTCGGCGTGATCGGCACCTTCGTGGTCCCGCCGATCTCGAAGGTGCTCAAAGAGCGCGACAACATGGTCACCAAAACGGCTGCAGACAACAAGAAATCGGCCGAGCAATTCGCCGCTGCCCAACAGGACTACGAGAAGGCGATGTCGGCCGCTCGGGTTACGGCATCGGCGGCTCGCGACGAGGCTCGGGCAGAGGGCCGCAAGGTCGTCGACGCACAGCGTGCGCGCGCCGAGGAGCAGGTCTCCTCAACGCTGCAGGACGCTGCCGAGCAACTCAAGCGGGAGGGTGACGCCGTGGGTGCGGACCTTCGCACGCGGCTGGAGAGCTTCTCCAGCACGCTGGCGAGCCGCATCCTCGGCGTCGAGATCAGCACCTCGGTCTCGGCCTCAGGTTCGGAGCGGTAAGCACGAAATGTCAACATTTATCGGGCAACTCGTCGGGTTTGCCGTCATCATCTTGCTGGTCTGGCGCTATGTCGTCCCGCCGGTGCGAAAGATGATGGCGGACCAGCAAAGCGCCGTGCGCCGGCAGCTGGCGGATTCCGCGGCCGCCGCCGACCGGTTGGCGGAGGCCAGCCGTGCCCACGCCAAGGCCAAGGAAGACGCCGTCGCCGAGGCGCGGCGGTTGACCGAAGAGGCGCAGTCCGATGCGAAACGGATCGGCGAACAACTGCGTGCTCAGGCCGACCGGGACGCCGAGCGGATCAAACAGCAGGGCGTCAAGCAGGTCGAGCTGATGCGTGCGCAGTTGATCCGTCAGCTGCGTCAGGACATCGGTGCGGAATCTGTGCACCGGGCAAGCGAATTGGTGCGCGGATACGTCGCCAACTCGGACCAGCAGTCGGCGACGGTGGACCGTTTCCTCGACGATCTCGACGAGATGGCACCCTCCGAGGCGGAAGTTCAGTACCCGGTTGCCGCGAGGATGCGTTCGGCCAGCCGGGCAGCGCTCATTCGTCTGCGCGATGGCCTCGGCGAGACGGCTGACGGCCTCGACGATGACGCACTGTCCAAACTGGCCGACGACTTGACGTCGGTAGCGGGAATGTTGATCCGTGAAGCCGTCGTCACGCGCTACCTCACGGTGCCCGCTGATGACGCATCGCCCAGGATCCGACTGCTTGAGCGACTGGTAGCGGACAAAGTCGGCGAACCGGCGCTCGACGTGCTCAAAAAGGCTGTCTCCGAACGCTGGTCGGCGAAGTCAGATCTCGTCGATGCCCTCGAGCTGGTGGCGCGGCAGGCGCTGTTGATCCGTGCCGAGCGAGACGGGCAGGTCGACGAGGTGGGTGAGCAGCTGTTCAGGTTCGCCCGCATCGTGGACGCGCAGCCACACCTCGCCATCCTGCTGGGCGACCAAGGGGTAGCCGCCGACGGGCGGATTCGGTTGCTGCGCAACATACTTGATAGTGCCGGCGGCGGCGTGAGCCCGATCACCACGGAGCTGCTCGTCAAGACCGTCGAGCTACTGCGGGGACAGCCGACCGAGGCCGTGCTGCGCGAACTTGCCGAAGTCGCCGTTGCGCGCCGCGGCGAAGTGGTGGCACGCGTCAGCGCGGCGGCCCCACTGAGCGACGCTCAGCAGGCCCGGCTCGCCGACGTGCTGGGCCGGATCTACGGCCACACGGTCACCGCCCAAATCCAAGTCGACCCGCAGCTGCTCGGCGGGCTCACCATCGCGGTCGGCGACGAGGTCATCGACGGTACGCTCTCGTCGCGCCTCGCCGCTGCCCAGACCCAATTGCCCGACTGACACACCACCTACTCCCCATCATCGACAAGCAGGAAGACGAAAACCCATGGCAGAGTTGACAATCTCCGCTGACGACATCCAGGGCGCGATCGAGGAATACGTAAGCTCTTTCGCCTCAGACACCGCCAAAGAGGAAGTGGGCACCGTCGTCGATGCCGGGGACGGCATCGCGCACGTGCAGGGCTTGCCCTCGGTGATGACCCAAGAGCTGCTCGAGTTCTCCGGCGGAGTGTTGGGCGTCGCGCTCAACCTGGACGAGCAGAGCGTCGGCGCCGTGATCCTGGGTGACTTCGAGAAGCTCGAACAGGGCCAGCAGGTCAAGCGCACCGGCGAGGTCCTCTCGGTCCCGGTGGGCGACGAATTCCTGGGCCGGGTGATCAACCCGCTGGGCGAGCCGATTGACGGCCAGGGCGACATCAACGCCGAAACCCGTCGTGCCTTGGAGATTCAGGCCCCGTCGGTGGTGCAGCGGCAGAGTGTGTCGGAGCCACTGCAGACTGGCATCAAAGCCATCGACGCGATGACGCCGATCGGTCGTGGCCAGCGTCAGCTGATCATCGGTGACCGCAAGACCGGCAAGACCGCGGTGTGCGTCGACACCATCCTGAACCAGCGCGAGAACTGGGAGTCCGGCGACGAGAAGAAGCAGGTCCGCTGCGTCTACGTGGCGATCGGCCAGAAGGGCACCACGATCGCTTCGGTGCGGCGTGCGCTCGACGAGGGCGGCGCGATGGACTACACCACCATCGTGGCGGCCCCGGCGTCCGACGCTGCCGGATTCAAATGGCTTGCGCCCTACACCGGTTCGGCGATTGCGCAGCACTGGATGTACAGCGGCAAGCACGTGCTGATCATCTTCGACGACTTGAGCAAGCAGGCCGAGGCCTACCGTGCCATCTCGCTTCTGCTGCGTCGCCCGCCCGGCCGTGAGGCCTATCCGGGTGACGTGTTCTACCTGCACTCGCGGCTGCTGGAGCGTTGCGCCAAGTTGTCCGACGAACTCGGCGGCGGATCGTTGACCGGCCTGCCGGTGATCGAGACCAAGGCCAACGACATCTCGGCCTACATTCCGACCAACGTCATCTCGATCACCGACGGTCAGTGCTTCCTGGAATCGGACTTGTTCAACCAGGGTGTGCGGCCGGCGATCAACGTCGGTGTCTCAGTGTCGCGTGTCGGTGGAGCGGCGCAGATCAAGGCCATGAAAGAGGTGGCAGGAAGTCTCCGCCTCGACCTGTCGCAGTTCCGCGAGCTGGAGTCGTTCGCTGCCTTCGCCTCGGACTTGGACGCCACCTCGAAGGCGCAGCTGGAGCGCGGCGCGCGGCTCGTCGAGCTACTCAAGCAGCCCCAGTACCAGCCGGCACCGGTTGAGGAGCAGGTGGTTTCGATCTTCCTCGGCACCGGCGGCCACCTCGATTCGGTTCCGGTCGAAGACGTGCATCGTTTCGAGACCGAATTCCTCGACCACCTCCGCGGAGGCAAGGACGGCATCCTGTCCGATATCAAGGGCAGCCAGAAGCTCAGCGAAGAAACCGAGAAGAAGCTGACCGACGCGGTCAAGGACTTCAAGAAGGGCTTCGCCGCCACCGGGGGAGGCTCGGTGGTGCCCGACGAGCACGTCGAGCCTCTCGACGAAGACGAGGTGGAGAAGGAAGCGGTGCAGGTCCACAAGCCGGCACCGCCGGAGCAGAAGAAGTAATCGAGAATGGCTGCCACACTTCGCGAACTCCGGGGTCGTATTCGTTCCGCTGGGTCGATCAAAAAGATCACCAAGGCCCAGGAAATGATCGCGACGTCGCGTATCGGTAAGGCGCAGGCCAGGCTGAAGGAAGCCCGGCCCTACACCGACGAGATCACCCGCATGCTCACCACGCTGGCGGCCGAGGCCGCTCTCGACCACCCGCTACTTGTCGAGAAAGAGTCGCCGAAACGAGCTGGCGTGCTGGTTGTTTCGTCCGATCGTGGCCTTTGTGGTGCGTACAACTCCAGCACCTTCCGGCGGACCGAGGAGCTTTTCTCTCGGCTGCGGCAAGACGGAAAGACTCCGGTGCTCTACACCGTGGGACGAAAAGCCCAGGGCTACTTCAAGTTTCGTAACTGGGACATCAGCGAGTCGTGGACCGGCTTCTCCGAACGGCCCAGCTACGAGGACGCCGCGGCGGTGGCCGATACGCTGGTGAGCGCCTTCATGGCCGGGGCGGGCGACGCTGAAGGGACCGATGGACACCACAGCGTCGACGAACTACACATCGTCTACACCGACTTCAAGTCGATGATGTCGCAATCCGTCGGAGCGCACCGCATTGCCCCGATGGTCGTGGAATACGTCGAGGACGACAACGAGCCGAAAACGTTGTACTCGTTTGAGCCGGACGCGACGACACTGTTCGACGCGCTGCTGCCCAGGTATCTGACCACCAGGGTCTACACGGCACTGCTCGAGTCCGCTGCATCAGAACTGGCCTCGCGCCAGCGGGCGATGAAATCGGCCAGCGACAATGCCGATGATCTCATCAAGGCGCTCACGCTCGAAGCAAACCGCGAGCGGCAGGCTCAGATCACTCAAGAAATCAGCGAAATCGTCGGTGGCGCCAACGCGCTCGCCGACGCCAAATAGGCCCCATCAGGAAGCGAAGAGGATATGGCTGCTACCACCAAACAAGCTGAGAAGTCGGCGAACTCGAAGGCCGGCGACACCAACGGTCGTGTGGTGCGGATTACCGGGCCCGTCGTCGACGTGGAGTTCCCGCGCGGCTCCGTGCCGCAGTTGTTCAACGCTCTGCACGCCGAGATCACCTACAAGGACCTCGCGAAAACTTTGACGCTCGAGGTTGCCCAGCACCTCGGCGACAACCTGGTTCGCGCCATCTCGATGCAACCGACCGACGGACTGGTCCGCGGCGTCGAGGTGACCGATACCGGAAAGGCGATCTCCGTTCCCGTCGGCGATGGCGTCAAGGGCCACGTGTTCAACGCACTGGGCGACTGCCTGGACGAACCGGGCTACGGAAAAGACTTCGATCACTGGGGGATTCACCGCAAGCCGCCGCCATTCGACGAGCTCGAGCCGCGCACCGAGATGCTCGAGACCGGGCTGAAGGTCGTCGACCTGCTGACGCCGTATGTGCGTGGCGGGAAGATCGCTCTGTTCGGCGGTGCCGGTGTGGGTAAGACCGTTCTGATCCAGGAGATGATCAACCGGATCGCGCGCAACTTCGGTGGTACTTCGGTATTCGCCGGCGTCGGCGAGCGCACCCGTGAGGGCAACGACCTCTGGGTCGAGCTCGCGGACGCGGACGTGCTCAAGGACACCGCGCTGGTCTTCGGTCAGATGGATGAGCCGCCCGGCACCCGTATGCGAGTCGCACTGTCGGCGTTGACGATGGCCGAGTACTTCCGCGACGAGCAGGGCCAGGACGTGCTGTTGTTCATCGACAACATCTTCCGGTTCACCCAGGCCGGTTCCGAAGTCTCGACGCTGCTCGGCCGGATGCCGTCGGCGGTGGGCTACCAGCCCACGCTGGCTGACGAAATGGGTGAGCTGCAGGAGCGGATCACCTCGACCCGTGGCAAGTCCATCACCTCGATGCAAGCGGTGTACGTGCCCGCCGACGACTACACCGACCCCGCGCCGGCAACGACGTTCGCACACTTGGACGCCACCACCGAGCTGTCGCGAAACGTGTTCTCCAAGGGCATCTTCCCGGCGGTGGACCCCTTGGCGTCCAGCTCGACCATCCTGGACCCCGCGATCGTCGGAGACGAGCACTACCGCGTCGCGCAGGAAGTGATTCGAATTCTGCAGCGCTACAAGGACCTTCAGGACATCATCGCGATTCTGGGTATCGACGAGCTTTCCGAAGAGGACAAGCAGGAAGTCAACCGAGCGCGGCGCATCGAGCGGTTCCTGTCGCAGAACATGATGGCGGCCGAGCAGTTCACCGGGCAGCCGGGTTCCACCGTTCCGTTGAAGGAAACCATCGAGGCGTTCGACAAGCTGGCCAAGGGCGACTTCGACCACATCCCCGAACAGGCGTTCTTCCTCATCGGTGGCCTGGACGACCTGGCCAAGAAGGCCGAAAGCTTCGGCGCCAAGCTGTGATGTGCTGGTGCCGGCGGCGAAGGTTGAGCGTGGAAGGGCAGGTGTGAGATGGCCGTGCTGAACGTGGAGATTGTTGCCGTCGACCGGAAGATCTGGTCGGGCGAGGCGACGTTCCTCTTCACGCGCACCACGGTGGGGGAGATCGGGATTCTGCCCAGTCACATCCCGCTGGTTGCGCAACTGGTCGACGACGCCATGGTTCGTGTCGAGCGTCAAGGCGAGGACGACCTTCGGGTCGCCATCGAAGGGGGTTTCCTGTCGGTGACCGAGGAGAGCGTCAGCATCCTCGCGGAGTCCGCGCAATTCGAGTCGGAGATCGACGAGGCTGCGGCCAAGGAAGATTCGGAGTCAGACGACCCTCGCATCGCCGCACGGGGACGCGGCCGGCTGCGCGCCGTCGGCGCGCTCGACTGACAGATCGCGGCGATGAGCGCGCTCATGACCGTCATGGTCGTGCTCGTTGCGGTTCTGGGGCTTGCGGTCGTCGCCCTCAGCTATCGGCTGTGGAAGCTGCGTCAGGGTGGGACAGCGGCAATCATGCGGGACATCCCGGCCGTGGGTGGCCACGGTTGGCGTCACGGCGTAATCCGTTACCGCGGAAGCGATGCCGCGTTCTTTCGGCTGTCGAGTGTGCGGCTGTGGCCGGACCGCCAGCTCAACAGGCGCGGCGTCGAGGTCGTCTCGCGACGGCCACCGCGCGGCGATGAGTTCGACATCATGACTGAAGAGATCATCGTGCTGGAGCTACGCGATACCACGCAGGATCGAAAGGCGGGATACGAAATCGCCTTGGACCGAGGGGCTTTGACGGCGTTCCAGTCGTGGCTCGAGTCACGGCCCTCGCCGCGGGCGCGCCGTCGCAGCACCTGATGTAGCTGCTAGTCGGCTCGTCCGCCGCCGGGCCGCCAGAGCACATCGCCGTCCGGATTGACCACCCGGCACAGGATAAACAGCAAGTCGGACAGGCGATTCAGATATTTCGCCGGCAGCGGACTGACGTCCGACGGATGTTCCTCGATTGCGTCCCAGGCCGCGCGCTCAGCGCGCCGCGTCACCGTGCGGGCGATGTGCAGCAGGGCGGACAGGGGCGAACCACCAGGCAGCACAAAGGATGTGAGCGGGGGCAGGGCCGCGTTGAAATCGTCGCACCAGCTTTCGAGGCGGTCGATGTAATCCTGCGTAATGCGCAGCGGAGGATGCTTGGGGTTCTCGACGACCGGTGTCGAGAGATCCGCGCCGGCGTCGAACAGATCGTTCTGGATCTGTCGCAGCACGTCAGCTATCCGCTGGTCCGGAGCGCCCAAGGCCAGGGCCGCGCCGATAGCCGCATTGGCCTCATCGCAGTCGGCATACGCCACCAATCGCGTGTCGTTCTTGGAAACCCGCGAGAAATCGCTCAATCCAGTCGTTCCGTCGTCGCCGGTCCTGGTGTAAATGCGAGTCAGATGTACAGCCATGATCACGAACGTACCTAGCTGACTGACAGGGCGATACTGCTTCACTAAACTAGCGCGCGTGACCGAGCGTTTCGTGGTGACCGGGGGGAGTCGGTTGTCGGGCGAAGTCGCTGTTGGGGGAGCCAAGAACAGCGTTCTCAAGTTGATGGCGGCGACGCTGCTGGCCGAAGGGACCAGCACCATCACCAACTGCCCCGACATCCTCGATGTGCCGTTGATGGCCGAGGTACTGCGGGGCCTGGGCGCCAACGTCGAGTTGGACGATGCGACGGTACGGATCACCTCGCCGGACGAACCCAAATACGACGCCGACTTCGCTGCGGTGCGCCAGTTCCGGGCATCGGTGTGCGTGCTCGGTCCCCTGGTCGGGCGGTGCAAGCGCGCCAAGGTCGCACTGCCAGGTGGTGACGCCATCGGCTCGCGCCCGCTGGATATGCACCAAGCCGGTCTGCGGCAACTCGGAGCCGTCTGCAATATCGAGCACGGCTGCGTCGTCGCGCACGCAGATTCCTTGCACGGCGCGGAAATTCAGCTCGAGTTCCCCTCGGTCGGGGCCACCGAGAACATCTTGATGGCCGCGGTTCTGGCCGAGGGTGTCACGACGATTCACAACGCGGCACGCGAACCCGACGTGGTCGACCTGTGCACGATGCTGAACCAAATGGGCGCCCAGGTCGAAGGCGCGGGGTCGCCGACGATGACGATCACCGGCGTACCGCGGCTGTACCCGACCGAGCATCGCGTGATCGGCGACCGAATTGTGGCCGCCACGTGGGGAATAGCAGCCGCGATGACCCACGGAGACGTCACCGTGACCGGCGTCGATCCGGCGCATCTGCAGGTTGTGCTGCACAAGCTGCACGACGCCGGCGCCACGGTCACCCAGACGGACGACAGCTTCCGGATCACCCAGTACGAACGGCCAAAAGCCATCAACGTTGCCACCCTGCCGTTCCCCGGGTTTCCGACGGATCTGCAGCCGATGGCGATTGCGCTGGCGTCGATCGCCGATGGCACATCGATGATCACCGAGAACGTCTTCGAGGCACGGTTCAGATTCGTCGAGGAGATGATCCGACTGGGTGCCGACGCCCGTACCGACGGACACCATGCCGTCGTACGGGGTCTCCCTCAGCTCTCCAGTGCGCCCGTATGGTCATCCGACATCCGGGCGGGCGCCGGACTGGTACTTGCCGGCCTGGTCGCCGACGGCGACACCGAGGTGCACGACGTCTTCCACATCGATCGCGGCTACCCGCTATTCGTGGAGAACCTGGCCAGTCTCGGCGCAGAAATCGAGCGGGTACAGTAGGCGGCTAGGTACGACGCACACCTGCTCTTGGCAGTGAATCGTGCAGTTTGACGGCGCTTTTGCGATGGAGTACAGTAGCAGGGTTGCCCGAAAACGGGTGTTGTTTGAGAACTCAATAGTGTGTTTGGTGGTTTTGTTTTTGTTGTTGTTTTTTTGCCGTCTTTTGACTTCCCGTGTTGGGGGACGGTTTTTTTGATGCCAGTTTTGGTGTCTGTTTTGCTGTGATCAGGTTTCTC
>DATNFI010000078.1:0-11481 GCA_035606475.1 Mycobacterium sp. | reverse complement strand
ACAAGGTGTGGCGCCGGCACATGCTGCAGGTACACGGGCTCGACCCGCAGCTGGTTGACGCACGCCGCAGTAAGCGCGAGGAGCAGATGCGTCAGTCGTACATCGAGCGCTACGGCCCTCGGGACGACTAGGACAGCCGCGGCCCACACCGCCGTGAGATCCCGCCGCTTGCAACGAAATCGACGTCAGCGCGCACAAGTGCGAGGGACCGCCCGGCGGCTAGGCCCGCCGCGGAAGGCCGCCGAGTTCGTCGAACGCCTGCGCCCAGCCGACCAGGCGATCGGTCGCGCCGGCCAATTCAGCGCGATACCGCTGCCGAGAGGCGACCAGCGCGGCGCCACAGTCTGCATTCGCAGATGACACCAATTGCGCTGCAGCGGTGACCATTTCGTTGTACTGACGCACGCCCGCGCTCAACTGCGCGGTGAATGCGTTGATCGTGGGCGCCAGATAGGAACGTGACTGCGGGGTGCCGTGCGCCGCGCGCTCCATCGACACCACCTCGGCGGCGGTGGCCGCCATCGCAGCCGAACTCTGTTTGGCCGCAGCCGTCAAATCGCGAATCTCGGTGTCGGGCAACATGTTGCCGCGCTCAATGACACCGAGCAGCGAGAAGAAGCCGCGCTCGGAAGCGCCGAGGGCGTACATCGCCGGTCGGGCCGCCGAACTCGGCGGCGGCAGACGGCGGATGCTGGTGGGACGCTGCGGCGGAAGCGGGTCGGCCTTAAGCCAGCGGTACCGAATCAGCAGCAGCGTGGCGATCATCGCTTGCGCGACAGCGACTCCCCCGGTGATCTCCAGCAGCAACGCGAACCATCCCCACGCCGCCAGGATCGCGGTAACCACGGCCCAGAAGATGGTTCCCGCAGCAAAGATCAGACCCCAGCGCAGCGCACGACGGCGACGCCGAAGTTGTCGTTCCCTGGGATCGGTTGCGGCGCTGATCTTTTGGAAGACAAGCTCGGAAAGATCACTGGCCGTGTCGAGCCCGCGCAGCAGCAACGTCCGCCATACCCCGCTGCGACCCGACTGCACTGCCATCGCCCGCGCGTCCGCGCTACTGACCGAGGGGTTTCTCAGTGGGCGCAGCCTGAGGCGCTGCCGCGGTGGTACCGGGGGCGGCCGTCGGTTCAGCGGTCGCGCCGCCGGCCGGCAAGGCCTCGCCGCGCATCGACGCCCGGATCTGCTCGAGGCGGGAGTGGCCAGCCATTTCCACCCCGGCCTGCTCGACCTCGATCATCCGGCCCTGCACCGAGCCCTGCGCCAGCTCGGCCTGACCGAGGGCGTTGGCGTAGCGGCGTTCGATCTTGTCGCGGACCTCGTCGAGGTTGGGCGTCGTGCCCGGCGCGGCGATCTCGCTCATCGACCGCAGCGACTTGCTGACCTGCTCCTGCATCTTGGCCTGCTCCAGCTGGCTGAGCAGCTTGGTGCGCTCGGCGATCTTCTGCTGAAGCACCATGGCGTTCTGTTCGACGGCCTTCTTGGCCTGTGCGGCAGCGCCCAGCGCCTGATCGTGCAATGCCTTGAGGTCTTCCACGCTCTGCTCGGAGGTCACCAGCTGAGCCGCGAACGCCTCGGCGGCGTTGTTGTATTCGGTGGCTTTCGCGGTGTCCCCCGCGGCGGTGGCCTGGTCGGCCAACGTCACCGCCTGGCGGACATTGACCTGGAGCTTTTCGATGTCGGCCAGTTGCCTGTTGAGCCGCATCTCGAGTTGGCGCTGGTTGCCGATAACCGACGCGGCCTGCTGAGTCAACGCCTGGTGCTGGCGCTGCGCCTCCTCGATGGCCTGTTGGATCTGAACCTTGGGGTCGGCGTGTTCGTCGATCTTCGCGTTGAACAGCGCCATGACATATTTCCACGCTTTGACGAACGGGTTGGCCATCGGTTAGCTCCGCCTTTGTGTGTAGGTGTCTGCCCTGGGGCTCAACTTATCGTCTCCGCCGCGATTGCCACACCCTTGCTAGCCGGACTACGCGACGGCCATCGAGACGACGGGTGGAATGACGACCTTGGTGCTGGCGTCGATGTTCGCCGCACTCGGGGCCACGGCCCGCTCCTGGCGGGTCAGCTGTTCGCCGGCATCGACCAGCAGCTGGGACAGCGGCACGTCCAACGCGTCGCAGATCGCACTGAGCAGCTCGCTGGAGGCTTCCTTGCGACCGCGCTCGACCTCGGACAGGTATCCGAGGCTGACCCGCGCCGAGTCGGAGACCTGACGCAGCGTCCGGCCTTGCTTGGTGCGGGCACGACGCAGTACGTCGCCGAGGACCTCGCGTAGCAGTGGCGCCATCGCGGTCTCCTTACGTCCGGTCATTTGATTGTTCATCAGGTCAACGCGCGCCGCGCGGTCAATGGTTCCCGGGGCGGCTTACTCGGCCGCCACCAGCGCCCGTAGCCGGCTGATCGACTCCCGCACCGCCGCGAGACGGATGTCCCAGCGCGTCCCGGACAACCGCAGCTCGACCACCTCGGTGTCGACCGGACCCGCCAGGCCGATGAAGACCGTGCCCACTTCGTGCCCGCCATGCGGCTCGGGTCCGGCGACGCCGGTCAACCCCACGCCCCAGGTAGCCTCGCAGCGTTGACGTGCACCGACGGCCAGCGCCCGCGCCGTCGGGGCGGCGACCGGTCCGACCTCCTCGAGAATCTGCGGCGCGACACCGGCCAGCAACACCTTGGTGCGCTCGGTGTAGGTGACCAGGCCGCCGCGCAGGACTTCACTGGCGCCGGGCACGCCGGCCAGTGTCGCCGCGAGCAGACCGGCGGTGAGCGACTCGGCGGTCGCGATGCTCTGCTTGCGAACGGTCAGATCGGCGACGAGTCCGCGCGCATCGTCAGTCAGCAGCGGGTCGTCCACGGGCATCCCTTGCGGCGGAGATCACGTAGTCCAGCCCGGTGACCACGGTCAAGACGATCGCCGCGGCCATCATCACCCAGGCGGCCATCAACCACGGCCCGGATACCGGCAGCACGAAAAGACCGATGGCGATGGCCTGGACAAGAGTCTTGAGCTTGCCGCCGCGGCTGGCGGGGATGACGCCGTGGCGCAGCATCGCGAAGCGCAACACCGTGATTCCGACCTCGCGGGCCAGGATGACCCCCGTAACCCACCAATGCAGATCCCCGAGCATCGACAGCCCGATCAGGGCCGCGCCGATCAAGGTCTTATCCGCAATCGGGTCGGCCATCGTGCCGAATTCGGTCACCATGCCGTAGTTGCGTGCCAGCGCGCCGTCCAAGCGATCGGTGATGACCGCGACGGCGAACACGACGAAAGCAATGATGCGGCTGGGAGTTTCATGTCCGTTGCCGGCGAACAACGCCAACAGAAACACCGGCACCAGCACCAGCCGCAAAAGTGTGAGCACATTGGCGAGGTTGGTGACGCGAACACGCGGGACCACCGGACCTGGTTGCGGCTGCCCCGACACGGCAACAGAATATCGGTTACCGGTCGGCTCAGGCTTATTGCCCGCTCCTCCTCACCGCGCCACGCGCGCTGCATCGTCGCCGGGCGGGGTAACCGATACTCTGCAATTCGTGAACGCAGCCAGCGGACCACCGGCTATCGGGCCGACGATCCGGCGCGCGCGCACATCGGACGTGCCTGCGATCAAGCAGCTCGTCGACACCTACGCCGGCAAGATCCTGCTGGAGAAGAACCTGGTCACGCTCTACGAAGCCGTCCAGGAATTCTGGGTGGCCGAGCATCAGGGCATTGTCATCGGTTGCGGCGCTCTGCACGTGCTGTGGGCCGATCTCGGCGAGGTCCGCACCGTGGCCGTCGACCCGTCGGTGACCGGCCGTGGTATCGGCCATGCCATCGTGGACCAGCTTCTGCGCGTGGCGCGCGAGCTCGATCTGCAGCGGCTGTTCGTGCTGACCTTCGAGACCGAGTTCTTCGGGCGGCACGGCTTCACCGAGATCGAGGGCACCCCGGTCACGCCGGAGGTGTTCGAGGAGATGCGCCGCTCCTACGACATCGGTGTCGCCGAATTCCTCGACCTCAGCTACGTCAAGCCGAACACCTTGGGCAACTCGCGGATGCTGCTGGTGCTCTAGCCCGTTTCGTCGGCGTCGGAGCCGTCGGCGCCTGCGCCGCCGCGGATCAGCATCAGCGTTCCGGCCAGATCCTCGGGCTTGACCAACACGTCGCGCGCTTTGGAACCTTCACTGGGACCGACGATTTCGCGGGTCTCCATCAGGTCCATCAGCCGGCCGGCTTTGGCGAACCCGACGCGGAGCTTGCGCTGCAGCATGGATGTGGAGCCGAATTGGCTCGACACCACCAACTCGACGGCTTGCAGGAAGACGTCCATGTCGTCACCGATGTCGGGGTCGACGTCCTTGCGCTCACCGCTGGGCTTGGCGGCGGTGACGCCCTCGGTGTACTCGGGCTCGGCCTGGTCCTTGCAGGCGGTGACGACGGCGTGGATCTCCTCGTCGGAAATATAGGCACCCTGGAGCCGCAGCGGCTTGCTCGCACCCATGGGCAGGAAGAGGCCGTCACCCATACCGATCAGCTTCTCCGCGCCGGCCTGGTCCAGGATCACCCGGCTGTCGGTGAGCGACGACGTGGCAAACGATAGCCGTGATGGCACGTTGGTCTTGATCAAGCCTGTCACCACGTCGACGGACGGCCGCTGGGTGGCCAGCACCAGGTGAATGCCTGCGGCACGGGCCTTCTGGGTGATGCGCACGATGGCGTCCTCGACGTCGCGCGGGGCCGTCATCATCAGGTCTGCCAACTCGTCGACGATCGCAACGACGTACGGGTACGGGCGGTATTCGCGTTTGCTGCCCAGCGGCGCGGTGATCTCACCGCTGCGCACCTTCGCGTTGAAGTCGTCGATGTGCCGCACCCGGGACGCCTGCATGTCCTGGTAGCGCTGCTCCATCTCCTCGACCAGCCACGTCAACGCCGCCGCGGCCTTCTTCGGCTGGGTGATGATCGGCGTGATCAGGTGCGGAATGCCTTCATACGGCGTCAGCTCCACCATCTTCGGGTCGATCAGGATCATCCTGACCTCTTCCGGGGTGGCCCGGGCCAGCAGCGACACCAGCATCGAGTTGACGAAGCTGGACTTACCCGAGCCGGTGGATCCGGCGACCAGCAAGTGCGGCATCTTGGCCAGGTTGGCCGAGATGAAGTCGCCCTCGATGTCCTTGCCCAGCCCGATCACCAGCGGGTGGTGGTCGCGACGGGTCGACGGCGCGGTGAGAACGTCTGCCAGGCGCACCATTTCGCGGTCGGTATTGGGCACCTCGATGCCGACCGCAGACTTGCCCGGGATCGGCGCCAGCATCCGGACGCTCTCGGTGGCCACCGCGTAGGCGATATTCTTCTGCAGCGCAGTGATCTTCTCCACCTTGACGCCGGGGCCCAGCTCGACCTCGTAACGCGTCACGGTGGGTCCGCGAGTACAGCCGGTGACCGCGGCGTCGACCTTGAACTGCTGCAGCACCGAGGTGATCGAGTCGGCCATCTGATCGTTGGCGGCGCTGCGCTTCTTCGGCGGATCGCCGGCGACCAGCAGATTCAGCGACGGCAGCATGTAGGGGCCTTCGACGACTCGGTCGACCACCAAAGTGTCTTGCTTGGCAGCAGATTTGGTCCCCTTCTTGCGGCTGCGCGAGAGCGCCGGCTCGGGCACCGTCGGGCTGTCGTCCGGCGTGGCCGACTCGGCACTCGACGGCCACGCCTGGCCTTCATCGCCGCCGTAGGCCGAGGCATCGTCGTAGTAGCCATCGGAAAAGTCTTCAGCGACATCGCTTTCGGCGTCCAGTTCGTCGTAGTAAGCGTCGTCGCCTTCGTGGTCGTCGAACATCCGGGTGCCGAACATCGACCGCAGCGTCTCAGGCACTTCGCGAATTGTGGTGCCAGTCAACAGCAGCAGGCCGAACAGTGCGCCGATGAAGAGCAGTGGCGCGCAGATCCACTTGGTCAGCCCTTCCGAGAGCGGCCCCCCAATCGCGAAGCCGATGAAGCCCGCGGCGTGTGCGCGCCCGACCGGGGTGTCGGGCGAGCCGGCCCACAGGTGCCACAGGCCCAGCACCGGAAGCGCCACCATCGTGGCGCCGAGCACCAGCCGTGGCCGGGCCTCTGGGTTCGGTTCGGTGCGCATCAAGAGCACCGCGACCACAGCCATCACGACCGGCAGCGCCACCACCGCCGAGCCGATGAAGATGCGTACCCCCGAGTCGACCCACGCGCCGACCGGGCGGGCCGCGTCGAACCACGAACTCGCGGCAATCACCACCGCGATGCCAAGAAGCGCCAATGCGATGCCGTCGCGACGGTGACCCGGGTCGATCTCGCGGGCCCGGCCGACCGACCGCGCGGTGCTGCCGGTCCCCTTGGCCAGCATCAGCCATGTTGCTCGCGCCGCCCGGCCCGCGGTCAGACCCGCGCCGGCCACCACTCCGTGCTGACGCCGCCTGGCCGGCCGGCGAGCCGGGGCGGGCCGACGGGCCGGTTTCTTCCGCGGCTGAGCGGACCGGGAACCCGCCTTTGACCTGCTCGTTCGAGCGCCGGACCGCGCGACAGTCTTGCTAGCCATACCGGCAAGCCTAATCGCAAATGCACCATCTACACCACCCGCCACACTGGTTACCTGGTCGTGACCATGCAACCGGCGGTTCAGCGGCCGAAACGGCTGAGTAGGGTGACATCCGTCACGTAGCAACTCGCTGCTCACAAGCCTGCAGGAGGTCCCCATGCCCGTTGTCGTTGTCGCCACCCTGACGGTCAAACCGGAGTCGGTCGACACCGTCCGCGACATTCTGACCACGTCGGTCGAGGAGGTGCACGCCGAGCCCGGCTGTCAGCTCTATTCGCTGCACCAGTCCGGCGAGACCTTCGTTTTCGTCGAGCAGTGGGCTGACGAAGAGGCGCTCAAGACCCACAGCACCGCCCCCGCGGTGGGCAAGATGTTCGCCGCGGCGGGCGAGCACCTGGCCGGTGCGCCGGACATCAAGATGCTGCAGCCGGTACCGGCGGGCACCCTGGAGCAGGGAATCTTGCGGCACTGATGGGCGCGTCACCGGACGGCTCACTGACGGGCAAGGTCGCGCTGATCACTGGCGCGGCCCGCGGCCAGGGGCGCGCACATGCGGTCCGGCTGGCGGCCGAGGGCGCGGACATCGTCGCCGTGGACCTGTGCGCGCAGATCGACAGCGTGCCGTATCCGTTGGCCACCGCGGACGATCTGGCCGCCACCGTCAAACTCGTCGAGGACACCGGTGCGCGCATCGTCGCCAAGCAGGGCGATGTGCGCGACCGGGCAGCGCTGGACGCCGCGGTCCAGGCCGGCCTTGACGAGTTCGGCCGGCTCGACATCGTGGTCGCCAACGCGGGTATCGCTCCGATGCAGTCGGGCGCCGACGGCTGGCGCGACGTCATCGACGTCAACCTCACCGGGGTTCACCACACCGTGGAGGCGGCGATTCCCACCATGGTCGCCCAGGGCGACGGTGGGTCGATCGTCCTGATCAGTTCGGCGGCCGGTTTGGCCGGTATCGGCAGCTCGGACGCCGGCTCCATCGGCTACGCGGCCGCCAAGCACGGCCTGGTCGGCCTGATGCGCGTATACGCGAATCACCTTGCACCGCATAGTATTCGGGTGAATTCGGTTCACCCGGCGGGTGTCGACACCCCGATGATCAACAACGAGCACACCCGGCAGTGGCTGGCCGCGATGCTGGCCGAGTCGACGTCGCCGCCGGACATGGGCAATGCGATGCCGGTGCAGGTTCTCACGGTGGACGACATCGCGAACGCCGTCGCGTGGCTGGTCTCCGACCACGCCCGCTACATCACCGGAATTACCTTGCCCGTAGATGCCGGCTATCTGAACAAGCGTTAGCATGGCCCGAAACCCGTCGGCGCAAACGGCTTTCGGCCCGATGGTGCTCGTCGCCGTCGAGCAAAGCGAACGGCCGGGCCGGCGACTGGTGGACGACGATCTGGCGGTGCAGTTTCTGCCCACCCCGACTCGGTGGCTGGTGACGTACGCGCCGCCGAATCTGCTGCGGCGGTTGACCATCGCCACCATGGAGCGCGAAGGGCCCGGACTGTGGGCCAGCATGAACTGCCGCAAACGCTACATCGCCGACGCGGTCACCGCGGCGCTCGATGACATCGATGCCGTGGTGGTACTTGGCGCCGGATTCGACACGCTCGCTTACCGATTGGCGAGAACAACCCGCGTTCCGATCTTCGAGGTCGATCAGCCCGTGAACATCACCCGCAAATCCGCGGCCGTGCGACGGGCCCTGGGCGCGCAGCCCGACTCGGTTCGGTTGGTGCCGGTCGACTTTGAACACGACGATGTGATGGCGGTCCTGGCCGATCACGGTTACCGCCCAGACGCTCGTACCTTCTTCGTCTGGGAAGCCGTTACTCAATATCTGAGCCCCAACGCCGTGCACACCACCCTGGACAAACTGCGGTCGGCCCCGGCCGGAAGCCGGCTCGTGTTCACCTATGTCCGACGAGATTTCATCGACGGCATCAACCTCTACGGCGCCGAACCCCTGTATCGCCGGTTCGTGCAGCGCGAACGGTTGTGGCACTTCGGGTTGCCGCCGCAGGAGGTTGCGACGTTTCTGGCCGGCCACGGCTGGCGGCTCTCCGAGCAGGCCGGGCCAGATCTGATCACGCAGCGCTACATCGAACCGACCGGCCGCCACCTCACCGTATCGCCGATCGAATGGACCGCGTATGCCGAGAAGACGTAGCCCCCGACACGCCGTGACGTGGGCATTCCCACTTCGCGACCGTCGACAGGGTCATACTCGACACGTGGCCAGCGACGAGGCTGTCCCGCTACCGGGCTTACCGCCGGGGGCTTTTGCCGAACCGGCGTACCGCTATCTGTCACCGCATCAGGCCGCAGTACTCGACGTCGCAACTCGCCGTTTGGATCTCGGGCCGGACGACGACCCCGATGAGCACCGCGCGACCATTTACGTCGACCGACTGTTGTCGGTGTTGAACGTCGCGCCCGGCGGCCTGCATGCGGTGGGGTCGCTGCGGCAACGGGTGGCCGAACTTCGCAACCAGTACATCGGCGGGATCGCACTGCTCGACCAGATGGCCGGCGGCGATTTCACCAAGGTGCCGCCGCTACGACAGCAATTGATTCTGGCGCGCAGTCAGCTCGCGGCCTTCGTCGGAATGCTGTTCGGCCACATCATCGAAGCGATGGGCCTGCTCGACGCCGAGGTCAGATTTCGATGACGGTTGGCACGATCATCGGCTGGCGTCGATAGGTCTCGCCTACCCACTTGCCGACCGTGCGCCGGACCGCCTGCGCGATCCGGGTCGGATCGGTGATATTCTGCGCCACAAGCGATTCCAGCTCTGCTTCGACTTTGCGCACGGCGGGCTCCAACGCCTTGGGGTCTTCGGAGAACCCGCGCGAGTGTAGCTGCGGCGGGGCTGCGGGCTGCCCGGTCTCGCGACGCAGGATCAAGGTCACCGCGACGAAGCCCGAGGACAGAATGAGCCGCTCGCCCAGCGTGGTGTCGCCGACGTCGCCGGTGATCAGGCCGTCGACGAACATCTTGCCGACCGGGACCGCACCGGCGATGCTGATTGCTCCGCCGACCAGGTCGACGCTAACCCCGTTCTCGGCCAACACAATCGACTCTTCGGGCACCCCCGTGCTGGCGGCCAGCTTGGCGTTCGCTCGCAGCATCCGCCAGGTACCGTGCACCGGCATGACGTTGCGCGGCCGGATGCCGTTGTAAAGGAACAACAGCTCGCCCGAATACGCGTGCCCTGAAACATGCACGCGGGCTTGCTGGTTGGTGACGACACGGGCACCGATCTTGGCCAGCTCGTCGATCACACCGTAGACGGCTTCTTCGTTGCCCGGAATCAGCGAGGACGACAGGATGATCAGGTCACCGGCGGTCAACGTGATGCTGCGATGCTCGCCGCGCGACATCCGCGACAGGGCCGCCATCGGTTCACCCTGCGTGCCGGTGGTGATCAGCACGACCTGCTCGGGCGCCATCATCTCCGCGGCACCGATGTCGACCAGATCGGACTCGTCCACCTTCAGGAAGCCGAGGTCGCGCGCGATGCCCATGTTGCGGACCATCGAGCGCCCGACGAACGACACCCGCCGCCCCAGCGCCACCGAGGCGTCGATGATCTGTTGCACGCGATCGACATTGGAGGCGAAGCACGCGACGATCACGCGTCCCTCTGCGCCGCGGATCAGCCGGTGCAGCGTCGGCCCGATCTCGCTCTCCGACGGCCCGACACCGGGGATCTCGGCGTTGGTCGAGTCGCACAGGAACAGGTCCACGCCGGCATCGCCCAGCCTCGACATGCCCGGCAGATCGGTGGGGCGGCCGTCGAGCGGCAGCTGATCGAGTTTGATGTCGCCGGTGTGCAGGACGGTGCCGGCGCCCGAGCGCACCGCAATGGCCAATGCGTCGGGGATCGAATGGTTGACGGCGAAGTACTCGCATTCGAATACTCCGTGGGTGGTGCGCATCCCCTCGGCCACTTCGATGAACACCGGCTTGACCCGGTGCTCGCGGCATTTCGCCGCAACCAGGGCCAGGGTGAACTTCGATCCGACGACCGGAATGTCGGGACGCAGCTTGAGCAGGAACGGAATCGCCCCGATGTGATCTTCGTGCGCATGGGTGAGCACCAGGGCCTCGACCTCGTCGAGCCGGTCTTCGATATGACGAAGGTCGGGCAGGATGAGGTCGACGCCGGGCTCGTCGTGGGTGGGAAACATCACCCCGCAGTCGATGATGAGTAGCCGGCCCAAGTGCTCGAAAACGGTCATGTTGCGGCCGATTTCGCTGATGCCGCCGAGCGCGGTGACCCGCAATCCACCTGCAGCCAGTGGACCTGGTGGCGCGAGTTCCTCGTTCACTCGTGACTCACCGCAGCACCGAGGCTGAACGCATGTCGGCAGCCAATGCGTCGATCTGCTCCGGCGTCGCCGGCATCTGCGGCAGCCGCGGGTCGCCGACGTCGAGACCCTGCAGCCGCAGGCCCGCCTTGGACATCGTGACCCCGCCCAGGCGGCCCATCGCGTTGGACAGTGGGGCGAGGGCGACGTTGATCTTGCGGGCGGTGCTGACATCGCCGGACTGGAAGGCGGACAACAACTCTCGAAGCTGACTCGCCGCAAGATGAGAAATCACACTGATGAACCCGACGCCGCCCATCGCCAGCCACGGCAGATTCAGCGCGTCGTCGCCGGAGTAATAGGCCAGACCGGTTTCGGCGATGATCTGGCCTCCGCCGTGCAGATCGGCCTTGGCGTCTTTGACACCGACGATGTTCGGGTGCGACGCCAGTGCGCGGATGGTGTCGAATTCGATCGGCACGACCGACCGGGCCGGGATGTCGTAGAGCAGCACCGGCAGCTCGGTCGCATCGGCGACGGCGGTGAAGTGCGCGATGAGCCCGCTCTGTGGCGGCCTCGAGTAGTAGGGCGTGACGAC
>DATNFI010000077.1:0-27184 GCA_035606475.1 Mycobacterium sp. | reverse complement strand
ATGCTGGCCGGCAGCGATTGTCTCTCGATCGAATCACCGCATCCCTCGCCGTTGTCGGCGTCGCGGGGATTCTTCGGCTCGCGGCCGTTCAGTCGCGCGAATGAGCTGCTGGCTCAGCTGGATGCCGAGCCCATCGACTGGCAACTGCCTTAATGCTCGCGGTCGCTTAGCCGCGGACGACCTTGCCGGCCTTGATGCACGACGTGCAGACGTTGACGCGGTGCTTGTTGCCGCCGGGGCGGTCAGCGACGCGCACGCTCTGGATGTTCGGGTCCCACCGGCGGCTGGTCCGGCGATGGGAGTGCGACACCGACTTGCCGAAGCCGGGGGCCTTCCCGCAGATATCGCAGACGGCAGCCATAGGTGAAACTCCTCAGACTCTGGGGCCAACGACCTTACGGGTGGCCGGACAACCCCGTAAGAATAGCCGCACCCGGCCGGAACCGCCAAAACGATCAACAAACGGCGGGTGTCACGTGACCTGTGCTGTCGCCCCGAATGGATAGGCTGGCGCGCACCGAGAGCGGCGCGAGGAGGTGGGTGCGAGGTGGGGTCGGGGCTGACTGAGCCGAGTCGCGCGCTGGACGCGGCCGCCTTACGCGACTGGGCGCACACCGCCGTCGGCGACCTGATCACCCACATCGACGAGATCAACCGGCTCAACGTGTTCCCCGTCGCTGACGCCGACACCGGCGTGAACATGCTGTTCACCATGCGTTCCGCGCTCGCGGAGGCCAACACCGAGGCGAAATCCGACGACGTCGTCAAGACAGCGGCGGCGCTGTCCGCCGGCGCCCTGCACGGCGCACGCGGCAATTCCGGGGTGATCCTGTCGCAGATCCTGCGGGGCATCGCCGACGCCACCGCTCACGCGTCCGCCGAATCGAGCGGCGAACTGCACCACATCGACGCCGAGCTGCTCGGCGAGGCGCTGCACCGCGGGGTCGATCTGGTGGTCGCCTCGATGGGCGGTCGGGAGGTCAAGGGAACGATCGTCTCGGTGCTCAAAGCCGCCGGTGAGGCCGTCGAAAAATCGGCGAACGCGGGGCTGCCGCAAGCGGTCGTGGCCGCGGGTGAGGCCGCGGTGGTCGCGCTGGAAAAGACCCCCGAGCAGCTCGACGTGCTCGGCGAGGCTGGTGTGGTCGACGCCGGGGGTCGCGGCCTGTTGGTTCTGCTCGACGCGTTGCGCTCCACGGTCACCGGCCAGGCACCGAGTCGCCGCGTCTACGAGCCGGCACCGCGTCAGCATCCGCCCGACCTCGCCGCACAGCCCCCGGCGCCGCAGTTCGAGGTGATGTACCTGCTGGGCGGGTGCGACGCCGAGGGCGCCGACCAGCTGCGCGAGCGGCTGGACGAGCTCGGCGAATCGGTGGCTATCGCGACGTCCGGGGTGGTCGGCGGCTACTCGGTGCATGTCCATACCGACGACGCCGGGGCGGCCATCGAGGCGGGTCTGGCGCTCGGTGATCCGCGGCGTATCCAGATCTCGATGCTGACCAGCGGTACGAGCGGACTGCCGCCGGGCAGCTGGACCCGCGAGCGGGCGGTGCTGGCCGTCATCGACGGCGACGGCGCGGCCGAACTGTTCGGCGACGAGGGGGCATGCGTGCTGCGGCGTGACCCGCTCGCCGAAGACCCGGCCACGGTCATCACCGCCCAGCAGCTGCTCCGTGCGATCGTCGACACCGGGGCCGCTCAGGTGATGGTGCTGCCCAACGGCTACGTGCTCGCGGAGGAATTGGTGGCCGGCTGCACCGCAGCCATCGGCTGGGGCATCGACGTGGTGCCGCTGCCCACCGGCTCGATGGTGCAGGGGCTGGCCGCGCTCGCGGTCCACGAACCCGGCCGCCAGGCCGTCAACGACGGCTACACGATGGCGCGCGCGGCGGGCAGCGCCCGGCACGGATCAGTGCGGGTCGCGACCGAGACGGCATTGACGTGGGCCGGCACCTGCGAGCCGGGCAATGGACTGGGCATCGCCGGCGACGAGGTGCTGATCGTGGCCCCCGACGTCGCGTCGGCCGCGGCCGGCTTGATCGATCTGCTGCTGGGCGCGGGTGGCGAGTTGATCACCGTGCTCTTCGGAGACGGTGTCGACGCGGATGCCGTCGAGTCGGCGCTCCGGGCTCACGTGCACGACCGCCACCCGGGCATCGAACTCGCGACCTACTGCACCGGGCATCGGGGTGACGCGCTGTTGATCGGGGTCGAGTAGCCGTGGTGTCGCTCAGCGACCGCCTGGATTTCGTCGTCGGCGCCAAGGCCGCGGGCCCGCTCGACGAGGTGTTCGGCATCCAGACGATCGACGACCTACTGCGCCATTACCCACGCAGCTACGTCGAGGGCACGACGGTCCGCGGCGCCGACGACGAGCAGCCGCCCGAGGGCGAACACGTCACGCTCGTCGACGAGATCACCGACACCGCCCTGCTCTCGATCAAAAAGCGCCCCAAGGACAAGCTGTTTCGGGTCACCCTCGGCTCGGGGCGCGGCAAGGTCACCGCCACGTTCTTTCATCCCAAGAAGTGGATCACCGACCAGCTGAGCAAGGGAACCCGCGTCATGCTGTCCGGGGATGTCGGCTACTTCCGTGGCGCGATGCAACTCACCCACCCCGATTTCCTGGTGCTGGACGCTGGCGGCGGACGCAATCGCGGCAGCAGGTCACTGGCGATGATCGCCGAGGCCTCGCGGGCGGTCAGCGGGGAGGTATTGCAGGAGGCATTCGAGCGCACCTTCTACCCGATCTACCCCGCCAGCGCGAAGTTGCAGAGCTGGGACATCTTTCGTTGTGTTCGGCAGGTCCTCGAGGTACTCGATCCGATAGCCGATCCGCTTCCCGAAAAGCTCTGTGCCGAACATAATCTGGTGTCAGAAGACGAGGCTTTGCGCGCCATCCACCTGGCCGAGAACGACGCCGACCGGCGTCGCGCGAAGGAACGTCTGGCCTTCGACGAGGCGGTGGGTCTGCAGTGGGCGCTGGTGAACCGGCGCCACGGCGAACTGGCTCAGTCCGGGCCGGCGGCGGCGTCGACGCCGAACGGCCTCAAACACGAACTGTTGCATCGCCTGCCGTTCGAGTTGACCGCCGGCCAACGCGACGTCCTGGAGGTGCTGTCCGGGGAGCTCGCGGCGAACCGGCCGATGAACCGGCTGCTGCAGGGTGAAGTGGGTTCGGGCAAGACCATCGTCTCGGTGTTGGCGATGCTGCAGATGGTCGACGCCGGATATCAGTGCGCGTTGCTGGCTCCCACCGAAGTCCTTGCTGCACAGCATCTCCGGTCGATCGGCGATGTGCTCGGGCCACTGGCGATGGGCGGCCAGTTAGGCGGGGACGACAACGCCACCCGGCTGGCGCTGCTGACCGGATCGATGTCGCCGGCCCAGAAGAAGCAGGTCCGCGCCGAGATCGCCGGCGGGGAGGTCGGCATCGTCGTCGGCACGCATGCGCTGCTGCAGGACGCGGTCGAGTTCCACAAGCTCGGCATCGTGGTCGTCGACGAGCAGCACCGGTTTGGTGTGGAACAGCGAGATCAATTAAGGGCCAAGGCGCCCGCCGGCATCACGCCGCATCTGCTGGTGATGACCGCGACTCCGATTCCGCGGACCGTGGCACTGACCGTCTTCGGCGATCTCGAAACGTCAACTCTGCGTGAGCTTCCCCGGGGCCGTCAGCCGATCACCACCACCGCGATCTTCGTCAACGACAAGCCGGCGTGGCTGGACCGAGCGTGGCATCGCATCATCGAAGAAGTGCGCGAGGGCCGGCAGGCCTACGTGGTGGCGCCGCGGATCGACGACTCCGACAGCGGTGGTCAGAGTGAGAAGGATCAAAGGCCTTCGGCGACAGTCGAAGAGCTGTATGCCCGGTTGAGCAGCGACCAGCTGGCAGGTTTGCGGCTGGGGCTCATGCACGGACGGCTGAGCGGCGACGAGAAGGACGCCGTGATGGCGGCGTTCCGGGCCCGTGAGATCGACGTGCTGGTGTGCACCACCGTGATCGAGGTCGGTGTCGACGTGCCCAACGCGACCGTGATGCTGGTGATGGACGCCGACCGCTTCGGCATCAGCCAGCTGCATCAGCTGCGCGGCCGCATCGGCCGGGGTGAACACGCCAGCGTCTGTCTGCTCGTCAGCTGGGTGGCGCCGCATTCCCGTGCCGGGCGCCGGCTGAGCGCGGTTGCCGGCACGCTCGACGGGTTCGAGCTCGCCGATCTGGACCTGCAGGAACGCCGCGAGGGAGATGTGTTGGGCCGCAGCCAATCCGGCCGCGCGATCACGTTGAAGCTGCTATCGCTGATCGATCATCGTGAGATCATCGAAGCGGCCCGGGACTTCTGCGAACAGGCTTACGACGACCCGGCGGCCCATCCAGGATTAGCGCTACTGGCCGCCCCGTTCACCGGAAACGAGCGCATCGAATTTCTGGACAAGTCATGACCGCCGGCGACCCGACCACGCGCCGCATGAGCGGCGCCGAGCAGGAGCGGCGCATATGACCCGCAAGGCCTGGCTGTGGCTTTCGGCGGTCGCGATTCTCGCAGTGCTGGTTGCCTACCAGGTGGTGGTGACGTCGGCGGGGGATCGGAACCGGGAGTTCGCGGCCCGCGCCGACATCCCGACCGTGCAGCCGGGTGTCGACGTGCTGGGCGGAATCACCGTGGTGCCGTGGCGGACTCGCCACTACGACTACCACCGCGCGGCGTTCGGGGATGCCTGGACCGACGACAACGACGCGCCCGATGGGCATAACGGCTGCGACACCCGCGACGACATCCTCAACCGCGACCTCGTCGACAAGACCTACGTCTGGACCAAGCGCTGCCCAGTTGCCGTCGAGACCGGCACCTTGCACGACCCATATACGAACGCCACCATCAACTTTCACCGCGGCGCGAAGGTCGGTGAGGCGGTGCAGATCGACCACATCGTGCCGTTGGCGCTGGCCTGGGACATGGGAGCCAACGACTGGCCGGTCGCGCAGCGGATTCGATTCGCCAACGACCCGGCGAATCTGCTTGCCGTGCAAGGTCAGGCGAATCAAGACAAGGGCGACTCCCAGCCCGCGCTGTGGATGCCGCCCAACGCCGCGTTCCACTGCCAGTACGCCATGCAATTCATCGCGGTGTCGCGCGGTTACGGGCTGCCCATCGACCTGGGGTCGGGCAACGTGCTGCGTCAGGCCGCAGCCACCTGCCCGAGCGGTTGAGAGAACCCGCCGAGCGTGAATCTCACGACGCGACACGCCGTTACGCCGTCGTGAGATTCACGCTGGGCGAGCGGACGAGCGGGTAGCTAAACGCCGGTGTAGGTCAGCGGATCCTCGCGCACCCGGGTGCCGTCGTTGAGCCCGTTGAGCGCTTCCATATGCGCGGCGGTCAGCTCGAAATCGAAGACGTCGAAGTTGTCGGCGATCCGCTCGGGGTTGCCGGAACGCGGGATCACCACATTGCCCAGCTGGATGCTCCACCGGATCAGTACCTGCGCGGGCGAGCGGCCGTATTCGCCGGCGATCGACGTGATGGCGGGGTTGTCGATCAGCCTGCCGACCGCCAGCGGGCTGTAGGCCTCGGTGACCACGTTGTGCTTCGCGTTGGCCGCACGCAGTTCGGCCTGGTTGAGCAGCGGGTGTAGCTCGATCTGGTTGACCACGGGGGTGACATAGCTCAGGTCGATCACCGTCTCGAGGTGCTCTTCGGTGAAGTTGCAGACGCCGATCGACTTGGTCTGGCCCTCGCCGCGGGCCTGGATCAGGCCGCCGAAAGTGTCCACGTATTTGCCCCGTTCCGGCATCGGCCAATGCACGAGGAAAAGGTCGACGTAGTCGAGCCCGAGCTTGTCCAGGCTGACCTTGACGGCGTCCTGGGTGGTGGTGAAGCCCTGGTCGGCGTTGGCGACCTTGGTCGTGACGAACAGCTCCGCGCGGGGAATGCCGGACGCCGCGATGGCGCGACCGACCGCTTCCTCGTTGCCGTACACCGCTGCGGTGTCGATCAGCCGGTAGCCGATCTCCAGCGCCGTCGAAACCGCACGTTCGGTTTCCTCGTTGGACAGCTCGGCGACACCGAGGCCGAGGACCGGCATCGTGTTTTCGTCGTTGAGTGCAATCGAAGGGACCGAAAGGTCAGGGCCGCCCGACATATTCACCTGCCTGTGAAGTCGAAGGTTCGTGGATCTGGGCCGAGCCGGTTTCCGTCGTCGAGCGAAGAGATTGCCGCCATGTCCTTCTCGCTCAATTCGAAATCGAACACGTCGAAGTTGCTCGCAATGCGCTCGGGATTTACCGACTTCGGGATGACGATATTACCGAGTTGCATATGCCAGCGAATCAGAACCTGGGCTGGCGTCCGCCCGGCGCCCCCCGCGACCGCCGCAACGACGGGGTCGGTCAGCAACGATCCCTGCCCGAGCGGACCCCACGCCTCGGTGGCGACGCCGAGGCGCGCGTGCAGCTCGCGCAGCTCGGTTTGCGGCAGTCGGGGATGCAGTTCGACCTGGTTGACCGCGGGCACGATCCCGGTGGCGTCGACGAGCGCCGTGAGGTGCTCGGGCTCGAAGTTGCTGACGCCGATGGACCGGATGCGGCCCTGGTCGCGGAGGTGGGCGAACGCCTTGAAGGTGTCGATGAACTTGTTCCGCTTGGGCATCGGCCAATGCACCAGATACAGGTCCAGGTAGTCGATGCCCAGCCGCTCCATGCTGACGTCGAAGGCGGCCAGGGTGCTGTCGTAGCCGTGCTCGGAATTCCACAATTTGGTGACCAAGTAAAGTTCGTCCCTGGGCACGCCGGACGCGGCGACCGCGCAGCCGGTTTCGCGTTCGTTGCCGTAGACCGCCGCGGTGTCGATGTGGCGGTATCCGGCTTGCAGGGCGGTGCTCACCGCCCGCTCGGTGTCCGCGGGCGGGACTTTGAAAACGCCGAATCCGACCGCGGGGATGGAATTACCGTCGTTGAGCGTGATTAAGGGAGCACCCATGACACGAAGTCTGCCAGGCACCTCGGATCCGCAGCTCAAGACCGGTGGCTGGGCCAGCCGGCTGCAGAGCGCCGCCACCAAAGTCGGCGTCAAGGTGATTCCGTGGGTACCGACGCGCGCCGTGCGACTACTGACCGGCGGCCGTTCGGTCACCATCGACGGCAACACGCTTGATCCGACATTGCAGTTGATGCTGTCGGCACAGCACGCGATGGGCATCGAGGGGTTGGCGGTAGGTAACGACGTCGCGGCATCGCGAACTCTGATGCGGGAATCGATGATGGGTTTCGCCGGACCGCAGGTGCATGTCGGGGTCAGTGACCTGTCGATACCCGGACCGGCCGGCCCGATTCCCGCGCGGCACTACCACCCGGCGACGTCGGACCCGGCGCCGTTGCTGGTCTTCTACCACGGCGGCGGCTGGGTGATCGGTGACCTGGACACCCACGACCCGCTCTGCCGGTTGACGTGTCGGGACGCCGACGTCCATGTGCTGTCGATCGACTACCGGCTGGCACCGGAACACCCGGCGCCCGCCGCCGTCGACGACGCCTATGCCGCGTTCCGGTGGGCCTGCGAGCACGCCGAAGAGCTCGGCGCGATTCGGGGCAAAGTGGCCGTGGGCGGCGACAGTGCCGGCGGCAACCTGGCCGCCATCGTGTCGCAAATCGCGCGCGACGAAGGGGGTCAGCAGCCGGTCCTGCAGTGGCTGATCTACCCGCGCACCGACTTCACCGCGCAGACCCGGTCGCTGACCTTGTTCGCCAAGGGTTTCCTGCTCACCAAAGCCGACATGGACTGGTTCGAGACCCAATACCTGGAGGGCTCGGGCATCGATCCTGCCGATCCGCGGGTCTCGCCTCTGCTGGCCGATTCCCTGGCCGGGCTGCCGCCCGCACTGATCGCGACCGCCGGTTTCGATCCGCTGCGCGACGAGGGCGACAGCTACGCCGCGGCGCTGACGGCGGCCGGCACCCACGTCGACCTGCGGTCAATGGGATCGTTGACGCACGGATTTGCCAGTCTGTTCCCGCTCGGCGGTGGCAGCGCGCTGGCCACCACCGAGTTGGTTTCGGCATTGCGGGCGCATCTCAGCCGCGTCTGACCTGGCTGTAGTGACGTAGGTAGGCTTATGCGCTATCGCCGACCGCACCGCGGTCGGTAGCGAAGTCGACAATCCGGAATGGTGAGCAAACCCATGGCCGACAAAGCCGCCAAATCAAACCGTCCCAAGTACGACCTGAACGCCGCCAGTCGCCGACGCGACCTGCTGGTCCGGATCGGACTCACCTCGATCGTGGTGCTATTCGCGGTCGCCCTGGTCGGCTACATCGTGATGTCGCACGACAAGAAGGTCGCCGCCAGCGGCGCGCGCGCGATCCGGGTGACGTCGAGCAAGCTCGTCGTCAAGGACGGCACCCACGACCCGAAGGCCGTGGTGGCATTTTACGAAGACTTCCTCTGCCCGGCCTGCGGCAACTTCGAGCGCGGCTTCGGGCCGACAGTGTCCAAGCTGATCGACAACGGCGCCATCGCCGCCGACTACTACATGACGGGCTTCCTGAGCCGGCCACAGAACCAGGACTACTCGTCGCGCGCGGCCAACGCCGCCTACTGCGTCGCCGACGAGTCGATCGACGCCTTCCGCCGATTCCACACGGCGTTGTACACCAAGGACATTCAGCCTTCTGAGACCGGGACCTCATTCCCGGACAACGCGAAGCTGACCGAGTTGGCCCGTGAGGCCGGTGTGGTGGGCAAGGTCCCCCAGTGCGTCAAGGACGGCAAGTACCTGCCGATGGTCGACGGACTGGTCGTGTCCGCCGGCATTCACGCCACGCCCACCGTCCGTATCAACGGCCAAGATTACGAGTTCTCCACACCGGAAGCTTTTGTCGACAAGATCAAAGGGATCGTCGGGGACGTCCCGGGAATCGACTCGGCTGTGACCCCACCGGCGTCGTGACCGCCACGGCCGCTGCCAAACCCGATGAGCCGGCGGATAATTCGAGCCCCCAGGCGTCCGCGGTGTCGTCGGCCGGCGCGTGGTCGATTCTGCTCGCGGGCGTGCTCGGCCTGGTCGCCTCGGCCACGCTGACCATCGAAAAGATCGAAATCCTGATCAACCCGGCGTATGTGCCGTCGTGCAATCTCAACCCGGTTGTGGCATGCGGATCGGTGATGACAACGCCGCAAGCGTCCGCCTTCGGCTTCCCTAATTCGTTGATCGGTATCGTGGCGTTCGCCGTCGTCACCGTGACCGGTGTCCTGACGGTGGCCAAAGTTCCACTGCCGCGGTGGTATTGGGTTGGTATGACGATCGGCACGCTACTCGGCGCCGCGTTTGTGCACTGGCTGATTGTTCAGAGCCTGTACGGCATCGGCGCCCTGTGCCCGTACTGCATGGTGGTGTGGGTGGTGACCATCTCGCTGCTCGTGGTGGTCGCTTCGATCGCGTTCGGACCGGCCGGCGACGGTACCGGCGGGGTTGTCGTGCGTGAACTCCACCGTTGGCGATGGTCGATTGCCACGATCTGGTTCACCGCAGTATTTCTGCTCATTGTGGTCCGGTTCTGGGATTACTGGTCCACGCTGATCTGAACAAACTGCCCATCTGGACAAGCGAAGTAGGGACGTACGTTGATCTCCAAGGTGCTGGTTGCCAATCGCGGCGAGATCGCCGTCCGGGCGTTTCGCGCCGCCTACGAACTCGGTGTCGGCACCGTCGCTGTCTATCCGTACGAAGACCGGAATTCGTTGCACCGCTTGAAAGCCGACGAGTCGTATCAGATCGGCGAGATCGGCCACCCGGTCCGGGCGTATCTGTCGGTCAGCGAGATCGTCGACACCGCCCGCCGCGCGGGGGCCGACGCGGTGTACCCCGGGTACGGTTTTCTGTCGGAAAACCCGCAACTGGCCGCCGAATGCGCGAAGAAGGGCATCACCTTTGTCGGCCCCAAAGCCGAAGTACTTTCGCTGACCGGCAACAAGTCCCGTGCCGTCGCCGCGGCTCGCGAAGCGGGTCTGCCGGTGCTGAAGTCGTCGACGCCGTCGTCGTCTCTCGATGAGTTGGTGTCGGCGTCGGCGGCGATGGACTTCCCGTTGTTTGTCAAGGCTGTTGCCGGTGGCGGTGGCCGCGGGATGCGGCGGGTGACCGACGCCGAGGCGTTGCCTGAAGCGATTGAGGCGGCCAGCCGCGAAGCCGAGTCGGCGTTCGGAGATCCGACGGTCTACCTCGAGCAGGCAGTGCTCAACCCCCGCCATATCGAGGTTCAGATTCTGGCGGACACCCACGGCAACGTGATTCATCTCTACGAGCGGGACTGCAGTGTGCAGCGTCGCCACCAGAAGGTCGTCGAGCTGGCGCCGGCCCCGAACCTGCCCGAAGAGTTGCGGATGAAGATGTGCGCCGACGCGGTGGCCTTCGCGCGTCACATCGGATACAGCTGCGCGGGCACGGTGGAGTTCTTGCTCGACGAGCGTGGCCATCACGTCTTCATCGAGATGAATCCGCGTATTCAGGTCGAGCACACCGTGACTGAGGAGATCACCGATGTCGACCTGGTTTCCAGCCAGTTGCGCATCGCCGGTGGAGAGACCCTCGACGACTTGGGATTACGGCAAGATTCCATCCGCCCGCGCGGTGCCGCATTGCAATGCCGGATCACCACCGAAGACCCGGCCAACGGGTTCCGCCCCGACACCGGACGGATCACGACTTACCGCAGCCCGGGTGGTGCGGGCATTCGTCTGGACGGCGGGACGAATCTGGGCGCGGAGATCAGCGCGCACTTCGATTCGATGTTGGTCAAGCTGACCTGCCGGGGCCGCGACTTCAACACCGCGGTGAATCGCGCCCGGCGTGCGATCGCGGAGTTCCGCATTCGCGGCGTATCGACGAATATTCCGTTCCTGCAGGCGATCCTGGACGACCCGGACTTCCAGGCCGGTCATGTCACGACGTCGTTCATCGAGGAGCATCCGGCGCTGCTGACCGCGCGGTCGTCGGCCGACCGCGGCACCAAAATCCTCAACTACCTGGCCGACGTAACCGTCAACAAGCCGCACGGATCCCGGCCGTCGACGATGTATCCGCAGGACAAGCTGCCCGACATCGATCTGACCAAAGCCCCGCCGGCCGGCTCCAAGCAGCTGCTGGTTGAACTCGGCCCCGAAGGCTTCGCGCGGTGGCTGCGCGACTCCTCGGGGGTTCGCCTCACCGACACCACCTTTCGCGACGCCCACCAGTCGCTGCTGGCGACCCGGGTGCGCACCAGCGGGCTGGGATTGGTCGCGCCCTATATTGCCCGGACGATGCCGCAACTGCTATCGGTCGAGTGCTGGGGCGGCGCGACATATGATGTGGCGCTGCGCTTCCTGAAGGAAGACCCGTGGGAGCGGTTGGCCGAACTGCGCGAGCTGATGCCCAACATCTGCCTGCAGATGCTGCTGCGGGGCCGCAATACCGTTGGGTATACGCCGTATCCGGAGCTGGTCACCTCGGCGTTCGTCGAGGAAGCTACCGCGACGGGGATCGATATTTTCCGGATTTTCGACGCGTTGAACAATCTCGAGTCGATGCGCCCGGCGATCGATGCGGTACGCGAAACAGGTTCTGCGATAGCCGAAGTCGCGATGTGCTACACCGGCGACCTGTCCGACCCGGGTGAGAATCTCTACACGCTGGACTACTACCTGAAGCTGGCTGACCATATCGTGGAAGCCGGTGCGCACGTGCTGGCGATCAAGGACATGGCCGGCCTGCTGCGTCCTCAGGCGGCGCGGGAACTGGTCGGGGCGTTGCGCAGTCGCTTCGACCTGCCGGTGCACGTGCACACCCACGACACACCGGGCGGTCAGCTGGCCAGCTACATCGCGGCGTGGCAGGCCGGAGCCGACGCGGTCGACGGCGCGTCGGCCCCGATGGCGGGAACCACCAGCCAGCCCGCGTTGAGCTCGATCGTCGCGGCCGCCGCGCACACCGACTACGACACCGGGTTGTCGCTGTCGGCGGTGTGCGAGCTGGAGCCCTACTGGGAGGCGTTGCGAAAGGTGTACGCGCCGTTCGAATCCGGTTTGCCGGGCCCGACCGGGCGGGTGTATCACCACGAGATCCCCGGCGGGCAACTCTCGAATCTGCGCCAGCAGGCGATCGCGCTGGGGCTCGGAGACCGGTTCGAAGAAGTCGAAGAGGCCTACGCCGGCGCTGACCGGGTGCTGGGCCGGCTGATCAAGGTCACGCCGTCGTCGAAGGTGGTTGGCGATCTCGCGCTGGCACTCGTTGGCGCGGGCCTGAGCGCTGACGAATTCGCCTCGCACCCTGAGCAATTCGATATCCCGGAATCGGTCCTTGGTTTTCTGCGCGGTGACCTCGGCGACCCGGCGGGCGGTTGGCCCGAACCGCTGCGGACCAAAGCCCTGGCCGGCCGTGGCGAGCCCAAGCCGGTCGAGGAGTTGACCCCGGAGGACGAGACCACATTGGGACTGCAGGGGCACAAGCGCCAGGCCACGCTGAACCGGCTGTTATTCCCCGGTCCGACAAAGGAATTCGAGACCCACCGGCAAACCTATGGCGACACCTCGCGGCTGTCGGCCAACCAGTTCTTCTACGGCCTGCGCCAGGGCGAGGAGCATCGCGTGCAGTTGGAGCCCGGCGTCGAGCTGCTGATCGGGTTGGAGGCGATCTCCGAGCCCGACGAACGCGGCATGCGCACGGCGATGTTCATTATCAACGGCCAGCTGCGACCGGTGGAGGTCCGGGATCGCGGCATTGCCAGTGAAATACCGGCAGCGGAGAAGGCGGAGAAGGGCAATCCGAATCATATTGCTGCGCCGTTTGCCGGGATGGTGACTGTCGGGATTTCCACCGGCGACAAAGTGCACGCCGGCCAGACCATCGCCACGATCGAAGCAATGAAGATGGAAGCGCCGATCACCGCGCCCGCCGACGGTACCGTCGAGCGAGTGGCCGTGTCGGACACCGCTCAGGTCGAAGGCGGTGACCTGCTGGTGGTGCTCGCCTGACCCGCATCGTTGGCGGTGTCGCCGGGGGACGGCGGATCGCGGTCCCGCCGCAGGGAACCCGGCCGACCACCGATCGGGTGCGCGAGTCGCTGTTCAACATCGTGACGGCTCGGGTCGACCTGACCGGCCTCGCGGTGCTGGACCTGTACGCCGGCTCGGGTGCGCTGGGCCTCGAGGCGCTGTCGCGCGGCGCAGCATCCGCATTGTTCGTCGAGTCGGATCGCCGCGCGGCGGCGGTGATCGAACGCAACATCGCTGCGCTCGGCTTGCCCGGGGCGACCCTGCGGCGCGGCCGCGTCGCCGACATGTTGGCCGCCGGGGCCACCCACCCGGTCGACCTTGTGCTGGCGGATCCGCCCTACGACGTCGATGCGGGCGAGGTCGAGCGTCTGCTCACCGCGTTGACGGCCAACGGCTGGGTCCGTGCGGGAGCCGTCGCTGTCGTCGAGCGCGCAACGGGAAGTCGTGCATTGCGCTGGCCCGACGGGTGGGATCCCTGGCAGCACCGGGTTTACGGCGACACCCGCTTGGAGCTGGCCGAACGGCTCTGAGTCGGCGTGTACCGTCATGCGACATGAGGGCCGGCGACGATGCAGAGCGCAGGGATGAGGAGGAGCGGCGCGCATGAGTAGCGGCGCCGTATGCCCGGGATCATTCGATCCGGTGACGTTGGGCCACATCGACGTCTTCGAACGAGCGGCGGCTCAGTTCGACGAGGTGGTGGTGGCGATCCTGGTCAACCCCGCCAAAAAGGGCATGTTCGACATCGATGAGCGGATCGCGATGATCGAAGAGTCGACGTCGCACCTACCGAACTTGCGCGTCGAGCCCGGACAGGGGCTGGTGGTCGATTTCGTGACCTCGCACGGCATGACCGCGATCGTCAAGGGCCTCCGCACCGGCACTGATTTCGAGTACGAGCTCCAGATGGCGCAGATGAACAAACACATCGCGGGCGTGGACACTTTCTTCGTGGCGACAGCGCCGCAGTACTCGTTCGTGTCGTCGTCATTGGCCAAGGAGGTCGCGACACTAGGCGGCGATGTGTCAAAGCTGCTGCCCGACCCGGTGAATCGCCGGCTGGCCGAAAAGCGGCGGTCGGCGAAGGGGCGGTAAATAGCCAACGCGGCCGGGCGAAAGCCACGGCCGCGCTGACGATTTGGCTGAGGGTCAGCTCTCAGCGAGGGCCCCGTGCAATGACTGCTTGGCCTCGGTGATCGCCGTCAAAACCTTGGTCCGCGCTTCGGCCAATTTCTCCTTCTGCGCGTCAGTGCCCGACCAATGGATGGTCCGGGCCAAACCGGCGAGCTCAAACAGCCCCCACCGGATCTTCGCGACGTCGCCGAACTTACCCGCCTGGGCCAGCCTCGCGTGAATGGTCTCGCTGCTGATTCCCTTCCACTGCAAGACATTCCTGCCCAGCTCGGTCAGGGTAGCCACCCCGCCGTCGACGGTTACGAACCCGCGGCCGGCCAGCTTCCCGATCGCCAGCTCGACTATTTCTTGCGGGGGAGCGAAGCCGCCGTCGGTCGCTTCGGAAACCCGCTGCACGATTTGCTCCGCGTTTGCGGGCCCATCGAGCAGCAGCGCGGCCGTGCCGACCACCACGCGCTTGTGGCGTCCACCGAATCCGGGCCCACCGGGTCCGCCGTGTCCGCCCCAGCCGTGACCACCGAAACCGGGTCCGCCGAACCCTGGGCCACCGAAACCGGGTCCGCCGAACCCTGGGCCACCCCAACCGGGTCCGCCCGAAAATCCACCACCGAACATCCTTGTTCTCCTTTAGCTAACGGCGGCGAGTCCCTGCGACCCGACCGCCAATTTGTATATCTATCTCCTTGATACCCCGACCCCGGATAGGTGTCAAGGAACTTGATATCACCGGTGCTGATCCGGCCGCGGGCCGCCAAGTTGATCCCCCGACGCCGATCAATGCGGCACTAGACCTGCACTTTCATGTCAGCATGGTGGGGATGAGCGAATTCGAGGATCAACCCCTGGGCTTCCTGGTGCGCGGCCTGATGGCGCGGCTGCGGCCCCACGCGGTCCAGGCTTTGCGACCGCTCGGTCTTGGGTTGCCCGAATTCGTCTGCATGCGGATTCTCGACGACGATCCTGGCCGCACCAGCGCCGAACTCGCCCGCCACACACACGTGACCGCGCAGGCAATGAACCAGGTCCTGCAGGGGCTGCAGGAGGGTGGCTTGGTCACCCGTCCCGCGACGGCATCGTCGGGCCGTGCGCTACCGGCTCAGCTGACGCGCAAAGGCAAGGCATTGCTCAGGCGCGCCGAGGAGGCCGTCGCGTCCGCTGACGAACAGCTGCTGGCCCACCTCAGCCTTGCCGATCGGCGGCAACTCAAATCGTTGCTCTACCGTGCGGGCAACCCCTCGGCAGCCGACACCTCGGCCTGTGCCACGGGCGGTAGGGCTGGGCTCAGTTAGGCTCGCGGACAACACTATTCGGATGCAGTCGTGGGATCCCACGCCCGGTGAAGCTCCATGCGCGAGCGGATCTTGAGTTTGCGATAGATGCGGCTGAGATTGACCTCGACCGTCTTCGGGCTGATGAAAAGGGCCGCCGCGATGTCACGGTTGCTCATGCCGCGGACGGCGAGTTCGGCGACCCGCTGTTCTGACGGAGTCAGTCCTTCGCCGCGCTGGCGGCCCGACATACCCCGCGCCAGTTCGGCTTTGGCGCGCTCTGCCCATAGCTTGGCCCCCAGTTCGGTAAAGGTGTGCAAGGCCTCGCGGAGTGTGGCAGTTCCGGCGTCGCGCTGGCGTCGGCGGCGCCGGAGCTGTCCGAGCAGCAGTTGGGTGCGGGCCTGCTCGAAGGGCATCGGGAGGCGCTTGTGTTCGGTCATGGCACGCTCTGCCGTCGCGGTGGCGGCGTCGAGATCGCCCCGGGCCGCGTGCAGCATGGCGCGGGATCGCAGCGCGGTGGCCAGCATCCAGGCGCGGTCGAGCCGTCGGCCGTTGCCCTCGAGGGTGTCGATCAACGGCTCGGCATCGCCAAGGCGTCCCACGCCGATCAATGCCTCGATCGTTTCGGGAAGATACGACGCGGCGATGATCTCGGTGGCATCTGGGATGGCTCGCGTCATGGCCAGCAGGGGCTCGAGGGCGTCCAGGGCTGCCTGGTGATCGCCGAGAGAATTGCTGACGAATCCGCGCAATGTGACCGGGATTTCCCTCATTCGCATTGAGCCGCATCGCTGTGCAGCGGCAACCGCCTCATCCAGGTCGCTCACGGCTTGCTCGACACGGCCGCCGTATGCGGCAGCCGCTCCGCGGATCGTGAGCCCGATGAACATGGGAAAGTCGCCACCCAGTTGCGAGGCCCGCTCGACCGTTTCGTCGCCGAGAATCGCGACGCTTCGCAGATCTCCGCGCCAGAGGTCCATCAGCGCCTGCGAGAAAGCGACAAACACCAATTCGCTTTCCTGGCCCAACGCGACGCATCGCCGGCCCGCGGCCGCAAGCACGTCCCGGGCATGATCGAATTCCCCACTCCAACCGCGCAGCAGCGCCACCTGCACGCTGGGCCGGAACGCTACCGGAATCGGCACAGATAGGTCCTCGAGGTCAACCGCACGCTGGATGGTGGCACGTTCGAAACCGCGTCCGGCGAGAAATCCCAACGTTTCGTGCATGCCCAAGGCGGAACTGAGCAGGCCCGGAACGGCGAGATTCTCGGCTTCGGTCACCGCCTGCTGCACGCGGTCGAGCGCACGGTCGGGTTGGGCCGCGTTGAACAACGCGTAGGACAGCATGATCAGCATCCGCACCCGCAATGCGTCATCGGCGCCGCGATCCGGCAGACCGCTCTCCAAAAGGTCTGCCGCGTCGGTGAATCCGTCGTCGTGCAGCCGGACCAGAGCTAGCTGATAAAGCGCTTCGGCGCGAAGTGAGCCAGCCGGCAGGTGTGCGACCACATCCTCGAGCATCTTGCGCGCGCGCCCCGGTCCGCCGGCCGCGAAGTGATGGGTTGCGCATAAGATGCGGCGAGCCGGATCGGCGACGCCGAGATTGATTGCCAAATCCAGTAATTCGGCTGCGGCAGCAGGCGCCCCTCGAGCGTGAGCGATTTCGGCGGCTGCGTCCAGTGCGTCGATTGTCGCGGGTTCACCGGTGGTGTCCGACAGCGCCAGGTGTCGTGCCCGCAGTTCGGGCTCGGCGACGAGTTCGGCGAGCTTCCGGTGCATGGCGCGGCGCCGCTGCGGCGACGACTGGCTGTAGACGCCATGAGCCAATAACGGGTGCGTGAACGAGACTCTATTGCCGTCAATGACCACGACGGCCTGAGTTTCGGCCTCGCCCAGCGCTTCCAGCACCCGTTCGGTGTTGCTGTCGGTGGCTTGAACCAGCATTCGCATCGTGGGATCGGGCACACTGGCGGCCGCCAGCAGTACGTCTCGTGCGGCGGGGCCGATCCGCGCGATTCGTGAGCCGACCAAATCGGCGAGACTGTTCGGAAGCAGCAAGGAATCGGAGCCGCCCGTCGGGTCGATCGCGCGAGCCAATTCCAGACCATAGAACGGGTTGCCACCTGCGATCTGGTGAATGCGCAGTAATGTCGGCCGCGGAACCGAAGCCCCCAGCCGCAGCGTTAGCACTTGATGCAGTTCGCCAACAGTCAACGGCTGCAACGTGATCCGGCGCACCGCGTCGGGATGAGCAAGCTGCACCCGTGCCGCCACGGCATCGCTACGGGTGGTGACGATCAGCCCCACTCCGCGTGGCAGTCGACGGGCGGCGAAGCTCACCGCATTGGCGCTGGAGACGTCGAGCCACTGCAAGTCATCGATGGCCACCAACACGGGACGCTGAGACCGGGCGGCCAACCGATCCAGCACTCCCACGAAAGCCGCACCGACAGCTCGCACGTCGCTCGGCGCGGAAGACCCGCTACCGCGCAACAGCGCCGCGTCCAGACTTTGCTGTTGCGGAGCGGGTAAATCGCCGAAAATTGATTCGTCGACGTCGGCGAGCAGGTCGGCCAACCCCGCATACGCCAACACGGACTCGGCCTCCGCGGACCGGCTCGCCAACACCACGAATCCGCGCTCCCGTGCCCGGTCCAAAGCGTCGAGCCATAACGTCGTCTTGCCGATTCCGGCTTCGCCCTCGATCACAAGGGCAAGTGGCGCGTCGGGCAGTTCGCCGAGAAAGTCGGCCACCGCCTGGTCGTCGGCTGGCCGACGCACAGCCCGCATCGCCATACGCCTGCCCGTCACGTCACAGTTGAGATCGGCCAAGCCGGTCCCGGCGGCACCGCACGCGCTGCCGACGCGGCGCGGCGATTCCGCTCGATCCGGTGCGCATCATGATAGGCGAATGATGTGCAGCCGGCATGAGTTAGCACAGCCGGTCCGGGTGCGGTACTCGGCAAATCCGCGCGCGTTTGCCGTCAGTGGCAGTCGTGCCCGTGCTCCGGATCGGGGGAGCCGCCCATCGCCCGGAGCATCGGGATGCCGCCGGTGATCACGAAGCGGGCAACCAGCAACGCCGCAAGTCCGAGGAAGACGATGTTCAGCCAGGTGGTGTAGTTCCAAGAGATCCCGGCCTCCATCGCCGTCGCGTTGCGATGCGACGGAATGAGACCCGCTGTCCCGAAGAGGAATTCGACCACGTAACCGGCTGCGACCATCGCGGCATAAAAGGTGCCGAGCAGCGTCAGCATCATCGCGGTGCCGTAGTACTTCCGGTAGATGTTCAAGATCGGCAGGATCAGCAGGTCGGCGAAGATGAATGCGACGACGCCGCCAAAGCTGATGCCGCCGTTCCACAACACGGCGGCCAGTGGCACATTACCGATCGAGCACACGAACGAGACGATCGCGACAACCGGGCCCACGACGGGTCCCCACAGCGTCGACCACACCGGGTGGTCGGTGAAAAAGAAATGCTGCCAGAAGGATTCAGGCACCCACGCGGCGACGGCGCCCGCGATCAGCAGTCCGATGACCAAATCGCGCAGGATGGCGGCCCACTCCATCACGAAGACGTGGGACACCGAGGTGAATCCGTCTCGCGACAGCAACCGTCGCAGAAACGAACCGTCTCCGTGCACCGACATGTCCATCGCCGCATGGCCTTCCATCGAACCGGCCAGTCCTAGGTCGGCCTGCCTGCGGGCGGCGTCGACCAGTCGCGACCGTACGAAAAACCGGAATAGCACGGCGAGAGCCACGATCATGACCGGCCCGCCGACGAATTCCGCCGCGGTGAACTGCCAGCCCATGAGCAGGGCCAAGATGATGCCCAACTCGACGACCAGATTCGTCGAGCCGATTTCGAAGGTCATCGCGGCGGTGAAGTTAGCGCCCTTGCGAAACAGCGACCTGGCCAGGGCAACCGCGGCGTAGGAGCATGACGAGGACGCCGCGCCCAGGGCGGCGGCGACGGCGAGCGTGCGGGGGCGGTCGTCGCCGAGCAGTGCCACGACCGTCGACCTGCGGACGATGGCCTGTACCACAGCGGACAACGCGAAGCCCAGGATCAACGCCCACAGGATCTCCCACGTCATCGACCCCGCCAGTGACAGGGCGTGAATCATCGCATGTGCCATAGCGCCTCCAACGGAATACCCCTGGGGGGTATTCCTGATCGTTTCCCGGGTCTCCCGGGTCGCATTGTGCAAGCGGCCCAGGATTGCCGCCGGCCGGTGGGAGTCGACATAATTACGTCAAGTGTGCAGGTAATTGGGATAGTTCTGAGATCTAAATGCCCGACACACCGGGCCTGGCAACGCAGTCACAGAAGCAACACCAGGCACACTGGTAACAACAACGAAGCCGGGAGGGTGTTGCCGTGTACCGAGTTTTTGAGGCGCTCGATGAGCTGGGCGCCATTGTCGAGGAAGCTCGTGGCCTTCCGATGACCGCGGGCTGCGTGGTGCCACGCGGTGACGTCCTGGAATTGATCGACGACATCAAGGACGCGATACCGGGCGAATTGGACGACGCCCAGGACGTACTCGATGCCCGCGACTCGCTGTTGCACGAAGCCAAAGCGCACGCGGATGCCACGGTGTCCTCGGCGAGTGCCGAATCGGAGTCGATGGTCAACCACGCCCGCGCGGAAGCCGACCGGATCCTGGCTGATGCGAAGGCGCAGGCCGACCGGATGGTCAGCGAAGCGCGTCAGCACAGCGAACGGATGCTCGGCGAGGCCCGCGAAGAATCGGCTCGCATCGCCGCGTCGGCCAAGCGCGAGTACGAGGCCGCCACCACCAGGGCGAAGTCGGAGGCCGACCGGCTGGTCGAGAACGGCAACATCTCCTACGAGAAGGCCGTGCAAGAGGGCATCAAAGAGCAGCAGCGGCTGGTGTCGCAGACCGAGGTCGTGCAGTCGGCCAACGCCGAGGCCGCTCGGTTGATCGACGCCGCGCACGTGGAGGCCGACCGACTGCGCGGTGAATGCGATATCTATGTCGACAGCAAGCTCGCCGAGTTCGAGGAGCACCTCAACACCACCCTGCGCTCGGTCAACCGCGGCCGGCACCAGTTGCGGACGGCGGCGGGCGTGCACGACTACGCGCAGCGGTAGCCGCTGGTAGGCGTCCGTAGAATTGTGGACATGGCGCGCCAACACAGCCAGACGGCACAACCACGTTCGCACTCGCCGCTCGTCGTCAACATCACGCGGCTGGGCCGACGCCCCGGAGCGATGTTCACCCTGCACGAGACGGTGGCCAACCCCGCGCGCATCGGCCTGGACATGATCGGCGTCGCGGCCGGCGCCCCCTTGGAACTCGATGTGCGAGTGGAGTCGGTGTCGGAAGGTGTGCTGGTGACCGGCACGATGTCGGCGCCGATCACAGGCGAATGTTCGCGCTGCCTCACGCCGTTCGAAGAGCAGATCGACGTCAATCTCACCGAGTTGTTCGCCTACTCGGACAGCCTTACCCAGGCGACCACCGAGGAAGACGAGGTCGGTCACGTCGTCGCCGACACCGTGGACCTGGAACAACCGATCATCGATGCGGTAGGCCTGGAACTGCCGTTCT
The DNA here is from genome assembly GCA_035606475.1 of Mycobacterium sp. Taxonomy (GTDB): domain Bacteria; phylum Actinomycetota; class Actinomycetes; order Mycobacteriales; family Mycobacteriaceae; genus Mycobacterium. The sequence goes on along the minus strand of DATNFI010000077.1, from coordinate 6,173 downwards.
CGCCGGTGTGCCGGGACGACTGCCCGGGGTTGTGCGCCACCTGCGGCGTTGCGCTGGCGACCGCCGACCCGGGGCATCACCATGACGAGATCGACCCGCGCTGGGCGAAGCTGACGACGATGCTGGGCGACAGCGACGGGGTCGGCAGTGAGTGATCTGCTCGCGGCGCTCGAGGTCGACCTGCCCGATGATTTGTTGACGTTGGCGCTGACTCATCGCAGCTACGCCTATGAGCACGGGGGCCTGCCCACCAACGAGCGCCTGGAGTTCCTCGGTGACGCCGTGCTGGGCCTGACCGTGACCGACGAGCTGTACCACCGGCATCCGCTACGCCCGGAAAGTGATCTGGCCAAAATGCGTGCCGGCGTAGTCAATACCCAGGCGCTGGCCGAGGTTGCGCGGTCGCTGACCGATCAGGGACTCGGTGTGCACGTACTGCTGGGCCGCGGCGAGCTCAAATCCGGTGGCACGGACAAATCCAGCATTCTTGCCGACAGCCTCGAATCACTGCTTGGCGCAATCTATTTGCACCACGGCATCGAAGCTGCGCGACGCGTCATCCTCCGGTTGTTCAGCGAATTACTGGACGCCGGCGGCCTTTTGGATTGGAAGACCAGCCTGCAGGAGTTGGCGGCGGCCCGCGGCCTCGGCGCGGTGTCGTACCGCGTCACCGCCACCGGGCCCGACCACAAGCGGGAGTTCACCGCGGTCGTGGTCGTGATGGACACCGAGTACGGCTCTGGAATCGGCCGGACCAAAAAAGAAGCCGAGCAGAAGGCCGCCGAGCAGGCGTGCCAGGCGTTGAACCAGCTCGACGGAGCCCTACCCGGGGAAACCGCCAGTTAGATGCCCGAGCTACCCGAAGTCGAGGTGGTGCGGCGGGGACTGCAGGCCCACGTGGTCGGCAAGACCATCACCGCGGTCCGCGTCCATCACCCGCGCGCCGTCCGCCGTCACGAAGCCGGCCCTGCCGACCTGACGGCTCGGCTGCTCAACGCACGGATCAGCGGAAGCGACCGCCGCGGAAAGTATCTGTGGCTCACGCTGGACGCGCCGAGCGGCGACGAACAGGCGCTCGTCGTACACCTCGGCATGAGCGGGCAGATGCTGCTCGGGGAGGTCCCGAACGCCGGTCACCTGCGCATCGCCGCGCGCCTCGATGACGGCACCACGCTGAGCTTCGTCGACCAGCGGACGTTCGGCGGCTGGATGCTGGCCGATCTGGTCACCGTTGACGGCAGCGTGGTCCCCATACCCGTCGCACACGTGGCGCGTGACCCGATGGACCCGCGATTCGACATCGACGCGGTGATAAAAGTGTTGCGGCGCAAGCATTCCGAGATCAAGCGCCAACTGCTCGACCAGACCGTGGTGTCGGGGATCGGCAACATCTACGCCGACGAATCGCTGTGGCGGGCCAAGATCAACGGCGCCCGACTCGCCGAAAAACTGACCCGCCCGCAGCTGACCACCCTGCTGGTGGCGGCCGCCGAGGTGATGCAAGACGCGCTGGCCCAAGGCGGCACGTCCTTCGACTCGCTGTACGTCAACGTCAACGGACAGTCCGGCTACTTCGACCGATCGCTGAATGTCTATGGCCGCGAAGGCAAGCCGTGTCCGCGTTGCGGCGCGGTGATCCGCCGGGACAAATTCATGAACCGATCCTCGTTCTACTGCCCCCGCTGCCAGCCGCGGCCGCGGAGCTAGTTCTTCTACCGCGAGGGTGCGTGTTTGTACACCAACGCGCCGCAAACAGCGGCAGTCTATGCACGTTCGCGCTTGACGGCCGCCCAGCGACCGACGCGCGTGGCAGGCGCCCCCGCCACACCCGGTAGAAATGAACCATGACGGATCTGTGGGTCGAGCGCACCGGGGTGCGCCGTTACACCGGGCACAGCTCGCGGGGCGCGCACGTTCTCGTCGGCTCCGAGGATGTCGACGGTGTGTTCACGCCCGGTGAGCTGATGAAGATCGCCCTCGCCGCGTGCAGCGGAATGTCCAGCGACTCGCCGCTGGCCCGTCGGCTCGGCGACGACTACCACGCGACCGTCCGGGTGTCCGGCGACGCCGACCGCGAGCGCGAGGTCTATCCGCTGCTCGAGGAGACGCTCGAAATCGACCTGTCGGGTTTGGACGACGCCGAGAAGGTACGCGTCCTGACCGTGGTCCAGCGCGCCGTCGACCAGGTGTGCACGGTAGGGCGCACGCTGAAAGCCGGCACCAAGGTCGACTTCCAGGTCGTCGATGTCGGAGCCTGACGTACGGCTTACCGCGTGGGTGCACGGCCGGGTGCAGGGTGTCGGCTTTCGCTGGTGGACTCGATCCCGCGCGCTGGAGCTGGGCCTGACCGGCTACGCCGCCAATCGCCCGGACGGCCGGGTGCAGGTGGTTGCGCAGGGTCCGCGTGACGCCTGTGAACAGCTGTTACTGCTGTTGCAGGGCGGAAAAGCACCGGGCCATGTCGAGACAGTTGTCGTTGACTGGTCGCCGCGCGGCGAAGCCATCAGCGGCTTCTCTGAGAAGTGAGGTCCGGCTCCTCCTCGGACCGCGTTGCGCTCCGCATCGTCGCCAGACGGCGGTAGTCTGGCTCGCCGTGTACCTCAAGAGCCTGACGCTGAAGGGCTTCAAGTCTTTCGCCTCGCCGACGACTCTGCGGTTCGAGCCCGGCATCACTGCGGTGGTCGGCCCCAACGGGTCGGGCAAGTCCAATGTCGTCGACGCGCTGGCCTGGGTGATGGGCGAGCAGGGCGCCAAGACACTGCGCGGCGGCAAGATGGAGGACGTCATCTTCGCGGGCACCTCGTCACGTGCACCGCTGGGTCGAGCCGAGGTCACCGTCACGATCGACAACTCCGACAACGCGTTGCCGATCGAGTACTCCGAGGTCTCGATCACCCGCCGAATGTTCCGCGACGGAGCCAGCGAATACGAAATCAACGGCAGCACTTGCCGTTTGATGGATGTGCAGGAATTGCTGAGCGACTCCGGGATCGGGCGCGAGATGCACGTCATCGTCGGGCAAGGCAAGCTCAACGAAATCCTGGAATCGCGGCCCGAGGATCGCCGCGCATTCATCGAGGAAGCCGCCGGTGTGCTCAAGCACCGCAAGCGCAAGGAAAAAGCGGTCCGCAAGCTCGAGGCGATGTCGGTGAATCTGGCCCGCCTGACCGACCTGACCACCGAGTTGCGTCGCCAGCTCAAACCGCTGGGCCGCCAGGCCGAGGTGGCCCGTCGCGCCCAGAGCATCCAGGCCGACCTGCGCGATGCCCGGTTGCGGCTGGCCGCCGACGACGTGGTCACCCGGCAATCCGAGCTCAACAACACCAACCACGCCGAGGCGACGCTGCGCCGTGAGCACGACGAGGCGTCCGCCCGGATGGCGGTGGCATCGGAGGAACTGGCCGCTCACGAGGCGGCGTTGTCTGCGCTTTCTGAGCGGGCGGAATCGGCGCAGCAGATCTGGTTTCGGTTGTCCGCCTTGGCCGAACGGGTCAGCGCGACCGTGCGGATCGCCACCGAGCGCGCGCAGCATTTCGACGTCGAGACCGCGGCGCCCGGCGGCCCGGACCCCGACGAGTTGGAGGCCGAGGCCGCCGAGGTGGCCGCGGCCGAGCAGCAGCTCCTCGGCGAGCTGGCCGGCACCCGGACTCGGCTCGAAGCCGCCCGTGCGGAGTTGGCCGACCGTGAGCGCGCTGCTGGCGAGGCCGAACAGGCTCATCTCGCGGCGGTGCAGGCCGAGGCCGATCGCCGCGAGGGTTTGGCCCGGCTGGCCGGCCAGGTGGAGACCATGCGGGCTCGGGTGGAGTCGATCGACGATGGCGTCGCCAAACTGTCGGAGCGCATCGAGGAGGCCGCCGCTCGCGCCCAACAGGCCAAGGCTGAATTCGAAACCGTGCAAGGCCGGGTCGGCGAGCTCGACCAGGGCGAGGTCGGTCTCGACGAACACCACGACCGAACGGTCGCGGCGCTGCGACTGGCCGACGAGCGGGTCGCCGAATTGCAGTCCGCCGAGCGCGGAGCCGAACGCCAGGTCGCCTCACTGTGCGCGCGCATCGACGCGCTGTCAGTCGGCCTAGAGCGCAAGGACGGAGCGGCCTGGCTGACTCAAAACCGTGGCAGCGCAGGCCTTTTCGGATCGATTGCCAAACTTGTCAAGGTTCAGCCCGGTTACGAAGCAGCGCTGGCGGCGGTGCTCGGTTCCGCCGCCGACGCCCTGGCGGCCGAAAGCTTTACCGCGGCAACGGATGCCGTGGCCGCGCTGAAGCAGGCAGACGGCGGGCGCGCGGCCATCGTGCTTGGCGACTGGCCCGCTGACGAGCCGGCGCCGGTGGGCGCATTGCCCGACGGCGCACGCTGGGCGCTGGACCTCGTCGAGGCGCCGCCGCGACTGCGCGGTGCGATGGTGGCCATGCTGTCGCGGGTCGCGGTGGTCGGTGGGCTGACCGAGGCGATGAATCTTGTTGCCGCGCGGCCGCAATTTCGCGCGGTCACCCGCGACGGCGACTTGGTCGGCGCCGGCTGGATCAGCGGTGGTTCGGATCGCAAACCCTCCACGCTGGAGATCGCCTCCGAAATCGCCAAGGCGCGAGCCGAACTCGCCGCCGCCGAGCAGCAGACCAACGAATTGGGCGCGGCATTGTCCGGGGCGATGAGCGAGCAGAGCTCCCGTCAGGATTCAGCCGAGCAGGCGTTGGCGGCGCTCAACGAGTCCGACGCCGCCATCTCCGCGATCTACGAGCAGCTCGGGCGGCTGGGCCAGGACGCCCGTGCCGCCGACGAGGAGTGGCACCGGCTGACGCGCCAACGCGAGGAGCTGGAAGCGGGGCGCGCCGAAACCCTCGCAGAGCTCGGTGAGCTGGAGACGCGGCTGGGCAACATCGAACAGCCCGAGGATGTGTCGAGCGAGCCCAACCATGGCGAGGTGCGGCAGCAGATCGCCGCGGCGGCCGAGGCGGCCCGCGGCGTCGAGGTGGAGGCCAGGCTGGCGGTACGCACCGCCGAAGAGCGCGCCAATGCCGTTCGTGGAAAAGCGGATTCGCTGCGTCGCGCTGCCGCCACCGAGCGCGAGGCACGCCTGCGTGCCCAGCAGGCCCGGGCCGCGCGTCAGCGTGCGGCCGAGGTGGCGGCCGCGGTCGCCGATGCTGGTCGCCTTCTGGCGGCTCGACTGAATCTGGTGGTCGGCGCCGCATCGCGGAACCGCGACGTGCTGGCGGCCGAGCGTCAGCAACGCTCCGCGGCGATGGTTGCGGTCCGCGACGAGGTGAACACGCTGGGCAACCGGATCGGGCTGCTCACCGAATCGCTGCACCGCGACGAGGTCGCTAAAGCGCAAGCGGCACTGCGCATCGAGCAACTCGAGCAGATGGTGCTCGAGCAATTCGGCATGGCGCCCGACGTGTTGGTCGCCGAATACGGTCCGCAGGTCTCGCTGCCCCCGACGGAGCTGGAGATGGCCGAGTACGAGCAGGCCCGCGAACGCGGCGAGCAGGTGACGGCGCCGGCGCCGCTGCCGTTCGACCGTCCCACGCAGGAGCGTCGCGCCAAACGCGCGGAGCGCGAGTTGGCCGAGTTGGGCCGGGTGAACCCGTTGGCGCTCGAGGAGTTCGCGGCCCTAGAGGAGCGGTTCAATTTCCTGTCCACCCAGCTCGAGGATGTCAAGGCGGCGCGTAAGGACCTGCTCGACGTGGTCTCCGATGTCGACGCCCGCATCCTGCAGGTGTTCACCGAGGCCTATGTCGACGTAGAGCGGGAATTCCGAGGCGTTTTCGCCTCGCTGTTCCCCGGTGGTGAGGGCCGACTGTTGTTGACGAATCCCGACGACATGCTCACCACCGGCATCGAGGTGGAGGCTCGTCCGCCCGGCAAGAAGGTCAAGCGGCTGTCGCTGCTGTCCGGTGGCGAGAAATCACTGACCGCGGTGGCGATGCTGGTCGCCATTTTCCGGGCCCGCCCGTCACCCTTCTACATCATGGACGAGGTCGAGGCGGCGCTCGACGACACCAACCTGCGGCGGCTGATCGGCCTGTTCGAGCTGCTGCGGGCCAAGTCGCAGCTGATCGTCATCACCCACCAGAAGCCGACCATGGAGGTCGCCGACTCGTTGTACGGCGTGACGATGCGCGACGACGGCATCACCACGGTGATCTCTCAACGGATGCGCGGTCAGCAAGTCG
>DATNFI010000076.1:0-12433 GCA_035606475.1 Mycobacterium sp. | reverse complement strand
GGGGAGCCGTTCGCGGTTACCCCCGTCGTCGACTGCGAACCGCCGGCCCGCGACGTCCGGCAGTGTCGACCCTCGCCGACCGTCTTACGACGGCGTAATACCCATCCGCCACAACGACATCCACCAGCGCCCGCGATGCCGTTGCCGATGCGGCAGGCGGCGGCCTTCGCCGACGCCGCCCTGCGCCGAGTGCTGGAAGTCATCGATCGCCGTCGCCCGATCGGCCAGCTCAACGGGCTGCTTGCCGCCGGACTTGTCGACTCGGTGCTGTCGGCCAATCGACGGGTCGGCAACCCCGACGGGGTGGCGGTGCTGCGCCGGGTGCGCCTGCAACCGGTGAGCGGCCTGGCCGCGGCGGAGGTATTCGGCTGCTACAGCCGCGGGCACCGCACGCACGCCATCGCCTGCCGCATCGAGCGGTGCGCCGGACGCTGGCAGGTGGTCGCGCTGCACATCGGCTAGACCCTCATCGTCGCCGGGCGTGGGGCGCCGCTGAACCGGGCCAGCACCGGACCGACCACCGCCACCACGAACACATACGACATGGCCACCGGCGCCAGGTCGTGGATCGAGGTGCCGACCAGGCCGATGATGATCAGCGAGAACTCAGCGCGAGCGATCAACGCCGTGCCGGCCCGCAACTGCCCGCGGCGGGCGACCCCGTCACGCCGGGCGGCGTACATGCCGGTCGCCACCTTCGCGGCGCCGGTCACCACGGCCAACGCGACGGCGGCCGGAAGCGCCGGCACGAGCGCTCGTGGATCGATGCCGATCCCGACCCCGAGAAAGAACACCACGGCGAACAGATCGCGCAACGGCCCCAACACATTCCGGGCTCGGTGCGCGGTATCGCCGGTCACCGTCAGGCCGACCAGGAAGGCGCCGACGGCCGCCGATGCGTGCACCTCTTCGGCCAGGGCGGCGACGATCAGCGTCACCCCCAGCACCCGCAACAGCAACTGCTCGGAATCCTGGGTTCCCACCAACCGGCCGAAGTAGTGACCCCACCGGCGCGAAACCGCGAACGCGATCCAGAACGCCCCGACCCCGACGACCATGCCGAGCAGGGCCTTGGGCCAGGTGCCCCCGCTGGCCAACACCGCGAACACCGGCAGGTAGGCCGCCATCGCGAAGTCCTCGAGCACCAATACCGCCAGGATCGCCGGTGTTTCGCGGTTACCCACCCGGTTGAGGTCCTCGATCAATCGCGCGATCAGACCGGACGACGACACGTAGGTCACCCCGGCCAGCGCCAGGATGCCGATGCCGGGGAAACCCAGCAGCCAGCCCGCGATGGCACCGGGCGTCGCATTGAGGACGACGTCGACCAGCGCGGAAGGAACGTGTTGCTTCATGCTGCTGGCGAATTCGGCGCTGGAGAACTCCAGACCCAGGGTCAGCAGGAGCAGCACGACGCCGATCGGCGCCCCGGTTTTGATGAACACGCTGGCCTCGGTCACCGGCACGATGCCGCCCTTACCCAGCCACAGTCCGGCCAGCAGGTACAGCGGTATCGGCGACAGAGCGAAGCGGCGGGCCACCGCGCCCAGCAGCGCGAGCGCCGTCAGGACTGCGCCGAGTTGCAAGAGCAGCGGCGCGGAAATCTGCACGCGTTCAGCCTTTTTGGACGAGCTGCTGCACGCCGCGGATACCGGCCTCGGTGCCCACGACGATCAACACGTCCTCGGCACGCAGCAGTTCGGAGGGCCCAGGCGAAGCGAGCACCTGGTCGTTTCGCACGATCGCCACGATCGATGCGCCGGTCCTGGTTCGGGCCTGGGTGTCCCCCAGCGGCCGGTCCACGAAGACGCCGCCCGGCAGGATGTGCACCTGGCCGGCCTCCAACCCCGGTATCTCCTTGGTCAACTCGGTGAAGCGTTCGGCGATGCGCGGTGCGCCCAGGATCTGCGCGACCGCATCTGCCTCCTCGTCGGTGAGCCGAAAGACCGGGCGGGCCTCGTCGGGGTCGTCGCTGCCGTAGAGCACCACGTCGAAGTAACCGCCCCGTCGCGCCACGATCCCGATCCGCTCACCGTGGTTGCTGGTGAACTCGTAACGCACGCCCAGGCTGGGCAGCAGGACTTCTTTGACGTCCATCGGACTAGCGTCGCTTGGGCTTGGAGTGCCTACCCTGCCGCCGGGCGGCCTCGCGTCGCTCGCGTCGCGTGCCGCCGCCCGCGCTCGCCGGCGACTTGCCCCCGTTGCCGTGCACTTGCGCCGAGCCGTCCTCGGCCGGTCCGGTGTAGGTCAGCGCGGGCGCCTCGTTGTCAATCCCCTTGGCGCGCAATGCCGGTACCGACTCACGCGTTGCACCGGCGTGCTGCTGCGCGCGGGCCGCGGCCGCGGTGGCGAACTCGGCCAGGCCGTCCGGCTCGTCGACCGGCCCGACTTGTTGCGGGGGTACCGCCTCGACCGCGACGTTGAACAGGAACCCGACGGACTCTTCCTTGAGGCCGTCGAGCATCCCGGTGAACATGTCGAAGCCCTCGCGCTGGTACTCGACCAACGGGTCGCGCTGCGCCATCGCACGGAGCCCGATGCCCTCTTTGAGGTAGTCCATCTCGTAGAGATGCTCGCGCCACTTGCGGTCGATCACGTTGAGCAGGACGTTGCGTTCCAGCTGACGCATCGCGCCCTCGCCGGCCAACTCCTCGAGTTCGGCTTCCCGCTTGGCGTAGGCCCGCTCGGCGTCTTCGACCAGCGCGTCGAGCAGTTCCTCGCGGGTCAGCTCGCCGGGCTCGCCGACGGTGTCGTCGTCGATCAGGGTGTGGTGGTCGATGCCGACGGGATACAGCGACTTGAGGGCTTCCCAGAGCTTTTCCAGATCCCAGTCCTCGGCGTAGCCGGTCGCGGTGGCGCCGTCGACGTAGGCGGTGATCACAGCGACGAGCATCTCGTGCGCCTGCTGCTGCAGGTTCTCGCCTTCCAGGATGCGCCGCCGCTCGGCGTAGATGACCTTGCGCTGCTGGTTCATCACCTCGTCGTACTTGAGGACGTTCTTGCGGACCTCGAAGTTCTGCTGCTCGACCTGGGTTTGGGCGCTCTTGATCGCCCGGGTCACCATCTTGGCCTCGATCGGCACGTCGTCGGGCAGGTTGAGCCGGGTCAACAGCGACTCCAGCGCCGCGCCGTTGAAGCGACGCATCAACTCGTCGCCCAGCGACAGGTAGAAGCGGGATTCGCCCGGGTCACCCTGACGGCCCGAGCGGCCGCGCAGCTGGTTGTCGATACGGCGCGACTCGTGCCGCTCGGTGCCCAGCACGTAGAGCCCACCGGCTTCGATGACCTCTTTGGCCTCCGCAGCGGCCTCGGCCTTGACGATCGGCAGCTCTTCGTGCCACGCCGCCTCGTACTCGTCGGCGGTCGCGACCGGGTCCAGGCCCCGGGCCCGCAGCCGCAGGTCGGTGAGGAAGTCGATGTTGCCGCCCAGCACGATGTCGGTACCGCGGCCGGCCATGTTGGTGGCGACGGTGATGGCGCCGCGCCGGCCGGCCTCGGCGATGATGCCGGCTTCCTGCTCGTGATACTTCGCGTTGAGGACGTTGTGCGGGATGCGCCGCTTCTGGAATTGGCGCGACAGGTATTCCGAGCGCTCCACGCTGGTGGTACCGATCAGCACCGGCTGGCCTTTTTCGTAGCGCTCGCCGACGTCGTCGACGACCGCGATGTATTTGGCTTCCTCGGTCTTGTAGATCAGGTCGGTCTGGTCGTCGCGGATCATTTCCTTGTTGGTCGGGATCGGCACGACGCCCAGCTTGTAGATCTCGTGCAGCTCGGCGGCCTCGGTCTCGGCGGTACCGGTCATGCCGGAGAGCTTCTCGTAGAGCCGGAAGTAGTTCTGCAGCGTGATGGTGGCCAGCGTCTGGTTCTCGGCCTTGATCTCCACGCGCTCCTTGGCCTCGATGGCCTGGTGCATGCCCTCGTTGTAGCGCCGCCCGACCAGCGTGCGGCCGGTGAACTCGTCGACGATGATCACCTCGCCGTCGCGCACGATGTAGTCCTTGTCGCGGGCGAACAGCTCCTTGGCCTTCAGCGCGTTGTTGAGGTAGCTGACCAGCGGCGAGTTGGCGGCCTCGTAGAGATTGTCGATGCCGAGCTGATCCTCGACGAACTCCACGCCCAGCTCGTGCACACCGATGGTGCGCTTGCGGATGTCGACTTCGTAGTGGACGTCCTTCTCCATCAGCGGGGCGATACGGGCGAACTCGGTGTACCAGTTCGACGCGCCGTCGGCCGGTCCGGAGATGATCAGCGGCGTGCGGGCCTCGTCGATCAGGATCGAGTCGACCTCGTCGACGATGGCGAAGTGGTGGCCGCGCTGGACGCAGTCGTCCAGGGTGTGGGCCATGTTGTCGCGCAGGTAGTCGAAGCCGAACTCGTTGTTGGTGCCGTAGGTGATGTCGGCGGCGTAGGCGATGCGGCGCTCGTCGGGGGTCATGTGGGCCAGGATCACGCCGACGTCCAGGCCCAGGAATCGGTGCACGCGGCCCATCCACTCGCTGTCACGTTTGGCCAGGTAGTCGTTGACCGTGACGATGTGCACGCCCTTGCCCGCGATGGCGTTGAGGTAGGCCGGCAAGACCGAGGTCAGGGTCTTGCCCTCACCGGTCTTCATCTCCGCGACGTTGCCGAAGTGCAGCGCGGCGCCACCCATGACCTGCACATCGAAGTGCCGCTGGTCGAGCACCCGCCACGCGGCCTCACGGGCCACCGCGAACGCCTCGGGAAGCAGATCGTCGAGACTCTCGCCGTCGGCGTGCCGCTTCTTGAATTCCGCGGTCTTGGCCCGCAGTTCGTCGTCGGTCAGCTTCTCGATCTCGTCGGACAGGGAGTTGACGTACTCGGCCACCCGCTTGAGGCGCTTGACCATGCGACCTTCACCAACGCGCAGCAACCTACTCAGCACAGCTTTGTCCCCTACGGATCGAAGTCTTCAGCGTCCCCCATCCTAGGTGACGAGCGCATTCGGCTAAGCCAGCCGGATCAGACCGTAGTCGTAGGCGTGCCGCCGATAGACCACCGAAGGCCGTTCGGTCTGGCTGTCGTAGAACAGGAAGAAGTCGTGGCCGAGGAGTTCCATCTCGTACAGCGCGTCATCGACCGACATCGGCTTGGCCTCGTGCTCCTTGGTGCGCACGACGCGACCGGGTACGTGATGACCATTGGTGCCCTCGGGGTCACCGAAGTGCGGGGTCTCGATGTCGTCGAAGGCCGGCTCGGGTTGCGGCACGACGGCGGTGGCGGCGGCCAGCGACACCGGGGTCTTGTCGCCGTAGTGGACCTTGCGGCGATCCTTCACGCGGCGCAGTCGGCCCTCCAGTTTGGCGATCGCGGCCTCGAGCGCGCCGTAGAAGCTGTCGGCGCAGGCTTCGCCCCGGACCACTGGCCCGCGACCGCGAGCGGTGATCTCGACGTGCTGACAGGACTTGCGCTGGCGACGGTTGCGCTCGTGGTCGAGTTCGACGTCGAACAGGTAGACGGTTCGGTCGAGTCGCTCCAAACGGGCGAGTTTCTGCGAGACGTAGACGCGGAAGTGGTCAGGGATTTCGACGTTGCGCCCCTTAACCACGACCTCGGCGTGCGTGGTCGGTTCGTGCTCGTCGATGTCGACCGGAGGTTCTGCCAGCAACTGTCCGGAATCCACGGTTTGCCTTGACATACTTGACAACTCGCCTTCTCTCGCATTGCGCGCAACTAAGCGCGCGCGGCTATGGATGCACACGCCGACGGGGTCGTCAGAACAGGATTGGCCGCCCGCCGATGCAAGGTGCCGAAAACTCACCCCCTACCGTTGACGGTGGCGCCGCACGCTGCGATTTGCGCTGCGTTAAGGCGTTGTTGGTGCTTGCGATCGACGGTAGACGTCGACCGGCGGCAGTGCCAGCATTTTGCGCGACCTGTTGCGAGTTCTTCACAAACGCTCACGCCGCGGCCAGCGCCAGCACAGCCGACACCCGCGCCCCGGCCGCCTGCAGCACACGGACCGACTCACGCGCGGTCGCCCCCGTCGTGACGATGTCGTCGACCAACAGCAACTCGCCGCAGGCCGGCAGGCGGCGTCGCGTCAGCAACACCCGGCCGGCGATATTGCGTTCGCGGGCGGCGCTGTTCAACCCGGCCGAGTCGCGCGCCCAGGGCTTCATCCGCAGCGCGCGGGCGACGGTGATGTCCGGATGACCAGCCGTCGCCAGCGTGGCGATCCGGGTGACCGGGTCTCCCCCGCGCTGCCGGGCCGACCAGCCGCGGGTCGGGGCCGCGACGACGGTCAACGGCACGCTGAGCAGACCCCACCGCAGTAGCCGGTCCAAGCCCGCAGCCAGCGAATGGGACAGCGGCGTCAGCAGGTCCGCGCGGCCGCGGTCCTTTACCCCGACGATCGCGCGCCGGCGTGCACCGGCGTAGCGGCCGAGGGCGAACACCGGCACCTGCGGATCGATGCGCGGGGTGACGACCCGCGGCGCGTCGGGACCCACGGCCAACTCGTCGGCGCAGACCGCACACCACCGGGTCGATGGCGCCCCGCAGCCGCCGCATTCCAGCGGTAGAACCAGATCCAGCACACGACGAGTCTGCCGGGGAGCACCGACACGCGGTGACTCAGCCGGGCATCACCGGCATCGCTCCGCCGACCATGAACGCCGGGACGTCGAGCCAACCCTGCAGGCCTTCGGCCCCGGAGATCGACAGCTGCATCACGCCGCGCGGATCAGCGACATACACCGTCGACGGGTTGGCCGCGATCACCCCGACCGGTTGCTGCAGATGGCCGGTCGGCGCATCGGAATTCACCCCGTCGATGTTGACGTAGGACACCGGGTGCTCGGCGTCGTTGCGGCTCACCGCGATGTCCTCATCGGTGCGCCAGGCCAACGACACCACCGAGGACCCCAGCCCGAAGCCGAGGCGCCGCGGATAGGTCAGCGCGAACTGGCCGGCCTGAGTCTGCTCGACGCTCGAGCAGATCACCTGCCCGTTGATCACCATCGCCGCGCGGGTGCCGTCGCGAGACAGCTGCAACTCGGCGATGACGCCGGGGAAGCGACTGGACACCGCGGCCGAGTCGACCGGCAGGCGCGCGGGCTGCCCCGAAGCGGCTTCCTGGATGGCGCGCAGCACCGTGTTGCCATCGGCCACCACCCACACCGCTTCGTCCAGCGACCAGGTCGGCCGCGAAAGGGTATGTCCGTCAGCGGCTTCGGCCGCTTCGCCGCCAAGGTCGCCGATCCATAGCGACGACGCCATGTCGGGGGCGCCGGGCCGTTGCACCACCACCGAGGCCGCCCGATGTCCATTGCGCGACAGCGCGGCGGCGGCCTGGTCGGTGGCCCGGCCGAAGGCGCCCGGCACCGGGTCGGAGCGCTGGCCGTCGACTGCCACGATGCGGCCGCCGATCAGCGCGTGCACCCCGGCGGCCGCGCCTTCGGCCACGCCCGGGTCGGTGGCGGCCACGTCGGTGGTGTTCCAGCCGTCGGCGAAGCGCTCGTCGAGCGAGGCCCCGTCGGCCTTGATCACATACGGCCCCTTGATGTCCGCGCGGGCCAGCGTCCAGATGATCTGTGCGGCAACCAATTGCCTGCTGCGCGGGTCGGCGACGGTCAGCAACTCCAAGTCGATGCGGGCGCCGCCGTAGCCGCGACCGACACCGCTCTTGCCGCCGTCGGCGCGGGTCACCGGGCCACGCAGGCGCACCGGCGGGGTCAGCATGTTGTGCACGCTTTTCGCCATCTCCGGGCGCGGACCGGCGATCAGCTTGGACACCAGCTCGGTGGCCAGCTGGTCGCGATCCGACACCGCGACGTAGCGCGGGTCCGGCACCATCGTCTTGCCGGTCGGGTCGGAGAAATACAGCGTGTTGCGCTTGTAGGTGGCCTGGAATTGCTGCCAGTCCAGGAACACCCCGTCGGGTAGCTTGTCGATGCGCCAACCGCCCGGCGTCTTGACCAATTCGATCGGGCCGGGGTCGGGGAGCTGACCCTCGGCGGTCTCGAAGACGCCCATGTCCGACAGCGAACCGAGGACCTCGGCCCGCATGGCCACGGAAACCCTTTCGGCGCTGTGGGTTTCGACGAATACCACGTGGTCGATGAGCAACGCGCTGCCGGCGTCGTCCCACTTGTTGGACGCTGTCTGGGTGAGGAACTGCCGGGCCGCCAGGTGCCGGTTGGCCGGATCGGCGGTGGCCTTGAGGAATTCGCGCAGCAGCACGTCGGGATCCATGCCGGGCGTCGGCTTGGGCAGGTTCGCCGGCGCCGGTCGGTCGACGGTCCCGATGGCCTGCGGCGCCGACCCGTTCGGCACGCCCGCGCAGCCACTCAGCACCACCGCGAGTGTGAACAGCAGTGCCGCTAACTTCCGCCCGGCGACGATGCGGGCCTTATCGGCCCGGGGAGGAGCCGGGCAATCAAGCTTCCGCCCGGCGACGATGCGGGCCTTATCGGCCCGGGGAGGAGCCGGGCAATCAAGCCGACGCATCACACGCCCCGCTCGGCGTGCTCGCGCTGCCGGGATGGCTGCTCGTTGCGTTCCGGCGCAACAGGTTTCATCGGCAGCGGGCTGGTGGTCACCTTGTGCCCGCGGATCAGCGGAAGGGTGAGCCGGAAGCAGGCGCCGTTACCGGGCTCACCCCAGGCTTCCAACCGTCCCTGGTGCAGCCGGGCGTCCTCGACGCTGATCGCCAGCCCCAGACCGGTCCCGCCCGATCGCCGCACCCGCGACGGGTCGGAGCGCCAGAACCGGCTGAACACCAGCTTCTCCTCGCCGGGGCGAAGCCCGACGCCGTAGTCACGCACGGTCACGGCGACGGTGTCTTCGTCGTAGGCCATCCGGATCCGGACCGGTTTATGTTCGGCATGGTCGATCGCGTTCGCGATCAGGTTGCGCAGAATGCGCTCGACCCGGCGGGGATCGACCTCGGCGATGACGTCCTCGTCCGGCATGTCGACGATCATCTGCACGCCGGCGTCTTCGGCCAGGTGCCCGACATTGCTCAGCGCGCTGTTGACCGTGGTCCGCAGATCCACTGCCTCAACCGACAATTCGGCGACACCGGCGTCGTGGCGCGAGATTTCCAGCAGATCGCTGAGTAGCGACTCGAACCGGTCGAGCTCGTTGACCATCAGCTCGGTGGACCGCTGCAGCGCGGGGTCGAGGTCCTCCATGTGGTCGTAGATCAGGTCGGCGGCCATCCGGACGGTGGTGAGCGGGGTGCGCAGTTCGTGGCTGACGTCAGAGGTGAACCGGCGCTGCAGGTTTCCGAACTCCTCGAGCTGTGCGATCTGACGCGACAGGCTCTCGGCCATGTCGTTGAACGACACCGCCAGCCGGGCCATGTCGTCTTCGCCGCGGATCGGAATCCGTTCGGACAGATGGCCGTCGGCGAATCGTTCGGCGGTCCGCGCCGCGGCCCGGACCGGGACCACCACCTGGCGGGTGACCATCCATGCGATGCCGGCCAGCAGCACCATCAGCACCACACCGCCGGTGGCCATGGTTCCGCGGACCAGCGCGATCGTGCTCTGCTCGTTGCCCAGCGGGAACACCAGGTACAGCTCGAGGTTGTTCACCCGCGAGGTCGTCGGGGTGCCGATCACCAGAGCCGGGCCCGAGAAGCCCTCGGTGTGCACGGTCGCGTACTGGTAGGCCACCTGCCCGGCCTTCACGAATTCCCTTAGCGAGTCCGGCAATTGGTCGACCGGCCCAGCCGATGCGGCCGGGCGCGGGCCCTGGCCGGGCACCACCAGCACGGCGTCGAACGCGCCGGCCAATCCCGCGCCGGACGTGGGGTCGGTCTTGGACGTCAACGTGTTGCGGGCCAGCTGCAGGCTGCTGTCCAGCGAGCGGGCCTCTTCGCCGCTGACGATCCCGCTGACGGTGCTGCGGGCGCGCTCGATCTGCTCAGTGGCGGCGCGAAGCTTGACGTCCAGCACCCGGTTGGTGACCTGGCTGGTCAGTACGAAGCCCAGCGCCAGGATCACGGCCAGCGACATTCCCAGGGTCATGGCGAGCACCCGGAGTTGCAAGGAGCGACGCCACGCCACGCCCAGGGCGCGGCTCAGTGTGCCCAGGCCCCTCATGACCGGGCCGGACCGGCCAGAACGACCACGAAAACGTGGTCTCGATCCCCAGATCAATGGCGCCGCTCCTCATTCATGTGCGACGCTCTGTGTCCCTTGTGCCGCTCCTCCGCATCGCTCGCGCTCTGCATCGTCGCAGGCACGGATCACGGAGGTCCGGCCTTGTAACCCACTCCTCGAACGGTCAGTACAACGGTCGGGTTCTCCGGGTCTTTTTCGACCTTGGCCCGCAGGCGCTGGACGTGCACGTTCACCAAACGGGTGTCCGCGGGGTGGCGGTAGCCCCACACCTGTTCGAGCAGCACATCACGAGTAAACACCTGGCGCGGTTTGCGCGCCAACGCCACGAGCAGGTCGAACTCCAGCGGCGTCAACGAGATCTGCTCGCCGTTGCGGGTGACCTTGTGCGCGGGCACGTCGATGTCGACATCGGCGATCGAGAGCATCTCGGCCGGCTCGTCTTCGTTGCGCCGCAACCGCGCCCGCACGCGGGCGACCAGCTCCTTCGGCTTGAACGGCTTCATGATGTAGTCGTCGGCACCCGACTCCAGACCGAGCACCACGTCGACCGTGTCGGTCTTGGCCGTCAGCATCACGATCGGGACCCCGGAGTCGGCGCGCAGCACCCGGCACACGTCGATGCCGTTCATGCCGGGCAGCATCAAGTCCAGCAACACCAGGTCGGGCCGCAGTTCGCGCACGGCGGTCAGCGCCTGGGTGCCATCGCCGATGACGGCGGTGTCGAAACCTTCTCCCCGCAGCACAATGGTCAGCATCTCGGCCAGCGACGCGTCGTCGTCAACCACGAGAATCCTTTGCCTCATGGTGTCCATGGTGTCACCAGAACGCGACAAACGGGGGCTGCCACACGCGCGTTTCGTGCACCTATTACCACAGCTCTCTCACAACCGGGCGGCAACTAGGCCGTTAACTGTGCCGCGAGCCCGCCCGGATCGACCGTCTCGTCGACCACCAGCCAGCGTCCGCCCCAGTTCGCCGCGGCCAACTCGGCGTACACCGCAGCGGTCCGCTGCTGCAGTCCGGCGTCGCGTTCGTAGGCGTCGCGCTCCCGGCCCGCGTCCACGCTGGCCCGGTGGCGGGCTCGCTGATCAGCGAGTTCCGCCGAAACGCCGAGCAGCACCTGCCAGTCCGGCGCCGGCAGACCCAGTCGGCCGTACTCCATCTCGTGCACCCAGCCGACCGCGTCGCCGCCGGCCCGCTGGTGCAGACGCGCGGCGCTGTACGCGGCGTTGGAGGCGACGTAGCGATCCAGGATCACCACGTCGTGCGCGGAGCGCAGCGCTTCGATCTCGGCGCGCGCATCAGCCCGGTCGAGCGCGAACAGCATCGCCATCGCGAACACCGAGGACGCCAGGTCGCCGTGGCCGCCGTGCAGCGCCTCGGCCGCCACGTCGGCGGTCACCGACCGCCCGTACCGCGGAAAGGCCAGCGTCGTCACGGATTTCCCGGCGGCCTGGAACGTCGCGCGCAGGCCGTCGGTGAGCGTCCGCTTGCCCGCGCCGTCGACGCCCTCGATAGCAATCAGCACGGCGCGCCTTCCGACGATGCGGGCCGGAACGGCCTGAGGAGGAGGGAGGCCATCGGCGCGAGCCTATTGACCCGGTGGCGCGAGCAGACGCAAAAGCACCCGAAAGACCGCGTGTCGAGGAGCCTTTACGTCTGCTCGCGGTATGTCAGTAGCGGTAGTGGTCGGGCTTGTACGGGCCGTCCACGTCGACACCGATGTACTCCGCCTGCTCCTTGGTGAGCTTGGTCAGCTCGCCACCCAGCGCTTCGACGTGGATGCGGGCCACCTTCTCGTCCAGGTGCTTGGGCAACCGGTAGACCTCGTTGTCGTACTCGTCGTTCTTGGTCCACAGCTCGATCTGCGCGATGACCTGGTTGGAGAAGCTGTTGCTCATCACGAACGACGGGTGGCCCGTCGCGTTACCCAGGTTCAGCAGCCGGCCCTCGGACAGCACGATGATCGACTTGCCGGTGTCGCCGAAGGTCCACAGGTCGACCTGCGGGCGGATGTTGACCTTGGTCGCACCCGACTTCTCCAAGCGAGCGATCTGGATCTCGTTGTCGAAGTGGCCGATGTTGCCCAGGATCGCCTTGTCCTTCATCGCCTTCATGTGCTCGAGGGTGATGATGTCCTTGTTACCGGTGGTGGTGATGACGATGTCGGCTTCGCCGATCACATCCTCGACCCGCTTGACGTCGTAGCCCTCCATCAGCGCCTGCAGGGCGTTGATCGGGTCGATCTCGGTGACGGTCACTCGCGCGCCCTGGCCGGCCAGCGAGTCCACCGAGCCCTTGCCGACGTCGCCGTAGCCGCAGATCAGCACCTTCTTGCC
>DATNFI010000075.1:0-12556 GCA_035606475.1 Mycobacterium sp. | reverse complement strand
GGTCGCACCAAGAAGGAAATCCTGATGCTGACCCGCGAGAAGAACAAGCTCGAGCGCAGCCTCGGCGGTATCCGCGACATGCAGAAGGTGCCGTCGGCGGTCTGGGTCGTCGACACCAACAAGGAGCACATCGCCGTCGGCGAGGCTCGCAAACTCGGTATCCCGGTCATCGCGATCCTGGACACCAACTGCGATCCGGACCTGGTCGACTACCCGATCCCGGGCAACGACGACGCGATCCGCTCGGCGGCGCTGCTGACCAAGGTGATCGCCGCCGCGGTCGCCGAGGGACTGCAGGCTCGTGCCGGCGTGGGCCGCGGCGACGGCAAGCCCGATGCCGAAGGTGCCGAGCCGCTGGCCGAATGGGAGCAGGAGCTGCTCGCGTCGGCAACCGCTACCGCTGCGCCGGCCGAGCCGGCCGCCGCGGTCGCACCAGAAACAACCCCTGACCCTTCCTAGGAAAGGCTGAGAAGTGCCCAACTTCACCGCTGCCGACGTCAAGCGTCTTCGGGAGCTGACCGGTGCCGGAATGCTCGACTGCAAGAACGCACTTTCCGAGAGCGACGGCGACTTCGACAAAGCCGTCGAGGCGCTGCGGATCAAGGGCGCCAAGGATGTCGGCAAGCGGGCCGAGCGGGCGACCGCCGAGGGCCTGGTCGCGGCCAAGGACGGCGCGCTGATCGAGCTGAACAGCGAAACGGACTTCGTCGCCAAGAACGCGGAGTTCCAGAAGGTCGCCAATGACATCGTCAGCGCGGCCGCCGCCGCGAAGGCGACCGACGTCGACGCCCTCAAAGCCGCCCCGGTCGGTGACAAGACCGTTGAGCAGGTCATCGCCGAGCTGTCGGCCAAGATCGGCGAGAAGCTCGAACTGCGCCGGGTCGCGTACTTCGACGGCACTGTCGAGACCTACCTGCACAAGCGGGCGGCGGACCTGCCGCCGGGTGTCGGCGTGCTAGTCGAGTACACCGGCGGCAATGGCGAAGCGGCGCACGCCGCCGCGCTGCAGATCGCCGCGCTCAAGGCGCGTTACCTGTCCCGCGACGACGTGCCCGAGGACGTGGTGGCCAGCGAGCGCCGCATCGCCGAGGAGACCGCGAAGGAAGAGGGCAAGCCGGAGCAGGCGCTGCCCAAGATCGTCGAAGGTCGCCTCAACGGCTTCTTCAAGGATGTTGTGCTGCTTGAGCAGCCGTCGGTCTCGGACAGCAAGAAGACCGTCAAGGCGCTGCTCGACGACGCCGGTGTCACCGTGACGCGGTTTGTCCGTTTCGAGGTCGGCCAGCAGTAGCATCAGCCGGATGCGACATGTGCACGCATTCGGTGACGACGCGCTCGGTCACCTCGACGCCGTTGGCCTGATCGACGCCCTCAACGCCGGCCGGGTGAGCCGGGTTGAGGTCGTCGACGCCGCTATTGCCCGCACCGAAGCCGTCAATCCCGCGCTGAACGGGTTGGCACACGAGGCTTTCGACCGGGCCCGGGCCCAGGCGGAGGCCCCGCCGAAGGGCGGCTTCTTCAGTGGCGTGCCGACGTTTGTCAAAGACAACGTCGACGTCGCCGGACTGCCGACGATGCGCGGCACCGACGCGTGGCCGCCGCGCCCGGCCGACGCCGACGGCGAGTTCACGCAGGTGTACCTGGGCACCGGGATGACGTCGTTGGGCAAGACCCAGATGTCGGAGTATGGCTTCAGCGCCGCGGCCGAGCACCCGCGGCTCGGGGCGGTGCGCAACCCGTGGAACACCGATCACACTGCGGGCGCGTCGTCGTCGGGTTCCGGGGCCTTCGTCGCCGCGGGTGTGGTGCCGATCGCCCATGCCAACGATGGCGGTGGCTCGATTCGAATTCCCGCATCCTGCAACGGACTTGTTGGCCTGAAGCCGTCGCGTGGTCGGCTGCCGCTGGACAAAGAGGTGCGGCAGATGCCGATCCGCATTGTGGCCAACGGGGTGGTCAGCCGGTCCGTGCGGGACACCGCAGCGTTCTACCGCGAGGCCGAACGCCTCTGGCCCGCAAAGAAACTCCCGCCGATCGGCGACGTCCAACACGCCGTCAAGCAGCGGCTGCGGATCGCCGTCATCACACGCTCCCTGCTGCGAGAGTCCAGCCCGGAGGTCCGGGAGCTGACCCTGAAATCCGCCGGGTTGCTCGAAGAACTGGGCCACCGCGTCGATCATCTCGAAAAGCCGCCGGTACCAAACACTTTCGTGCCCGATTTCGTGCTGTACTGGGGCCTGTTGGCGATGGGGCAGATTCAGCAGAACAAGCGAGCCTTCGATGGGTTTGACGTGACCAGGCTGGACAATCTGTCGCGGGGCCTGGACCGACACGCGCGACGTAATCTGCACAAAATCCCGCTGGCTCTGATCCGGCTGTCCCGCATGCGGCGGTACACGCAGCGCCTGGCCCGCAGCTACGACGTGGTGCTGACACCGACGCTGGCCGACGAACCGCCGCAGGTCGGCTACCTCGACCCGATGGCCGACTACGAGCAGATCATCGATCGCCTGCAAGATTGGGTCGCCTTCACTCCGTTGCACAACGTCACGGGGGAGCCGGCCATCTCGTTGCCGCTGGCGGTCTCCGCCAACGGGTTACCGCTCGGGCTGATGTTCTCCGCCGCCCTGGGTCACGAGGCCCGGTTGCTGGAACTGGCGTACGAACTCGAAGACGCCCGACCGTGGGCGCGCATCGACGAGTAGACCTAGTCGGGTCCCAGCGTCGCTAACATCCGCTTGAACTCGCGCTGCTGAGGCGTCGGTAGCTTGGCCAACACCCGGGCGTCGGCGTCTCGCACCGCCGCCTCGGCGCGCTTCAGCAGCGTCTTACCGTCCGCGGTGAGTGACGCGGGCAGCGCCCGCCCGGACGCGACGGAGGCCGGCCGGGCCACCATCCGGGCGTTCTCCAGCCTGTGCAGCACCGTGTTCATCGCCTGAGGCGAGACGTGACCGAGCCGGGCGAGCTCCGCGCTGGACAGTCCCGGATTCATGGAAAGCATTCGCATGCAGACGAATTCGGGCAGCGTCAGGCTCAGCGGGCTGAGCGCGGCAGCCACCTCCGGCCGCAGGGCTGCCATCACCTGAAACAGCAAGTACCCAAGCGGCGCGTCCTCGGTTGTGCCCATATCAACGATGTTGACACATATCAGCTTGATTGATATATCTGGGGTATGACTGAAACACAGAAATTCGATTTCGATTTCGATCCGGCCTACCGCGGCGAGACCGCCGAGTTCGGCCTGGGCGTCCGGCCGCCGTGGAGCCTGGGGGAGCCGCAGCCCGAGATCGCCGCGCTCATCGACCAGGGCAAGATCAAGGGCGACGTGCTCGACGCCGGCTGCGGCGAGGCGGCGTTCGCGCTGCACATGGCGGCGTTGGGCCACAACGCAGTTGGGCTGGATGCCTCGCCGACCGCGATCAAGCTGGCCAAGCAACACGCCGCCGCGCAGGGACTGACCAACGTCACCTTTGACGTTGCCGACATCTCGTCATTTACCGGCTACGACGGCCGCTTCAACACCATCGTGGACAGCACGCTGTTTCACTCGATGCCCGTCGAGTTGCGCGAGGGCTACCAACGCTCGATCGTGCGGGCCGCGGCGCCGGGGGCCTCCTACTACGTGTTGGTCTTCGCCAAGACCGGCGACGGCAGTCCGGCCAACCCGGTCACCGAAACCGAGTTGCGTGAGGTCGTCTCGAAATACTGGGTCATCGACGAGATCCGCCCGGCCAGGATTCATGGCAATTTCGCCGAGGCCAGCGGCCGTGAGTTCCCGTTCGCCGGCGTTCGCGACGAGGCCAACGGGCGCAAATCGGTGCCGGCCTGGCTGCTCTCCGCTCACTTGGGTTAGGGCACCGGCGCGGACGCGTACATCGCCGCGGCTGGTACGCCGGCTCGTCGGGCGGCCCTCAATGTCCCGCACGGCGTCGCCGAGAAAGATCGCCTCGGCGGGGTCGGCCCCGATGCGTTGTAGCGCGGTGGTGACGATGTCGGGATCCGGCTTCGCGCCGGACGGCACGTTCCTTCAGGGACCAGCCACTCGCGGACTCACTCCGTCGTCTTACTGACCCTCGACTGCCCCGGGCGCCGACCGCGGCCAAAGCCGTCGACTCCTGGGACGCACGATCACGCGATAGGGCAGGATGGACCCGGCTGTTTTGGGGACGGCCGTGTGGGGACAGCCGGAGGGCGTCCTCCGGTGCGAGGAGTCAGATGACGGAGCAGGGTATCAACGGCGCCGAGTCGTCGAACCGGCCCAAGTACACCCGAGTGCTGCTCAAGCTCGGCGGCGAGATGTTCGGCGGGGGATCGGTGGGTTTGGATCCCGACGTGGTCGCGCAGGTTGCCCGCCAGATCGCCGAAGTGGTCCGCACCGGCGTTCAGGTCGCCGTGGTGATCGGCGGCGGCAACTTTTTCCGCGGCGCGCAACTGCAGCAGCGCGGCATGGAACGCACCCGGTCGGACTACATGGGAATGCTCGGAACCGTCATGAACAGCCTTGCGCTGCAAGACTTTCTGGAAAAAGAAGGCATCGACACCCGGGTCCAGACCGCGATCACCATGGGCCAAGTCGCCGAGCCCTACATCCCGCTACGAGCCCGTCGGCACCTGGAGAAGGGGCGCGTCGTCATCTTCGGTGCCGGTATGGGGCTGCCGTACTTTTCGACGGATACCACCGCCGCCCAGCGGGCTTTGGAGATCGGTGCCGAGGTGGTGTTGATGGCCAAGGCCGTCGACGGGGTATTTGCCGAGGATCCGCGGGTGAACCCGGCGGCGGAACTGTTCACCGCGATCACCCACCGGGAGGTCATCGACCGAGGCCTGCAGGTGGCCGACGCCACCGCGTTCAGCTTGTGCATGGACAATCGCATGCCGATTCTGGTTTTCAACCTGCTGACCGACGGCAATATCGCTCGGGCCGTCGCAGGTGAGAAAATCGGAACTCTGGTCAGCACGTGAAGAGCGCGGCGATGAAGTGGAGTGGCGGAAATGCCCGCCAACGACGATGCAGAGCGCAGCGATGAAGAGGAGTGGCGGAAATGATTGACGAGACTCTCTTCGACGCCGAAGAGAAGATGGAAAAGGCCGTAGGGGTGAGTCGAGATGACTTGTCGACGATCCGGACCGGTCGGGCCAACCCCAGCATGTTCAACCGCATCGTCATCGACTACTACGGTTCTGCCACCCCGATCACCCAGCTGGCCAGCATCAACGTCCCTGAGGCGCGGCTGGTCGTCATCAAGCCCTATGAAGCCGGCCAGCTCGGGAACATCGAAGCTGCGATCCGCAACTCGGACCTCGGGGTGAACCCGACCAACGACGGCACGCTGATCCGGGTCGCCGTACCGCAGCTGACCGAGGAACGCCGTCGCGAGCTGGTCAAGCAGGCCAAAGCCAAGGGCGAAGACGCCAAGGTGTCGGTGCGCAACATCCGCCGCAAGGCGATGGAAGAACTGAACCGCATCCGCAAGGACGGCGAAGCCGGTGAGGACGAGGTGTCACGCGCGGAGAAGGACCTGGACAAGGCCACTCAGCAGTACGTGACCCAGATCGATGACCTGGTCAAGCACAAGGAAGGCGAGTTGCTGGAGGTCTAGCGGCCGCTCAGCAAACGACGTCCGTGGCAGACACCGATACCGGCGCAGATAGCCCGGCCGAGGATGCAGTGGCGCAGCCACCGAAGAAGAAGTCGCGGGCCGGCCGCAACCTTCCGGCGGCGATTGCGGTGGGCGCGATGTTGGCGTTCGCCATCGTCGCGATTCTGATCTGGGACCGCTACCTGTGGGTTCTGTTGCTTGCCGTTGCGATGCCGGTCGCCACGCACGAAGTGATCCGCAGGCTGCGCGAGGCCGGTTACCTGATCCCGGCCATCCCACTGCTGGTTGGCGGCGAAGCCATGGTCTGGCTGGCCTGGTACCAGCATGCGTACGGGCTACTCACGGCCTTTGGCGCCACCGCGGTGGTCTGCATGTTCTGGCGGTTGGCGCTCGGCTCGACGACCGCACCGCACGGGTCGACGGATTCGCCGTCGGGTAACTACCTGCGCGACGTCGCGGCGACCGTCTTCCTCGCGGCCTGGGTGCCGCTGTTCGGTTCGTGCAGCGTGCTGTTGGCATTTCCATCGGACGGCTCCGGCCGCGTGTTCTGCCTGATGATCGGCGTGGTCGCCTCTGATGTCGGCGGGTACGCCGTCGGCGTGCTGTTCGGCAAACACCCGATGGTCCCGACCATCAGCCCGAAGAAATCATGGGAAGGCCTGACCGGATCGTTGTTCTTCGGGATCGCCGCGGTCACGTTGACCGCAACCCTGCTCGCTCACCGGCCGGTGTGGGTCGGCCTGCTGCTCGGTTTGATGATTGTGGTCACCGCGACGCTGGGTGACCTGGTCGAATCGCAGATCAAGCGCGACCTCGGTATCAAAGACATGGGCCGGATCTTGCCCGGCCACGGGGGCCTGATGGACCGGCTGGATGGAGCTCTACCGTCGGCCGTCGCCACCTGGACCGTCCTGACATTGCTGCACTGAGGTTCTGGTGAAGCAAGAGTTGATTTTCGAAGCGCCGCGGCGCGCGCTGCCGCCGCGTCACCTGGCCGACCTCGACGATGCCGGCTGCGCCGAGGTGGTCAGGTCGCTCGGCCTGCCGGCATTTCGCGCCAAGCAGTTGGCGAATCAGTACTACGGCCGGCTGATCGCCGATCCGCAGCAGATGACCGACCTGCCGGCCGCCGTTCGTGGCCAGGTAGCCGAGGCGTTGTTTCCGACGCTGCTGACCGCGGCCCGCGAAATCACGTGCGACGCCGGCGAAACCCGGAAGACGCTGTGGCGGGCGGTCGACGGGACCACCTTCGAATCGGTGCTGATGCGTTACCCCAAGCGCAGCACGGTGTGCATCTCCTCGCAGGCCGGTTGCGGCATGGCGTGCCCGTTCTGCGCGACCGGCCAGGGCGGCCTGACCCGCAACCTGTCGACCGCCGAGATCGTCGAGCAGGTGCGTTCCGCGTCGGCGACGCTGCGCGACGAGTGGAGCGACCGGCTGTCCAACATCGTGTTCATGGGCATGGGGGAGCCGCTGGCCAACTACGCCAGGGTGCTGGCAGCGGTACGTCGTATCACCGGTCCGGCTGAGAAAGGCGCCGGCTTCGGCATCTCGGCCCGCTCGGTGACGGTGTCGACGGTCGGACTGGCGCCGGCCATCCGGAAGCTCGCCGACGAGCGCCTCGGGGTGACGCTGGCGCTGTCGCTGCACGCCCCGGACGACGAGCTACGCGACACCCTGGTGCCGGTCAACAACCGGTGGAAGGTCAGTGAGGCGCTGGATGCCGCGCACTACTACGCCGAGCAGACCGGTCGGCGGGTGTCGGTGGAGTACGCCCTGATTCGTGACGTCAACGACCAGCCGTGGCGGGCGGATCTGCTGGGTAAGCGACTGCATCGGGCGCTGGGGCCATTGGTCCACGTGAATCTGATTCCGCTGAACCCGACACCGGGCAGCGAATGGGATGCCAGCCCAAAACCCGTTGAGCGGGAATTCGTTCGACGAGTCCGTGCGGCCGGAGTGGCCTGCACGGTGCGCGACACCCGGGGCCGCGAGATCGCCGCCGCGTGCGGCCAGTTAGCCGCCGAAGGCGGGTAGCTGGAGCGCACGCACTATAACCACAGCGTGCGGCCAGCTCGCAGCTGACGGCTAACTGCATCTGGTGAACCGGACGCCCGCGATCCACGTCAACACTTGTAGATCGGCAAAGGAGACGTGGTTATGAGAGTCCAGTTCTTGCTTAAAAGGTTGGCGCTCGGCGTGGCCGTGGCCGCCTTGATTTTCGGGCTGAGTAGTGCGCCGCGGGCGTGGGCCGCCGACGATCGTTTGCAGTTCAGCGGGACCACACTGTCCGGTGCGCCCTTCAACGGCGGAGCCTTGGGGGGCAAGCGCTCTGTGCTGTGGTTCTGGACGCCGTGGTGCCCGTTCTGCAACGCAGAGGCTCCGGGTCTGAGCCAAGTGGCTGCCGCCAATCCGGGCGTCACCTTCGTAGGCGTCGCTGCGCGCTCCGACCCCGGGGCGATGCAGAACTTTGTGTCGAAGTACCACCTGAACTTCACCATGGTCAACGACGCCGACGGGTCGATCTGGGCCCGCTACAACGTGCCGTGGCAGCCGGCGTGGGTGTTCTACAACTCAGACGGCACGTCCGCGTTCGTCAACAACCCGACTGCGGCGATGTCCCAACAGGAGTTGTCCGATCGGGTGACGGCGCTGAAGTAGCGGATGGACCAGGGCCTAATCAGTTTGGCGTTCGCCGCCGGATTGGTCGCGGCGCTGAACCCGTGCGGTTTTGCCATGCTGCCCGCCTACCTGGTTCTGGTGGTGCGCGGGGAAGGCGCCACGTCGACGGTATTGACTGCGGTTGGCCGGGCCTCGGCGGCGACCGCCGGGATGGGCCTGGGGTTTTTGACAGTGTTCGGACTGTTCGGGGCGCTCACCCTATCGGCGGGCGCCACCGTGCAGCAGTATCTGCCCTATCTCGTCGTGGTGATCGGCATTGTGCTTGTCGCCCTGGGTATTTGGCTTCTATCGGGCCGAGAGCTGACGCTGTTGACCCGCGGGCTTCCGGGTGGGCGATGGGCTCCGACGGCTCGGCTGGGGTCCATGTACGGCTACGGCGTGAGCTACGCGATCGCCTCGTTGTCCTGCACCGTCGGCCCCTTCTTGGCGGTCACTGCCGCCGGTCTGCGCCGCGGCTCGCTGATCGGGAGCGCGTCGATCTACCTCGCGTATATCGCGGGGCTCACCCTGGTCGTCGGCGTCCTGGCCGTCGCCGCTGCGCTGGCGAGTTCGGCGGTGGTGAACCGGCTGCGGCGAATCTTGCCGTACGTCAACCGGATCAGCGGCGCGCTGCTGGTCCTCGTTGGGCTGTATGTCGGCTACTACGCCCTCTACGAGATCCGGCTGCATACCGCGCACGGCCTGCCGTCCGATCCGTTGCTCGCGGCCGCCGGCCGCATCCAGGGCTGGCTCGCCGGCTGGGTGCACCAACATGGCGCATTGCCGTGGGTCCTGGTGTTCGCCGTGCTGGTGACGTGTGCGCTGGCGGGCGCCTGGTATCGACGGGCGCGGCGCGGCTGACTTGGGGCGCTGCCTACTTGAGCCAGCCGCGGCGGCGGCCCCACATGTCGCGCACCAGGAAGAAGACGCCAAG
The DNA here is from genome assembly GCA_035606475.1 of Mycobacterium sp. Lineage (GTDB taxonomy): Bacteria > Actinomycetota > Actinomycetes > Mycobacteriales > Mycobacteriaceae > Mycobacterium. The sequence goes on along the minus strand of DATNFI010000075.1, from coordinate 3,364 downwards.
CAGCGCGAAGCCGATGACCCACAGGTCCTCGACGTGGCCGACGTGGTTGCCGCGCAGGAACGCCACCAGCAACCCGATCATCAGCAGGCCGTAGACCTGCCAGTTGCGGTGGTTGACCTTGCTCCAGCCCCAGGCAGCCGACGGCACCTCAGCGACGTCGACGCCGTTGACGTGACCGCCAGTGCGATCCACCTCGGTACCGGCCACGGCAAACTCCTCGGGTTGGGGTTGGGATGCACGCACATTCTGGCATACGGCCCACGGGGCTGGCTTCTCAGCGGGCCGCCGGAGATTAGTCCCTCGCGCCGGTGGCGCGGCACAATGAGTGGGTGTCCAACCGCCGCCTGAAGACCCTGGTGCTCGGCAGCACCGGTTCCATCGGCACCCAGGCGCTCGAGGTGATCGCCGCCAACCCGGACCGCTTCGAGCTGGTAGGCCTGGCCGCCGGGGGCGGGAACCCGGAGCTGCTGGCCCGGCAGCGCGCCGAGACGGGGGTGTCCAACCTCGCCGTCGCCGACGAACGCGCCGCGCAGGCGATTGGCGACGTCACCTTCAGCGGACCCGACGCCGCGACCCGGCTGATCGAGAACACCGAGGCCGACGTGGTGCTGAACGCGCTGGTCGGCGCGCTCGGTCTGCAGCCGACGCTCACCGCGCTGGCCTCCGGCGCCCGCCTGGCCCTGGCCAACAAGGAGTCGCTGATCGCGGGCGGCCCGTTGGTGCTGGCCGCCGCCCAGCCCGGCCAGATCGTGCCGGTGGACTCCGAGCACTCCGCGCTGGCGCAGTGTCTGCGCGCCGGCAGCGCCGACGAGGTCGCCAAGCTGGTGCTCACCGCATCCGGTGGACCGTTCCGCGGCTGGTCAGCCGCCCAGCTCGAGCACGTCACCCCCGAGCAGGCCGGCGCGCACCCGACCTGGTCGATGGGGCCGATGAACACGCTGAACTCGGCGTCGCTGGTCAACAAGGGGCTCGAGCTCATCGAGGCACACCTGCTGTTCGGTATCCCGTATGGCCGCATCGACGTCGTCGTGCACCCGCAGTCGATCGTGCACTCGATGGTCACGTTCACCGACGGCTCGACGATCGCCCAGGCCAGCCCGCCGGACATGAAACTGCCGATCGCGCTGGCCCTGGGCTGGCCGCAGCGGGTGCCCGCCGCGGCCCCGGCTTGCGACTTCTCGACAGCGTCGACCTGGGAGTTCGAGCCGCTGGACGATGCGGTGTTCCCCGCAGTCGCGCTGGCTCGGCGGGCCGGCGAGACGGGTGGCTGCATGACCGCCGTCTACAACGCCGCGAACGAAGAAGCGGCCGAGGCTTTCCTGGCCGGTCGGATCGGTTTTCCGGCCATCGTGCAAACAATCGCCGAAGTCTGCAGCGCCGCCGACCGGTGGGCCGCAGAACCCGCTACCGTGGAAGACGTACTCGACGCGCAGCGCTGGGCCCGCGAGCGCGCGCGTGGTGCGCTCACACAGGAGGTTTCACCGGTTCGATGATGTTCGTAATCGGCATCGTGCTGTTTGCACTCGCCATCCTCATTTCGGTGGCTTTGCATGAATGCGGCCACATGTGGGTCGCCCTCGGCACCGGGATGAAGGTGCGGCGTTACTTCGTGGGATTCGGTCCGACCCTGTGGTCGACCCGTCGCGGCGAGACCGAATACGGGCTCAAGGCGATCCCGGCCGGCGGCTTCTGCGACATCGCCGGCATGACGTCGGTCGAAGAACTGCAGCCCGACGAGCACGACCGTGCGATGTACAAGCAGAAGACCTGGAAGCGCGTCGCGGTGTTGTTCGCCGGGCCGGGCATGAACTTCGTTATCGGCCTGATCCTGATCTACGCCATCGCGGTCACCTGGGGGCTGCCGAACCTGCACCCCACCGCAGTCATCGGCCAAACAGCCTGTGCGGCAAGCGAAATCAAGCAGGGCGACTTCGAGAAGTGCACCGGCGACGGGCCGGCCGCCCTGGCCGGGATCCGGGCCGGTGATGTCGTGCTCAAGGTCAACGGCACCCCGGTGACCGACTTCTCCGACATGGCCGGCGTCGTGCAAAAACTGCACGGCACCGTCCCCGTCGTCGTCAAGCGCGGTGGCGAGACCCTGACCAAGTACGTCGACATCGCCCAGAAACAGCGCTGGGTGACCAACGGCAAGAACAGCGACGCGAAGCCGGCCACCATCGGCGTGATGGGCGTGGTCGGCACCCAGCCCGGGCCCACCCACTACAACCCGATCAGCGCGGTACCCGGCAGTCTGAGTTTCACCGGCAACCTGACCGTGCTGCTGGGCAAGTCGCTGGTCGCCATTCCGAGCAAGGTCGGCGCGCTGGTGCACGCGATCGGTGGCGGCGAGCGTTCCCTCGACACCCCGATCAGTGTCGTCGGCGCAAGCATCATCGGCGGAGACACCGTGGATCACGGCGTCTGGGTGGCGTTCTGGCTATTCCTGGCGCAGTTGAACTTCATTCTCGGCGTCATCAACCTGGTGCCGCTGCTGCCATTCGACGGCGGTCACATCGCCATCGCGGTGTACGAGAAGCTGCGCAACGTGATTCGATCGGCCCGCGGCAAAGTCGCAGCGGCGCCGGTGAATTACCTCAAGCTGATGCCCGCCACCTATGTGGTCTTGGTTGTGGTGGTCGGCTACATGCTGTTGACGGTGACCGCGGACGTGGTCAACCCGATCCGGCTGTTCCAGTAGGAGAGAAGGCAAACAGTGACCACAGGTCTGGGTATGCCGGCGGCGCCGGCACCCACGCTGGCGCCGCGTCGCAAGACGCGCCAGTTGATGGTCCGCGATGTCGGCGTCGGCAGCGATCACCCGATTTCGGTGCAATCGATGTGCACCACCAAGACCCATGACGTCAACTCGACCCTGCAGCAGATCGCCGAGTTGACCGCGACCGGCTGCGACATCGTCCGGGTGGCGTGCCCCCGGCAGGAAGACGCCGACGCACTCGCCGCGATCGCCAAGAAGAGTCAGATTCCGGTGATCGCGGACATCCACTTCCAGCCGAAGTACATCTTCGCCGCGATCGACGCCGGTTGCGCCGCGGTGCGGGTAAACCCCGGCAACATCAAGGAATTCGACGGCCGAGTCGGCGAGGTAGCGAAAGCCGCTGGCGCAGCTGGCATTCCGATCCGCATCGGCGTCAATGCCGGATCGCTGGACAAGCGGTTCATGGACAAGTACGGCAAGGCAACGCCCGAAGCGCTGGTCGAGTCGGCGCTGTGGGAGGCTTCGCTGTTCGAGGAGCACGGCTTCGGGGACATCAAGATCAGCGTCAAGCACAACGACCCCGTGGTGATGGTCGCGGCCTACGAGCAACTCGCCGCCCAGTGCGACTACCCGTTGCACCTCGGTGTT
>DATNFI010000074.1:0-28314 GCA_035606475.1 Mycobacterium sp. | reverse complement strand
GCCGACGGTGCGCGAAGTCGAGCATGCCAATGAGTATCCCGAAGCGTGGATCGAGCAGATGAAGCGCATCGGGATCTACGGGCTGGCTGTGCCCGAGGAGTACGGCGGCACCCCGGTGTCGATGTGGTGTTATGCGCTGGTGACCCAGGAGTTGGCGCGCGGGTGGATGAGCCTGGCCGGCGCGATGGGCGGGCACACGGTGGTGGCCAAGCTGCTGGGCTTGTTCGGCACCGACGAGCAGAAGCGGCGGTACCTGCCGCCGATGGCCACCGGCGAACTGCGGGCGACGATGGCGCTCACCGAGCCCGGTGGCGGCAGCGATCTGCAGAACATGTCGACCACCGCGCTGCCCGACGGTGCCGATCTGGTGGTCAACGGCGCCAAGACGTGGATTTCCAACGCGCGACGGTCGGGGTTGATCGCGCTGCTGTGCAAGACCGATCCGACCGCGCAGCCGCGGCACACCGGTATCTCGGTGCTGCTGGTCGAGCACGGGCCGGGGCTCACGGTGTCGCGTGACCTGCCCAAGCTGGGCTACAAGGGCGTGGAGACCTGCGAGTTGTCCTTCGACGGGTACCGGGCGCCGAACACCGCGATTCTGGGTGGCGATGCGGGCAAGGGCTTTGCGCAGATGATGAAAGGCCTTGAGACGGGCCGTATTCAGGTCGCCTCGCGGGCATTGGGGGTCGCCACCGCGGCCCTCGACGATGCGCTGGCCTACGCCCAGCAGCGGGAGAGCTTCGGCCAACCGATCTGGAAACACCAGTCGGTCGGCAACTACCTGGCCGACATGGCGACCAAGCTCACCGCGGCCCGCCAGCTGACCCGCTACGCCGCCGAACGCTACGACCGCGGCGAGCGCTGCGACATGGAGGCCGGGATGGCCAAGCTGTTCGCCTCCGAGGTGGCGATGGAGATCGCGTTGAATGCGGTTCGCATCCACGGCGGCTACGGCTATTCCACCGAATACGACGTCGAACGCTACTTCCGCGACGCCCCGCTGATGATCGTCGGCGAAGGCACCAACGAAATCCAACGCAACGTCATCGCCGCACAACTGGTGTCGCGCGGCGGGCTTTAAGCGCGTCGAGTGGCCAGTTATGGCTGAGTTTCCCGCGATTTCAGCGCCATAGGTGGCCACTCGGCGCGGTGTCGGTGCCAGGCGACTAAGAGATCGCGTCGACGAGGCCCCAAGCCAGCGCGGTGGCGGCATCCAACGTCTGCCCGCTCAACACCAAATAGGCTGTGCGCCAACGTCCTATCCGACGGGTCACGCTGACCGTGCCGCCGGCGCCGGGGATCAGGCCGAGGCTCAGCTCGGGCAAACCGAATACTGCATCGGGCGCGGCCGTAATCCGGCCGCAGAACGCCGCCATCTCCAATCCGCTGCCCAGCACCTGGCCGTGCACCTCGGCGCGGCACGCTTTCCCGAGTCGGCTGGTCACCGCATCGAGGGCCAGCGCCGGGCTGTAACGGGTGCGGGCCAGGTGCGCGCTGGCCGGGTCGGTGAACGTGCCGAACTCGGCCAGGTCGCCGCCGCTGCAGAATGACGGCCCGTTACCTGTCAGCACCACCTCGTCGACCGACGAATCGAGTTGCGCCACAGCCAATGCCTCCAGCAATGCGGCGCGGGCGTCGGTGGAAAACGCGTTGTGCCGCTGCGGGCGGTTGAACGCGATCCGCAAGGTGTCGCCGTCGCGGTGGGCCTGCACCGGGTCGGCGATGTCGGGCATGGTGGCCGGGCCACGGTCGGCCAGCCAGCGGGCGAACTCCGGACCGGCCTGCAGCGTGGAATAGGCCAGCGACTCGGTGACGACGCCGGCTAGCGTCGGGCCAGCGGTATCCACCGACCGCAGTACGTCGTCACAGATCGCCGCAGCCACGGGCCAGCGGTCCAGCCGCGCCGAGAGTTCGGCGAGCGCACCGTCAACCGATGGCACCGTAACCACCCGGCGATCGTCGCAGGGTTCCTGGGTCAGCGTGAAAGTTGCTTGCTCACTGATATTTTCGGTGTCGAGACCGACGACGATTCCCGCTGGTAGGTCGACGACCGTCACACCGAATACTTCTTGATCAGTTCCTGTTTGAACATCTTCCCGGTGTCGGTGCGCGGCAACTGCGCCTCGAACGAGATCGACTTCGGGCACTTGTAGTGCGCCAACCGCTCCCGCAGCCACGCGGTCAGCTCGGTGGCGAATTCGTCGGTCGCATCGGCCGGGTCGACCGTCTGCACCGCGGCCTTGACGCTCTGCCCCATTTCGTCGTCGGGAATACCGAACACCGCTGCGTCAAGCACTTTCGGATGAGTGACGAGCAGGTTCTCGGCCTCTTGCGGATAGATGTTCACGCCGCCGGAGATGATCATGTGGTGGCGACGATCGGTCAGGAACAGGTAGCCGTCCTCGTCGACGTAGCCGACGTCGCCCACCGTCGTCCAGCCGTGCCTGTCGCGGGACGCGGCCGTCTTCTCCGTGTCGTTGAGGTATTCGAAGGAAAAGCCGCCCTCGAAATAGATTTCGCCGGCCTGCCCGGGCGGCAACTCATTGCCGTTCTCGTCGAGGATGTGCAGTTGACACATCATCGGCTTGCCCACCGAACCGGGATGGGCCAGCCACTCGTCGGCGCTGATCAACGTCGAACCGATGGCTTCCGAGGACGCGTAGTACTCGTCGACGATCGGCCCCCACCAGTCGATCATCTGCTTTTTGATCTCCACCGGACAGGGAGCCGCGGCGTGCATCACCCGTTCCAAGCTGGACAGGTCGTATGAATTACGCGTCGCCTCAGGCAGTTTCAGCATCCGGGTGAACATCACCGGGACGAACTGGCCGTGAGTGACGCGGTGACGCTGGATGGCGTCCAGGCAGCCTTCGGGATCGAACTTCTCCAGGACCACCGTGGTGATGCCGCCGGCCTGCACCGTCATCGACCACACCGACGGCGCGGTGTGGTACAGCGGCGCCGGGCTGAGATACACCGCGTCCGGGTGCATCCAGAAACCGACCAGGGCCGACATCATGCCGGGTGCTTCGGCCGGCGTCACGTGCGGCAGCGCCCGCTTGATGCCCTTGGGCCGGCCGGTCGTGCCCGAGGAGTACTGCAGCAGATCGCCTTCGATCTCATCGGCAATGGGCGTATCGGGTTGGTCCGCAACACATTCGGGGTAGCGCTGCCAGCCGTCGAGATGGTCGTCGGCAATCAGCAGCAGACCCGGCAGACCACCCGGTAGATGTTCGGCGAGGTTCTCGCACGTCTTGCGCAACGCGGCCGACCCGATGATCGCCTTGGCGGCACTGTTGTCGATGATGTACGCCGCTTCCGGCGCGGTCAGGTGCGTGTTGATCGGCACGTAGTACAGCCCGGCCCGCCGCGCGGCCCACATCACCGCGTGGATGTGCTCGTTGTTCTCCATCAGAATCGCGACAGCATCGCCCTCGACCAGGCCGGCCTGCCGGAAGTAGTGCGCCAGCCGATTGGCCCGGGCTTCCAGTTCGTCGAACGTGACCACTGTGCCGGACGGGTGAAGGATGATGGCGGGCTTGTTGGCGCCTCCCTGACCGGAGGTGTGCTCGCGAATCTGCATGGGCAGACTGTACCGCCGCAAAACTTGACAGCTGTCAAGAGGGCGCGCTAAGACCGCGACTACGACGAATACACCTGCTGGGGGTGCGGATGCGGGTGTCCGCCGTGCCGCTTGGCCCGGCCACCGAACGGCGCGGACAGCGTCGCCGGCAACTCCCGCCGGTACCGCACCAGCGCCACCGCAGCGATGGCCGCGTAGACGCCGCTGAGCGCCAGCCGCCCCTCGGTCGAGGTGAGCGGGAACTGCACGGCGAACAAGACGAGCAGCGCCCACGCGGTCCAGCGCTGGAACCGCAGGCCGAGCAACAGCGTCACACCCATCAAGGTCTGCGCTCCGGTCAGCACCATCTCTTCGATCTGGCGGCCGTCCAAATGCATTGCGGCACTTCCGCCGCCGAGCATGAACGCCACCGGCAACGACCCGACCAGTAGCGTCCACTGGTTGACCTTCGCCGAAATCAGCGTCGCAATCGCGACGCCGCCCTTGCCGCGAGAGGCGAAGATCGTCGCGATGATGAATTCCGGCGCCTCCGACGCGAGCGGCGCCAACCACTGCACCAGCAGGAAACGGTCGACACCCAGCTTGATTCCGGCCCCGATCAGGTTGTCGGCGAACGGTTTTGCACACGTCACGATGACCGCCGCGGCGAGCAGGAACAGCGCGGCCACCGCGATGCGGCGCACCCGGTCCGGCAGCGCACCCAGGGCCGCGGCGGTACCGATCAGCTCGGGTTCCTCGACGTCGCCGCGGCTCAGCTTGTACAGGTAGAAACCGAACCAGCCCAGCAGCACCATGCCGAACGCGATGTGGATGCGGCCGGTGACGGGGATGACGAACGCGGCCACACCGGCGAACATCAGGAAGCCGATTTCCACCCGGTTGCTGGTCTCGAGCTCCAGGCCGTCGAGTTTGCGTCCGGAGGTCCGGCGGGCCACCAGCACGGTGACCAAGACGACGACCGGCCACCCGAGACCCATCAGCAACCGGTTCGACCCGGTCATGTTCGCCGCGGCGTACTGCGTGTACGCCGGCACGTGGCCGGCGGTGAACGCGTAATACAGGTCGACGGCGTATTCGGGAAGGACAGCGATGACGGCGAGCACCGCGACGGCCAGGCTGCCGGACACGTCGATCTGCGCGGCCTCGGCGGCCCAGGCCAGCACGAAGCTGGCCCCCACCACGGCGCCGCCGTAGACGAGCAGCCCCAGGACGGGCTCCACCTGGACAGCGAGGATGCGCAGCACCAGAGCGGGGACGATAACCACGCTGACGATGGCCAGTGAACGGAACAACGTCCGCGATCCGACAGGCGGGTCCGTTACAGTGCCCGCGGTTGTTGTCACGCCGCTAAGGTACCCGCCAGCCACCCATCCAGCAACATAGCCAGGCTACTGAATGCAGGCCGAGCGGCCCACAAGTTTGCTGGTCAGCAGGGCCATATCCTAAAGTTCGGCTCACCGAGCTTTCGGTTGTGGCAACCCTGCCGGGGAGGCGGCTTAGTCGGACTCGGCGAGACGCTGCTTGAGTGCCTCGAACTCGTCCCGGACGCCGGTCGGCAGCTTGTCGCCGACGAACTCGAACCACTCTTCGATCAGCGGCAGTTCCTGACGCCACTCGTCGACGTCGACCGCCAGCGCGCGGTTCACGGCCGCGGCATCGACGTCGAGGCCCGCCAAGTCGAGGTCGTCAGCGCTGGGCACGACACCGATCGGGCTGTCCTGGCCACCGGCCCGGTGTTCGATGCGGTCGACGATCCACTTCAGCACGCGGCTGTTCTCGCCGAAACCCGGCCACAGGAACTCACCCTTGTCGCCGCGGCGGAACCAGTTCACGAAGAACACCTTCGGCAGCTTCGACTCGTCGGAGTTCTTGCCCAGGTCGATCCAGTGCTGGAAGTAGTCGCCGACGTGGTAGCCCAGGAACGGCAACATGGCCATTGGGTCGCGGCGCACGGTGCCGACCGTGCCCTCGGCCGCCGCGGTCTGCTCGCTGCCCATGGTGGCTCCCATGAACACACCGTGCTGCCAGTCACGGGCCTCGGTGACCAGCGGCACCGTGGTCTTGCGGCGGGCGCCGAACAGGATGCCCGAGATCGGCACACCCTGTGGGTCGTCCCATTCCGGCGCCAGGATCGGGCACTGCGACATCGGGGTGCAATACCGCGAGTTCGGGTGTGCCGCAGGGGTTTCCGTCTTGCCAGCGGTCCAGTCGTTGCCCTTCCAGTCGATCAGGTGGTCGGGGTCGCCCTCCAGACCTTCCCACCACACGTCGCCGTCGTCGGTCAGCGCGACGTTGGTGAAGACGGTGTTGCCGCCCTCGATGGTGCGCATCGCGTTCGGGTTGGACTTCCAGTTCGTGCCAGGTGCGACGCCGAAGAAACCGAACTCGGGGTTGACCGCGTACAGCCGGCCGTCCTTGCCGAAGCGCATCCAGGCGATGTCGTCACCGAGGGTCTCGGCGCGCCAGCCCGGGATGGTGGGCTGCAGCATCGCGAGGTTGGTTTTGCCGCAGGCCGACGGGAAGGCGGCGGCGAAGTAGTACGCCTTGTTCTCCGGCGAGATCAGCTTGAGGATCAGCATGTGCTCGGCGAGCCAGCCCTCGTCGTGGGCCATCGCCGAGGCGATCCGCAGTGAATAGCATTTCTTGCCCAGCAACGCATTTCCGCCGTAGCCGGAACCAAAGCTCCAGATTTCGCGGGTCTCCGGAAAGTGCGTGATGTATTTGGTTTCATTGCACGGCCACGCCACGTCTTTTTGGCCGGGTTCCAGCGGAGCACCGATCGAGTGCAATGCCTTCACGAAAAAGCCGTCATCGCCGAGCTTTTCCAGCGCGGCCTTGCCCATTCGGGTCATCACCTTCATCGAGGCGACGACGTATTCGGAGTCGGTGATCTCCACGCCGAGCTTGGGGTCGTCGGCACCGAGGGGCCCCATGCAGAACGGGACGACCCACATGGTGCGCCCGCGCATACAGCCGCGGTACAGCTCGGTCATGGTCGCCCGCATCTCGGCCGGCGGCTTCCAGTTGTTGGTCGGGCCGGCGTCGACTTCGCGCTCCGAGCAGATGAAAGTCCGTGACTCGACCCGCGCCACGTCGGACGGGTCCGACAGCGCCAGGTAGGAGTTCTTGTGCTTCTTCTCGTTGAGCTTGGTGAAGGTGCCCGCCTCGACCAGTTGGTCGGCCAGCCGCTGCCACTCTTCGTCGGAGCCGTCCGCGAAGACCACCCGGTCCGGCTGGGTCAGCTCGGCGACCTCCTCGACCCAGGACAGCAAGCCCTGATGGCTCGTCGGTGCGGAATCCAGACCTGGAACGGTCGCTGAAGTCATCAAAATCTCCTGCAGTCGCGTTGTGCGGAAGTGCGCGGCTAGTTTGCGGCGGCCTCCAGACAGGTTATCGCGAGCTGAATACCCATAAAAAGCCGGGAGCGTATCGGATTACTCACAGGAACGATTCAGAACACGTTATCGGCCGTACTTGTCGGCGAACTTTCGTCAATTTGCTCGGCGTCGCCGTCGTCGGACCCCGAGACCTCGGACTCTACGTTCGCATCGTCGGACTGGGTGTGGTCGTCGTCTTCGGTGGGCTCCGGCTCGCCGAGTTCGGCGCGCACCGCCGCGAGAGCGGCCTGCACCGTCGGCATCTCCTGGCCGCGCAGCGCCGCGGCCCGCGCCCCGACGACGGAGTGCTCGCGCAGTTCGGTGTCGATGGCACTGATCTGCTCGGCCACCCGGGTGCTTTCGCCTTCGTCCTGCACGTTGAGCGCGGCCGTCAACGACGACTCAGCGGCCAGCACCCGGGTCGCCACATGTTGCTCCACCGCGGACTGAACGAGCCCGGTGGCCTCGCCGGCCCAGCGGTCCAGGAGAGCCCGGTCGCGGAGCAGCCCGCGCATCCCGACCACCCAGACCGCGAGCCCAAGCCCGATCGCCGCGCACGCGACGGCTCCGGCGATGGTGAGCCCCGGGGTCAGGTCGGCCAACAGCCGGCTGAGCGTCAGCGCCACTCCCAACCCGAAGCCGGCGCCCAGCAGCATCATCAGCCGGCTCTCCAGCTTGCGTGACTTGAGCGGAGGCGACGGCAGGTCGACCGTCGGCAGCGGGGCCGAAGCAGGCGGGTCGACGGTCAGCTTCAGGGTCTGCGCCATCTCGGCCAGATGAGTGGTGGTGCCGTCGTCCACTTCGGTGATGACGTGCGTGAGCCGCGTCTTGGCCTCGTCCTCGAACTCCGCCAGTTTTCCCCGGCTCAGGCTCGCGGCGTCTTCCTGCAGCTCCGATCGGACCGACGCGCACCGATTGCGGGCGAAGTAGGACAACTGCGTCCGGGCCTGCTGGGTCTGGCTGCGCAGCGCGATCGTCCGCTCGGATTTGGTCAGCCGTCGCTGCCGCAAGATCTCGCTGCGCTGTTCCCGCAACGCCTCGACCCGCGCGCGGCGGCCCGCGCCGTCGGCGTCGCGGTCGTAGCGGTCGGCCATGGTCTGCAGTCGAGATTTCCACGCGCGCAACCTGTTTCGGCGGGCAAGATCGTCGTCGGCCAGCTGGTCGGACACCGCCGAGGCGAGGTCGTCGATGCGCGGCTTGCCTTCCTCGGGCGCGGCAGCGACCCCGACCCACTGCACGCCGGCATACCGCGGCGCGTGCGACGCCAGCACCTCGCGGTTGCCGGCCACGATTTCTTCCCAGTTCCGGTGCACGTCGATCTTGGACACGGCACCGATGACCGCGTCGGTCTCGGCGGTCACCGCGTCGAGCAGCACGCAGTCGGATTCGGTCAACAAGGCCGCCGCCGAGACGACGAACACGATGGCCGTCGGGACTTCGCCGGGCTGCAGGTCCGCGGACTCGACGAACGTCTTCTTCGGCAGCTTTTCGTTGAGCGCGGCCACCACGCCGGTCACACCGGCCAGCCATGGCCCGGTGACCAGCACGGCATTCCGGCGCTCGATGCCCGGTGTACCGAGACCGGGACCGATCGCCGTGACCATCGCGTCGACGTCGGCTACGGGGTCGCCGGCGTCGGCGCCCTTCTTGGCGCTCACACCGAGCCCCCCGCCATCGACCACAGCCGCAGCGAGCCCCGGACGATGTCGGCGCCGCAGGCGCGCTCGATGCCCGCGGCGCGGCCGCGTCGGCGGCGCTGCCAGTGGGTGGCGCGGCGCAGATGCGCGTCAGCGGTGTCGGCGCGATCGACCGCCGTGCCGGCGGACTCGACGGCGTCCACCGCGGCCATCATCCGGGCGACGACGGTGTCGTCACGCATCAGGAACTCGCCGATGCGCCGGTCGGTCACGGCCATCGTCTCCAATTCGGCGACCGCGGCCGACACGCGCCGGTACCGCAGCTGCGCGCCGAGCACGCCGATCTTGGCGACGACGTCGTCGATGCCGCTCAGGCCGCGCAGCAGCGCCTCGACGTCGGCCCGGGACGCTCCGCCCCGGATCGCGGCGGTCGCTTGCCGGACACCGAAGGCGTCGAGGGTCGTCATCAGCCGACGACTCACGGCCGTGCGCCCGGCGGCCACCGCCTGCAGCTCCGCCCAGAGCCCGTCGTCCAGCGCGGCGACGGCGAGCAGGCCCACCAGCGGTTCGACGGGTGTACCGGTACGGGACGACAGCTGCGCGCAGCGGGCCCGGGCGGCGGCGGTCGGGCCGTTGCGATGTCGGCCGGGCGCGGTGGTCGAGACGAGGTCGGCCTTGTTCAGTACCGCGAGCGCCGGCCGACCAGACGCGACGATGGCGGCGCGATCCTCGGGCTTGACCGCCTCGGCCAGCACGACGACATCCACGTCGGCGTCGGCCGTGGTCGCCACGGTCACCCCGGCGTGGGCCAATGCGCGTGCGACCGTGCGGCGGCCGACGCCGCGGCGCCCCGAGACGGCTACCCGTAACGGGGTGGCGAGTCGCCCGGCGATCGCCGCGCAGCGCGGGTCGGAAACCACGGCCGCAAACCGCTCCAGCTCTTCGACGAAAATCGGAGGCCCCTATCCGCTCATGCCTTGCAGTTGCTAACCCACCATTCTGGCCGAGTAGCCGCCGATCGCGGCACAGCGTTACCGGTTTGTCAGTCGAATGGTGACATTTGCCCAGCCCGCAAGCGAGTCACCTACTACCAACGGAAGGCAACTGTTGGGTATCAATCTGCCCCGCGGGCGGCGCCATGATGGGTTCATGGGTCACGATGAACGGATGCGCGCGCAGCCTGCGGAACGTGAGGTCGTCGGCTACCGCCGGACCACCAGTTTCCGCACGCGGCGCTCACAGCTGTCGGCCGCGCAGCAGCGGACCTGGGAACGGCTCTGGCCCGAGTTCGGCCGCATCGCCGTCCCGACGGAGGGCCCCGAACCGCTGGACACCAAGACCTGGTTCGGCCGCGACGCCCCGCTGGTCCTCGAAATTGGTTGTGGCACAGGAACTTCCACACTAGCAATGGCGCAGGCTGAGCCGGATGTCGACGTGATCGCAGTTGAGGTCTACCGGCGCGGCCTGGCGCAGTTGCTCTCCGGAATCGACCGCGAGCACGTCACCAACATCCGGCTGATCCGCGGTGACGCCGTCGACGTGCTCGACCACCTGCTGGCACCCGGCTCGCTGAGCGGGGTGCGGGTGTTCTTCCCCGACCCGTGGCCCAAGGCCCGTCACCATAAGCGCCGGCTGCTACAGCCCGCCGTCGTGGCGACCATCGCCGACCGGCTGCGCCCCGGCGGGGTGCTGCACGCCGCGACGGACCACGCTGACTACGCCGAACAAATCGCGGAGGTCGGCGACGCCGAGCCCCTGCTGACCAGGCTGGACATCGGCGCCGACGCGCCGGTCTCGACCGTCCGCCCGACCACGAAATACGAGGGCAAGGCCGAGGTCGCCGGCAGCATCGTCAACGAGTTCTTATGGGTACGGCGTCCTCAGGAAGCCAGCGCATGAGCCTCACTGAAGCAATCGATCCCGAGGTCGAATCGGGACCGGCACCGCGCCGGGTACTCCTCGTCTGGGATGCGCCGAACCTGGACATGGGCCTGGGGTCGATCCTGGGCCGACGGCCCACCGCAACGGAACGCCCCCGCTTCGACGCGCTCGGGCGCTGGCTGCTCGGCCGCGCCGCGGAGGTGGCGGCCGGCCATGACGACGTCTCCACCGAGCCCGAAGCGACCGTGTTCACCAACATCGCCGCAGGCAGCGCAGATGTGGTGCGGCCGTGGGTGGACGCCTTGCGCAACGTCGGGTTCGCGGTGTTCGCCAAGCCGAAGCTCGACGAGGACAGCGACGTCGACAGCGACATGCTGGGCCACATCGCGCAGCGCTATCAGGACGGTTTGGCGGCGCTCGTGGTGGCGTCCGCCGATGGACAGGCTTTCCGAATACCCTTGGAGGAAATCGCGCATAGCGGGGTACCCGTGCAGGTGCTCGGATTTCGCGAACATGCGAGTTGGGCGCTAGCGTCGGATACCTTGGAGTTTGTCGACCTGGAGGACATCGCCGGTGTGTTCCGGGAGCCACTGCCGCGGATCGGGCTTGATTCGCTGCCTGACCAGGGGGCGTGGCTGCAACCGTTCCGGCCACTGTCCTCGTTGCTGACCTCGCGTGTCTGACAACTCAACAGCAATGCGCGGGTCGTCGCAGATCCAGTAAGGAGCTTAAGTGTTCGCCTGGTGGGGTCGAACTGTATATCGCTACCGGTTTGTCGTAATCGGCGTGATGGTGGCGCTGAGCCTGCTCGGCGGCGTTTTCGGGATCAGCCTGGGCAAGCACGTCACGCAAAGTGGTTTCTACGACGACGGCAGCCAGTCGGTCAAGGCATCGGTGCTCGGTGACAACACCTACGGACGTGATCGAACCAGCCACATCGTGGCGACGCTCACCGCGCCGAAGTCGGTCAACGACCCGGCGTGGCAGAAGAAGGTCGTCGACGAACTCAACGCCTTCAAGAAGGATCACCCCGACCAGGTGGTCGGCTGGGCCGGCTGGCTGGCGGCGCCCACCAGCACCGATTCCGTCATCAAGGGGATGGCCAGCGAGGACGGCAAGCACACCTTCGTCAGCATCCCGCTCAAGGGCGACGACGACGACACGATCCTGACCAATTACAAGGACATTGAGCCCGACCTACAGAAGCTCAACGACGGCAAGATCCAGCTCGCCGGCCTGGAGCCGATCGCCGGCGCGCTGACCGGCACCATCGCCACCGACCAGAAACGCATGGAGGTGCTGGCGCTGCCGCTGGTCGCGGTCGTGCTGTTCCTGGTGTTCGGCGGCGTGATCGCCGCTTCGCTGCCGGCGATCGTCGGTGGCCTGAGCATCGCCGGCTCGCTGGGCATCCTGCGATTGATCACGATGTTCGGGCCCCTGAGTTTCTTCGCCCAACCCGTCGTGTCGATGATGGGCTTCGGTATCGCCATCGACTACGGCCTCTTCATTGTGAGCCGTTTCCGTGAGGAGATCGCCGAGGGCTACGACACCGAGGCCGCGGTGCGTCGCACGGTGATGACGGCCGGCCGGACCGTGGTGTTCTCCGCGGTGCTGATCGCCGTCTCGGCGGCCAGCCTCTTCCTGTTGCCGCAGGGCTTCGTGAAATCGCTGACCTACGCGGTGATCATCTCGGTGTCGCTGGCCGCGATCCTGTCGATCACCCTGCTGCCGGCGATCCTGTCGATACTCGGCAAGCACGTCGACGCGCTCGGCGTGCGCACCCTGTTCCGCATCCCGTTCCTGGCGAACTGGAGGCCGTCGCGCACCTACCTGAACTGGCTGGCGGACCGGCTGCAGAAGACCAAGACCCGCGAAGAGGTCGAGGCCGGATTCTGGGGCAAGCTCGTCAACGTCGTCATGCGGCGGCCGCTGGTGTTCGCGATTCCCATCATCATCGGGATGATCGCGTTGGTCATCCCGCTGCACAACCTGGCCTTCGGCGGTATGAGCGAGAAGTATCTGCCGCCGGACAACTCAGTTCGCTTGGCGCAGGAGAACTTTGACAAGCTCTTCCCCGGCTACCGCACCAACCAGCTGACGCTGGTGGTCGAGAGCAACAACCACAGCAAGGTCACCGATCAGCAAGTCGCCGAGATCCGCAACGACGCCGCCTCGATCAGCGGCTTCACCGACACCGCCTGGGCGGAGCGGGCCTGCCCGACGATCGAGGGCAACCCCTGCGTCTCGGCGCCGAATGGCAGTCATCCCAAGGACGATTCGGTCCGGGTGATCCAGAACGGTCTGGTCAACGCCAACGATGCCGGCAAGAAGATCAACGAGTTGCGCTCGATGACGCCGCCGCGCGGGTTGACCGTGCTGGTCGGCGGTGTGCCGGCGCTCGAGCAGGACAGCATCCACAGCCTGTTCGACAAAGCTCCGCTGATGCTGGTCGTGCTGCTGACCACGACGATGCTGCTGATGTTCCTGGCGTTCGGCTCGGTGGTGCTGCCGATCAAGGCGGCGGTGATGAGTGCGCTGACGTTGGGCTCCACGCTGGGCATCCTGACCTGGATCTTCGTCGACGGACACCTGTCGAAATGGCTGAACTTCACCGCGACGCCGCTGATGGTGGTGTTGATCGCGCTGGTCGTCGCGGTCGGATTCGGTCTGGCCACCGACTACGAGGTGTTCCTGGTGTCGCGAATGGTCGAGGCCCGGGCCCGCGGTATGTCGACCGCCGAGGCCATCCGGATCGGTACGGCGACGACGGGTCGTCTGATCACCGCGGCGGCGTTGGTGCTGGCCGTGGTGGCCGGCTCGTTCATCTTCTCCGATTTGGTGATGATGAAATATCTGGCTTTCGGATTGATGGCGGCGCTGCTGCTGGATGCCACCGTGGTCCGGATGTTCCTGGTGCCGTCGGTGATGAAGCTGCTCGGCGACGACTGCTGGTGGGCGCCGCATTGGATGAAGCGGCTGCAGAATCGCTTGGGGCTCGGGGAAATTCACCTGCCCGACGAACGTAAGGTCCCGTCGGCGCGCGCCCGTGCCGCAGCTCGGCCCGCGACCACCACCCGCGCGGCGGTCACGCCGGCTCCTCGTGCGCCGCACGACCCGACGCATCCCAGCGCCGAGGGTGGGCCGCGGACGGCACGGCCCACCACACCACCGACCCCGCCGCCGGCACAACGGCCGGACGTCCGGCCGCCGGCCAAAGATGCGCCGCCGTCGGCTGCGGGCACCAGCCGGATGTCCGCTCCGCGACAGCCCAAAGAGCCTGCGACAACCCGCTTTTCGGCTCAGCCCAACCCGTCGACTAGCCGCCCGCCCGCTCCCCCGCAAGGGCCACCGCGTTCCGAGGACCGCGAGATCGAGTCCTGGCTCAGCGACCTGCGGGGCGGGAAGACCGGCGGCCCGCGTGAAGCCGGCCCGCAGCCCCCGCAGCCGTCCGCTGACGAGACCCGTGCGCTGCAGATCCCGCCGCGGGACAAGCCGTCGGGTCCGCCGCCCAACGAGCCGCCGGAGGACGCCACCACCGCGATCCCGACCGCGCCGCGCGAGGACAAGGACACCGCAACCGAGAAGATGAATGCTCCTGGCGAGCAGCCCCGTCCGCGCCGCGGCGGTGGGCTCAGCGCTGCGGACCTGCTGCGCCGTGAGGGCCGTATTTAAGCACTGGCCGCGAATTCGCTTCGCACTATTCGCTTTTCACAGGTTCGGGCATGTCTTTGTCGGCCTGGATCGGCGCGTCGTCGCTTTCCTCGGCCGCCCCGTCCGGCTCCTCGGCCAGCAGCACCTGAAAAGCGTTGTTCAGAAACGCGACGGTCGGGACGGACAACAGCGCACCGACGATGCCGGCCAGCACGCCGCCCGTCGCGATCGCGACCACCACCGCGAGCGGATGGATCGACACCGCCCGGCCCATCACCAGCGGTTGCAGGATGTGGGCCTCGAGTTGGTTGACCGCGACCAGCAGGCCCAGGGTGATCAGCGCGTAGACAAAGCCTTTCGCCAGCAGCGCGACGATCACGGCCAGGAAGCCGCTGATCACGGCACCGATCAGCGGGACGAACGCACCCAGGAACACCAGCGAGGCCAGCGGCAGCGCCAACGGCACCGCCATCACCGCCAACCCGGCGCCGATGCCTAACGCGTCGACCAACGCGACCAGGAACGTGGCCCGGATATAGCCGGTCAGCGCGCGGAATCCGGCCCCGCCCGCGGCGCGCACCCGCTCCCGGTGATCGGTCGGGAACATCTTCGTGACGTAGTGCCAGATGTTGCGGCCGCCGTAGAGGAAGAAGATCAGCGTGAACATCATCAGCAGTGCGGCGGTGATGATTTCGGTGATGGCGGTCGCGGTCGACAGGGCGCCGCTGGTCAGTTTTTCCTGATTGTGTTGCAGCGCCTGGATCGCCGAGTTGCCGGCGTTGTCGATCTGCTGACGGCTCAGATGCAGCGGCCCCTCGATCAGCCACTTCTTGGTGGTGTCGATGCTGCGGGTGACCTGATTCACCAAATCCGGTACGCCGACGATGAATTGGCTGACCACGAAGGTCAGAATTCCGCCCAGAATCGCGAAACCGCTCAACATCACCAGCGCCACCGCGCCGCCGCGCGGAGCGCCACGGCGGTCCAGCCCGTCGACGACCGGAATCAGCAACGCGCTCAGCATCAGCGCGAGCAGCAGCGGGACGACGATGACTTCGAGCCGCTTGACGACCCAGAGCAGCACCACAACGGCGACCACGATCACCAGCAGCCGCCAGGCCCAGGCTGCGGTCTTGCGGACGATCGGTTCTACCGAATCGGCGTAATCGGCCGAGGCCCTCGATGGCATACCGGCCAGCCTAGGGCCGATCGCAAGCGCGGCGCAGCCGGGCGCAGCGGGTCGGCCCCATTGCCCACGGCCGATCGCAAGCGCGGCGCAGCGATCCGGACGCGACCCGCGGAGCTACGCTGACCCCGTGTCGCACGACGCACCGGCCAGGAACGTCGATGGCCAGGTTCCCGAACGTGCCCGCGGCAGGTACTGGTGGCTGCGGTGGGTGACGCTGGCCGTGGTGGCGATCGTGCTGGCCGTCGAGGTGGCACTGGCGTGGGACCAGCTGGCCAAAGCGGCCCACAGTCTGTACTCCGCCAACTGGTGGTGGCTGCTGGCCGCCGCCGGGGCCGCCATCGTATTGATGCACAGTTTCGCCGAGGTGCAGCGGACGCTGCTGGCCTCGGCCGGGGTGCCGGTGCACAAGCTGCGATCCGAGGCCGCCTACTACGCGGCCAACTCGGTGAGCACGACGCTGCCCGGCGGTCCGGTGATCGCGGCGACGTTTTTGCTTCGGCAGCAACGACTTTGGGGTGCGTCGACGTTGGTGGCGTCCTGGCAGCTGGTGATGTCGGGAGTGCTGCAGGCGGTCGGGCTGGCGCTGCTCGGGTTGGGCGGCGCCTTCTTCCTCGGCGCTCGAAACAACCCGTTCTCGTTGCTGTTCACGTTGGGCGGCTTCGTGGCGCTGATCCTGCTGGCCCAGGCGGTGGCGTCACGGCCCGAGCTGATCGAGGGCATCGGCTCTCGGGTGCTGGCGCGGTTCAACGCGTTGCGCGGCAAACCGTCCGATGTCGGGCTGGCCAACTGGCGCGAGATGCTCTGCCAGCTGGAATCGGTCAGCCTGACCCGCCGCGACCTGGCGGCCGCGTTCAGTTGGTCGGTGCTCAACCGGTTCGCCGACGTCGCCTGTCTGACTTTCGCCGCCTATGCGGCGGGCGCGTCGCAGGTCTCGCTGGGTGGGTTGACGGTCGCCTGCGCCGCGGGGCGTGCGGTCGGGACGATTCCGTTGATGCCGGGCGGATTACTGATGGTCGAGGCGGTTCTGGTGCCGAGCCTGGTGTCCAGCGGCATGTCGCTGCCGACCGCGGTCTCGACGATGCTGATCTACCGGCTGATCAGCTGGCTGATGCTGGCCGCGATCGGCTGGGTGGTGTTCTTCTTCATGTTCCGCAGCGATAACCAGCTCGACCCCGAGGCGGTCGACGGGCTTACTTGAACGCGCTGAAGGCGCCCGCGCCACCGGGAACCGTGTTCTGAGCGCCCGAGACCGCCTCCGCGGCTCCGGGCAGACCACCGGGCACACCGCCGGGGATCGCGCCCTGGGCCGACTGCATGAACCCGAGCACCTGCGGCAGGCTGATCGGCATCTTGCAACGGCTGGACAGCCCAGCCAGCGGCGCCGCGATGGTCTGTAAGTCGCTGGCCGCCTTGGGGTTTGCCTCGAAGTAGCTCTTCAGTGTGGTGGCCGACTGCGGGCCGGCCGGCTGCTGCATGACCGAGGTCATCGCTTGGTTGGTCTCCGGGTGCCCGTCGAGGTAGTCCCCCGCGGACCGGGACACGTTGCTGATCGTGCGCGCCATCTCGCTGGCCGCACACGGGTCGGACGCGCCGACCGCCGAGGGCGCCGACAGCAGGACCACCGCGGCGGTGCCGCCCAGGCCCGTCGCGGTGAGGACGCCGATCAGTCGACGGCGCAGCGTCGCGGTGTTCGCGGTCAGGGACGTCATTCGCAGCTCCTGGTTGCTCGCGGGGCTAATGGCCCTGCTGCCGGCGCAGGCCGGCACGTGATCGCCATCCTGCCATCGAATCCAGCGACGTCGCCACTCCACGGGCGGGGACCTCGTCACTCCTATGGAATTCCTGTGCGGGAATCGGCGCCGTTACGGAGTTGTTGCAGCTCAGCGACCCGGAAGCCGTCTCGGCAAACAGCTGGCTGGGGTAGGCTCGCGGGCACGCAAAACTTCGCGGCGATCGCAAGCTCGGCGTAGCCGGGCGCAGCGGGGCGGCGCGGGGCAAAGGATGCGGGGAGACCGAAATCCAGCACTTCATGATGCGCTTGAGCAGCAGCCTGCGCAGGTGTCGCTGGCTGGTCTTCACGGGCTGGTTGCTCGCGCTGGTCCCCGCGCTCTACCTGGTGCTGACCCAGTCGGGTCATCTCACCGGTGGTGGCTTCGAGGTGCCCGGATCGCAGTCGCTGCAGGTGCACGACGCGCTGGAGGCACACTACCCCGACCAGGGCACGTCACCGTTGGCGCTGGTCGCGGCCCCGCGCGCGGACGCCAGCTACGAGGACATGAACGCCGCGGCCGCGTTCCTGCAGCAGGTCGCCAAGCAGCAGCCCGACGTGGTGGTGGTGCCCAATCCGGCCCAGCCGTCGCCACAGCCCGACCGGCCGTATGTGGTTTCGTTGCGGCTGAACGGCAGCACCAACAACAGCGCCAGCGACGCCGCCAAGAAGCTGCGGGTCAAGGTCGGCGTCGAGGGCGAACGGCCCGGCAAGATGCAGAACGGTCGGGTGCGGCTGTATGTGATCGGCCAAGGTGCGCTCAGCACGGCCGCGGCGGCCAACACCAAACACGACATCGCCAAAGCCGAACAGTGGAACCTTCCGATCATCCTGATCGTGTTGCTGGCGGTGTTCGGCTCGCTGGCCGCCGCCGCGATCCCGCTGGCCCTGGGCATCATCACCGTGATCATCACGATGGGGCTGGTCTACCTGCTGTCGGCGTACACGGTGATGTCGGTATTCGTCACGTCGACGGTGTCGATGTTCGGCATCGCGCTGGCCGTGGACTATTCGCTGTTCATCTTGATGCGCTACCGCGAGGAACTGCGCGCCGGACGCCAGCCCCAGGAGGCCATCGACGCCGCGATGGCGACCTCGGGTCTGGCCGTCGCGCTGTCCGGGATGACCGTGGTGGCGTCGCTGACCGGCATCTACCTGATCAATACCCCGGCGCTGACGTCGATGGCCACCGGCGCGATTCTCGCCGTCGCTGTCGCCATGTTGACGTCGACGACCATGACGCCGGCGGTGCTCACGACGTTCGGCCGCTCAGCCGCCAAGCGCTCGGCGGCGCTGCACTGGTCGCGGCGCGCCGAGACCACGCAGTCGCGGTTCTGGACGCACTGGGTCGGCGGGGTGATGCGCCGGCCATGGGCGTCGGCGTCGGCGGCGGCTGCCCTGCTGCTGGCGATGGCGATACCGGCGCTGTCAATGGTGTTGGGCAACAGCCTGCTTCGCCAGTTCAACTCGTCGCACGAGATCCGCGCCGGGGTGTCGGCGGCCTCCGAGGCGCTGGGCCCCGGTGCGCTGGGCCCGGTGCAGGTGCTGGTGAGCTTCCCCGACGCCGACGCGTCCTCGGCCACCCACACCCAGACCGTGGCCGCGATCCGCGACCAGATGGGTAAGGCGCCCAACATCCTCTCGGTGGCCCCGCCGGTGTTGGCCGACAACAACAGCAGCGCCATGCTGTCGGCGATGCTGTCGGTGGACCCCGAAGATCTCGGCGCCCGCCACACCATCTCCTGGATGCGCGACCATCTCCCCCAGGCCGCGACCGGTGCGGCGGAGGTCAGTGTCGGCGGACCCACCGCGCTGATCAAAGACTTCGACGACGAGGTCTCCAAGACCCAATGGCTGGTGCTGATCTTCGTCGCGGCGATCGCGTTCGTGATGCTGCTGCTGTCGATCCAGTCGGTGTTCCTAGCGCTCAAGGGCGTGGTGATGACGATGCTGTCGGTGGCCGCGGCCTACGGCAGCCTGGTGGTGGTCTTCCAGTGGGGCTGGCTGGAAAAGCTCGGCTTTGCGCCGATCACGTCGATCGACAGCACGGTTCCACCGCTCGTGCTGGCGATGACGTTCGGTCTGTCGATGGACTACGAGATCTTCCTGCTGACCCGCATCCGGGAACGCTTCCTGCAGTCCGGCAACACGCACGACGCGGTGGCCTACGGCGTGAGTACCAGTGCCCGGACCATCACCAGCGCGGCGCTGATCATGATCGCGGTGTTCATCGGCTTCGCGTTCGCCGGTATGCCTCTGGTGGCCGAGATCGGGGTGGCCTGCGCGGTGGCGATCGCGGTCGACGCCACCGTGGTGCGACTGGTGATGGTGCCCGCACTGATGGCGGTGTTCGCCGAATGGAACTGGTGGCTGCCCGCCTGGTTGGAACGCATCCTGCCGTCTGTCGACTTCGAGAAGCCTTTGCCCGCAGTCGATCTCGGCGACGTTCTGATGATCCCGGACAGCATCTCCGCGCCCGCAGTGCCCAGTGCCGACCTGCGGATCGTGCTCAAGTCCGCGGCCCGGCTGAAGAACATGGCGCCCGACGCGATCACCGTCGCCGACCCGCTGGCCTTCATCGGGTGTGGGCCCGGCGGCGAGCCGGTGAGGCTCAAGGACAGCACCTACGTCGCCAGCGTCGCCACCCGCCAGTTGGCGGTGATCGCAACGCCCAACGGCAACAACGGCACCCAGTCGGCGGCCCGCAAGTTCGTCGGCAACCTGTCGCACCGCGGCAGCGCCGGCCGGGCGACGCCCCGCGCGATACGGCCCGTGCACCCCGTCACGCTGTGGCGGGGCCGGCTCGCGGTCGCGTTGGATGCCCTAGAAGCCCAGGCCACGGACGGCACAGCTGAGCAGCCGCGATTCGAGCGCCGCAGCCCGGTGGAAACCACGCACGTCCAGTTGCCGACCGGTGACCGGCTGCAGATCCCGACCGGTGCCGAGACACTGCGGCTCAAGGGCTACCTGATCATGAGCCGCAACAGCAGCCGGGACTACGCCGACTTTGCTGAGCTGGTGGACACGATGGACGCCGAGAATGCCGCAGTCGTGCTGGCCGGGATGGACAGGTATTACTCTGGTCAATCATCTCGGCGGCAATGGATCGCTAGCCAGTTGGTTCGTCGCCTTGCTGACCCACATCCGTCGGATGCGGATAACGACGGTTGGCCCGAGTCCGATACGAAGGCAGACTGGGAAAGTGTCAGGCAACGCTGCCTGGCGGTCGCGGTGGCGATGTTGGAGGAGGCGAGGTGACGTTGGCAGCGGACCGACGCCATGGTCAGGCGCCGCACCGGCCCCCGGCCCGCCCCCGCAACGGCGACCGGCCCGTCGAATTCTGGCCGACCTCAGCGATTCGTCACGCACTGGAAGGTGGCGACATCGCCACCTGGAAGCAGATCGCGGTGGCGATCAAGCGTGACCCGTACGGTCGCACCGCCCGTCAGGTCGAAGAGGTGCTGGAAAGCTCGCACCCCTACGGCATCTCCCGGGCCCTCGCCGAGGTCCTCGACCGCGCCCGCGCCCACCTCGAGGCCAACGAGCGCAACGAGGTGTCGCGCCACGTGCGGGTCCTGATCGAACGGTCCGGCCTGAAGCTGCCCGAGTTCGCATCCCGGATCGGCGTGCCCGACGACGAACTGCGCTCCTACCTGGAGGCGACCACCAGCCCGTCGGCGTCGTTGATGATCCGGATGCGCCGGTTGTCGGACCGCTTCGCCAAGGCCCGCTCGCACGAGCCGCCTGAGCAGCCGGCCCCGCGGCGGGCGCCGCGCCGCCTCTGATGGCCAACCCCGACGATCAGACCCTGCGGCAGATCCTGGCCGAGACGCGGACCATCGCCGTCGTCGGTGCGTCGGACAAACCGAGCAGGCCCAGCAACGAGATCTACACATATCTTGTGGGCACCGGTCAATTCCAGGTTTTCCCGGTGAACCCGATGATCACCGAAATCGATGGCGCACAGGTGTTTTCACGCTTGGCTGATTTGCCGGTGGTCCCCGACATGGTCGATGTGTTCCGCCGCCTCGACGATCTGCCGTCAGTACTGGACGACGTGCTCGCGCTGGAGCAACGGCCGAAAACCCTGTGGCTGCAAGAGGGTTTGTGGCACGACGAGGTTGGTCGCAAGGCCGAAGCGGCCGGCCTGCAGGTGGTCATGGACCGCTGCCTGATGGTCGAGCACGCCCGGCTTCGTTAACGCGGGTTGAGCGGCGAGACACCGAGCACCAGCCAGTGCCCGCTCTGCTTGGTCAGCGTCACCCGTAGCGCCAGCACCGCGTTGTCGGGCGGCTGGCCCGGCTCGTTCTGGGTGGCGCGCATGACCACCGCGACAGCGGCCGCGCTGGGTCCGATCGCCTCGAGGCCGGCCGACATCGTCGCCGCGGTGGCAGTGATGTTGCGGTGCGCCAAATCCGTTGTGGCCTTACCGAATTGCTCTTTGAACGTGGCGCCCTGCTCGGGCACCATCATCGCGGCCGCTTTGTCGATGGCGGCCATCGGCTCCGACGGCGAGAAGGTCGCGGTCGCCTGGGCCACGTCGACGGCGATGCGGACCACCTCGGCCGAGTCGACTTTGAGGTTGTGGTCCGGCGTCGCCCAGTGCCGATATCCGGTCAGCACCGCCGCGATGACGGCGGCCGTGGTCAAGGCAACGACCGCAAGGCGCATACCAGGCGCTTCGTCGTCGGTGCCGACCGTGACCGAATCACGGCGCAGCAGATAGACATTCACCGCCACACCCTCGACGATGAGCAGAATCAGCACCGAGCACAGCGACACCCACCACGCCGGCCAGGACAGCACGTACCCAATCGCAAGTAGCGCGGCGATTGCGGCCAGTGGCGCTGCGATATCGAAAGCCGATACCCGCCAAGCGTTTCTCATCGGATGGACTCCACCCGCGAGATCATCAGCTTGCCGTCGACGTCAGAGACCCCGAGCCGCAGATTCCAGTGCACGGTTTGCGGCTTGCCGCCGACGTTCTCGCTGACCGAGGTGGCCACCACCATGACGGTGTCGCTGCGGCGCGCCATCGACGCCGGCAATGGCGCCGATGGCTTGGGTCCGCCCGGTTGGGCGTCCAAGTCATGGTGCACGGCTTCGACGGCGACGGCCTCGACCTCGCCACGGCTGCGCGACTGCAGCCGCTCGACCACCTGCTGATACGGCTGGATCGACGAGTCGAAGTCGGCGTTGAGTTCGCCGACGGTGCCGTCGTGCAGGCGCTGCAGGCTTTGCTTGATGTTGTCGGTGTTCATGTTGATCAGCACGCCGGTCCAGTCGGCGGCGGTTTGCATGATCCGGGTCTGGTAACTGAGCTCGTCGACGTCGTTGCGGTGATCGGTCCAGATCACCGCGCCCAGCGCGATCGCCGCGACGCACAGCGCGCCCAGCACCGCCGAGGCAATGCCGTACGGCGAGAACGTCCGGCCGCCGGCGTCGTCGGGTGTCTGCGTCGCGGCGTCGTCGGCTGGCTCGGTCTGCTCGTCGTCGGGCATGGCCGTGAGCCTAGCCGGGCGACGATGCAGAGCCCGCAGGGCGATGAGGAGGAGGCCGGCGAATCGGGCCCAGCCGGGCGACGATGCAGAGCCCGCAGGGCGATGACGAGAAGGCCGGCAATCAGGCACAGCCGGTCGCTTAAGTAAGAATGGACGCGTGACCGTAGAAGCTATCCGCTCGGGCCTCGACCTGAGCTATGTCGACGACGCTGCCCGCCCCCAGGACGACCTGTTCGGCCACGTCAATGGTCGCTGGCTGGCGGACTACACGATCCCCGCCGACCGGGCCACCGACGGCGCGTTCCGGTCACTGGCCGACCGCGCCGAGGAGCAGGTGCGCGACCTCATCACCGAGGCGGCCGCCTCGAAGGGCGCCCAGGGCACCGATCCACAGCGCATCGGCGACCTGTACGCCAGCTTCATGGACACCGACACCATCGCCCGCCTGGGCGTCCGCCCGCTGCTCGACGAGCTCGCCGGCGTCGATGCCGCACTCACCAAGACCGAGCTGGCCGCCGAACTCGGCGAGCTGCAGCGCACCGGCATCGGCGGTGGCACCGGCCTCTACGTCGACACCGACGCGAAGAACTCCGCCCGCTACCTGCTGCACCTGAACCAGTCCGGGCTCGGGCTGCCCGACGAGTCGTACTATCGCGAACCGCAGCACGCGGCGATCCTCGCCGAGTATCCGAAGCACATCGCGCGGATGTTCGCGCTGGTCTACGGCGAGCAGGAGGCTGATTGGCCGGCGACCGCGGCGCAGATCGTCGCTGTGGAGACCAAGATCGCGGCTGCCCACTGGGATGTCGTCAAGCGCCGCGACGCCGACCTGACCTACAACCTGTTCGCCTTCGACGAATTGCGGTCAAAGGCAACCGGTTTCGACTGGGGCGTGTGGCTGCACGCGCTGGGCGCCACCACCGAGCACGCCGCCGAGGTCGTCGTGCGCCAGCCCGACGCGTTGGTCGCTTTCGCGTCGCTGTGGGACAGCGAGGACATCGAGGACTGGCGCCGCTGGCTGCGCTGGCGGGTGATCAGCGGTCGGGCCTCGATGCTGACCGACGACCTGGTCGAGGAGAACTTCGCGTTCTACGGCCGCACGCTGTCGGGCACCGAGCAGTTGCGCGACCGCTGGAAGCGCGGCGTCGCGCTGGTCGAAGGCCTGATGGGCGACGCCGTCGGCCGGCTCTACGTCGAGCGGCACTTCCCGCCGGACGCGAAGGCCCGGATGGACGAGCTGGTGGCCAATCTGCGCGAGGCCTACCGCGTCAGCATCACCGACCTGGAGTGGATGACGCCGGAGACCCGGAAACGGGCACTGGAGAAGCTGGACAAGTTCACCCCGAAGATCGGCTACCCGGCGAAGTGGCGCGAGTACTCCGCTTTGGTCATTGCGCGCGACGACCTGTACGGCAACTACCAGCGCGGCTACGCGGTGGAATACGACCGCGACCTGGCGAAGCTGGGCGGGCCGGTCGACCGCGACGAATGGTTCATGACGCCGCAGACCGTCAACGCGTACTACAACCCGGGGATGAACGAGATCGTCTTTCCCGCAGCGATTTTGCAGCCACCGTTCTTCGACGCCGAGGCCGACGACGCCGCGAACTACGGCGGTATCGGCGCGGTGATCGGCCACGAGATCGGCCACGGTTTCGACGACCAGGGCGCCAAGTACGACGGCGACGGCAACCTGGTCGACTGGTGGACCGACGACGACAGAGCCGAGTTCGGGCTGCGGACAAAGGCTTTGATCGACCAGTACGAACAATTCGTCCCGCGTGCGCTTCGGACCGGCGACGGCGCGCACCACGTCAACGGCGCGTTCACCGTCGGGGAGAACATCGGCGACCTGGGCGGGTTGTCGATCGCGCTGCTCGCCTATCGGCTGTCGTTGAAGGGCGCGGAAGCGCCGGTGATCGACGGGCTGACCGGCGTGCAGCGGGTCTTGTACGGCTGGGCGCAGGTGTGGCGCACCAAATCCCGTGAGGCCGAAGCGATTCGGCGGCTGGCCGTCGACCCGCACTCACCGCCCGAGTTCCGCTGCAACGGCGTGATTCGCAACCTCGACGTGTTCTACGACGCTTTCGGGGTCACCGAGGACGACGAGTTGTACCTCGATCCCGCGCGGCGCGTTCGCATCTGGAACTGACCCGCCGCGAGCAGACGTAAAAGCTCCCGACACGCCGGGCGTGCGGGAGCTTTTACGTCTGCTCGGCGCTAGAGCTGCCAGTCGTTGGAGCCGTCGTTCTTGCTGTAGGTCCCGACGGAGTTCTTGACGACGATCGGGTCGCCCGAGCCGAAGTTGGCGAAGAACCACTTGGCGTTCGTCGGGCTGATGTTGATGCAGCCGTGGCTGACGTCGCGCTTGCCCTGGTCGGCCACCGACCACGGCGCGCTGTGCACGAAGTCGCCGCTGTTGTCGAACTGCACGGCGTCCGTGACGTCCACCTTGTAGCCGTAGGTCGAGTTGACCGGCACGCCGTAGGTGGACGAATCCATCACGACCTTGGCCTTCTTGTCGAGCACGTAATAGGTGCCGTTCGGCGTCTGGTGTCCACCGGCAGCCATTCCCATCGACATCGGGAAGGTCTGCTCGACAGTGCCGTTGCGCGTGACGATCAACTGATGCGTCGCGTCGTCGGCGGTGGCCTGCAGCGCGTCACCGGTGACGAAGTTGTTCTGGGTGCCGGCCGCGTCGACGTGCACCGCGGTGTGGGCGGGCCAGAAGCTGAGCGGACGCCAGCGCACCTGGCTAGAGGTCAGCCAGTAGAACTTGCCGGACACCGGCGGCGTCGACGACACGTGGATGGCCTGCTCGGCCATGTGCTGGTCGGCGATCGGCCGGGCGAAGTTGATGATGATCGGTTCGGCCACGCCGACGGTTGAGCCGTTGACCGGGTTGAAGGTCGGCGGGACGAACGGCGGCGCGCCGGTGAACGGCTCGGGATTCTGTCCCACGACCGGACCGGACGGCGCGGCAGCCGGGGCTGCTGCCCCCGGAACAGTTGCCCCCGGGACGGTGGCGGCCGGGTCACCTGGCGCAGGCGCGGGCGCACCGGGAGGCGGTGGCGCGGGTGCGGGCGGTGGGCCCGCCAGCGGGTCGGCGGGCGGGGGCGGCGGTGCCGGGTCGCCGGGTGGCGGCGGGGCCGGCGCGTCCACGCCGGGCGCGGGCGGCGGTGGCTCCGGGTCGGCGAGCGCCACACTGCTGCCCATCACCAGCGCAGCAATCACTCCCACTGCGGCGCACGCAGCGGCCAGCGGACCCTTGGTCCATCGCGACATTTGATTCCCTCCCAGTCACGGTATGGGAGCCAGTATGCCGTAGCGCAGCACCCGACTCTTAATCCAGCGATCACCGTTGACTAGGGCCGGGGGTTTCACGCAGGTCGATGACCTGGGGTTTCTGCCGACTAGCGCTGGTTTGTCACAGGCCCGTCGAAGAGGTGCCTCTCGAACGTCATTCCGGCCGCTCCGATGCCGATGAGAGCCGCGGATGCGGCGAACATCGCCAGCACGCCGTGCTCGTAAAACAGGCCGCCGGCGAACGACCCGGCCATGATGCCCCCTTGGAAAGCCGCCATGTACAGGCCGGACGCGCCGTCGGGATCGTCGGCGCCGGCTCGCATCGCCGCAGCCTGCAGCATCGGCGATACCGCGTTGGCGAAAGCGCCCCACAGCGCGATGGTGACGACACCGACCAGCGCCGTCGCCAACGCCGGCAACCGGTGGAAGGCCAACACGGTGAACACGAGCTGCGTCACGTACAGGCCGACCATGCAACTGATCGCCGCTATCCGCGGGTGGAGATCCAGCGGCCGGGCCACCAGCGGCATCGCCACCAGGCCCGCGATGCCGTAGATGGACAACAACCAGGCGATATCCGGTCCGCGAATGCCCACCACGTCGCGGATGATCACCGCCATGAAGGTGAACGAGATGTAGTGGCCGGTGACCGCGACCATGGTCAGCAAGCTCACGATGACCAGCCGCCGGTTTCGGTGATGCCGGGCACCGCGGCCGACCGAGGCCAGCTGGTCGTCCCGCAACGGCAGCGGCGGCAAAACAAACCACGCGGCCAGGGTCACCGCGGCGGCCACCGCGGTCACCGCCACGACGGCGACCCGCCAGTTCCACGCCAGGCTCATCGCCGCGGTTAGGGGGCTGCCGACCACCACCGCCAGGCTGATGCCGACGTAGATCGACGTCGTCGCCCGCCCGGAATGACTGGGCGGAACCAGTCGGATGGCGATCGGCGCGATCACCGAAAGCATCAAGCCGTGAGTGACCGCTGACAGCGCGCGACCGCAGACCAACACGACGAAGTTCGGCGCCAGCGCGGAGATCAGCTGCGACGCGGTCAGGCAGATCAGCGAAAGCAGCAGCGCTCGGCGGCGCGGCCAGTGCGCGGTCCAGCGGACCAACGGGATCGTGGTGAGGGCGGCGACCAGCGCGTACCAGGCCAGCAGCGTGCCGACCATCGGAATGCTGACATGCAGGTCGCGCGCGATGGCGGGCAGCGCGCCGACCGGCAGCAGCTCAGCGGTGACATAGGTAAAGGCCGCCGCGGCCAGCACCGCCAGCTGCAGGGCAATTTTCGGAGTCCAGGGCCCGCTGGCAGCGGTTCGCCCTTCGGCGGTACGAGCAGGCACCACGGCCATTACTCAACCACGCGTGGCAAGCACCCGTGGACGATCAGGACCGGACGAGACGCGCAATGGCCGCCGACGCCTCGGCGAGCTTCTGGTCCGCCTCCGAGCCGCCCTGGGCCACCGCGTGGGTGACGCAGTGCCCGAGGTGCTCGTCAAGCAGATTCAGCGCCACCGACTGCAGCGCGTTGTTGGCGGCGCTGATCTGGGTGAGGACGTCGATGCAGTACTTGTCGTCTTCGATCATCTTCGCGATGCCACGCACCTGACCCTCGATACGCCGTAAACGCTTGGCGTAGTTGTCTTTCTGCGACGAATAGCCGTGTGTGGGTGCCATCTGCCCCTCCAACATTCTGGTCTTGAAGATCATGCTCGGGCCATCGCGACGGCGCCGGTGTTGTCACCATTGTCAACGATCAGCCCACCTGCGCGCCACGCCACCCTGGTAAAGGGAGGTTTCGGCCCTTCGACCGATATACCCCTTGGGGGTATTTTAATTGATTTTGGCCGACCTGTGACGGCGCGCAATACTTACGGCATGCCGGACACCCAGAACTCCATCGACATCAAGCCCCGCAGTCGCGAGGTCACCGACGGCCTGGAAAAGGCCGCGTCGCGCGGGATGCTTCGGGCAGTAGGCATGGGCGACGACGACTTCGCCAAGCCGCAGATCGGGGTGGCGTCGTCGTGGAACGAGATCACGCCCTGCAACCTGTCGCTGGCCCGGCTGGCCACGTCCGTCAAGGAGGGCGTGTTCGCCGCCGGCGGCTATCCGCTCGAGTTCGGCACGATCTCGGTGTCTGACGGCATCTCGATGGGCCACGAGGGCATGCACTTCTCGCTGGTGTCGCGCGAGATCATCGCCGACAGCGTCGAGACCGTGATGATGGCCGAGCGGCTGGACGGCTCGGTGCTGCTGGCCGGCTGCGACAAGTCACTGCCCGGAATGCTGATGGCCGCGGCGCGACTGGACCTGGCCGCGGTCTTTCTCTACGCGGGGTCAATCCTGCCGGGCCGCGCCAAGCTGTCCGACGGCACCGAGCGCGACGTGACGATCATCGACGCCTTCGAGGCGGTC
>DATNFI010000073.1:0-20443 GCA_035606475.1 Mycobacterium sp. | reverse complement strand
CTCCACAACGGTTTCCGGCGATCCGATCATCACGTTGGGATGCTCGCGCAGCACGTCGGCCGGAATTCCGGTCGCCGCCGCCGCCTTGGTGAGCGCATCCTCGGGATCGTGCGTGACCGCCGTGAAGTAGGGCGACGACTCGATGTCCAGCCCGTTGAAGCGCTTCCCGGCGGCGCCCCGGACCACGTCGATCCTGCGCTGCGCGACGGAATGCGGGTCGAGGCCATCGGCATCGCGGGCGACAAACGGCACACTCGACATGCTGACGATGTCGGCTTCGCGGCCGGCGAAGGCAAGCATGCGCGGACCGCCCCCGCCGATCATGATCGGCGGATGCGGGCGCTGTACCGGGTGGGGCCGGCCGGCGTAGCCGCGGACCTGCACCTGCTGGCCGGCAAAGTCCAGCTGCTCACCGTCCCAATGCGCCTTGATGAGTGAGATCACCTCGGCGAGTTTGGCGATTCGTCGGCCCGGCCGGTCGAATGTCAAACCCATTGCGTTGTACTCGGTTTCGCTCCAGCCCGCGCCGATGCCCAGCTCCAGTCTGCCGTCGGACAGCAGATCCAGGGTCGCGGCTTCCTTGGCCAGGACGGCGGGCACGTGATAGTCGATGCAGAACACCCGGCATCCGATCCGCAGTGTCTCCGTGACCGCGGCCGCTGCGGCCATCGCCGCGATCGGGGCGAGGTCCTGGCGAGGGGTGCGGGCGACCTTCTGCGCGGGCCCCGGGCCCAGGTAGTGATCGGCGAGGAAAAGCGTTGAGTACCCGAGGTCTTCGACCTTGCGAACCATCTCGCGCCACTCACGCCCGCTTGCTGCGTTGGTCGCTTGTACGGCGAAGCGAAACGGCGGCCTGTCCATGGGCTTGACCATAATCGACGCGGAGTGATAGGCATGAGTGGTTTGGGCAGTCGCTCAGGAAAGTGGGTCGGGGTTGAAGACGGCGGCGGTCACCGGCGGTGCCTCAGGAATTGGTCGCGCGGTCGCCGATCGGTTGCGCGCCGACGGATTTCGGGTGGTCGTCCTCGACCTGACGCCCACCGATGACGATTTCGGCCACGTCGTCGACGTCACCGACCGGGCGCAGGTGGACGCCGCCGTCGCCGCGATCCGCGAGAAGTTCGGCCCAATCCTGGTGCTGGTCAACGCCGCCGGTATGGAGGGCTTCCAGAAGTTTTCGGCGATGACCTTCCCGGAATGGTCGAAGGTGATCGACGTCAACCTCAACGGCGTGTTCCACACGATCCAGGCGGTGCTGCCGGACATGGTGGAGGCCGGCTGGGGGCGCATCGTCAACATCTCGTCGTCCAGCACGCATTCGGGCCAGCCGTTCATGGCGCACTACGTCGCGGCGAAGTCGGCGGTGAACGGTCTGACGAAGTCGTTGGCGCTGGAATACGGCCCCGCGGGTATCACCGTCAACGCCGTCCCGCCGGGATTCGTCGACACCCCGATGCTGCGCAGCGCCGAGAGCCGCCACCTGCTCGGGGGAACCGTGGAAGACCACATCAATCGCACCCCGGTTCGGCGGGTGGGCCGGCCGGAGGACATCGCGGCCGCCTGTGCCTTCTTCATCTCCGAGGAAGCCAGTTACATCACCGGACAGATACTCGGCGTCAACGGCGGTCGCAACACCTGAGAGGGCCAGATGTACACCAGGGACCAACTGTTCATCGACGGGAAGTGGGCTGCGGCGCAAGGTGATTCCGTCATCACTGTGGTTTCGCCGCACAGCGGAGCGGAGATCGGCCGTGCGGTGTGTGCTGGAGCCCTCGACGTCGACCGTGCCGTCGGCGCCGCACGCGCGGCCTTCGACACCGGGCCGTGGCCGCGGATGCAGCCCAGCGAACGGATCGAGGCGATCGGGCGGCTGGCCGGCATCTACAAGGAACGGCGCGCCGATATGGCGTCGCTCATCTGTGCCGAGATCGGCGCCCCCATCAGCTTCGCCAAGATGGCGCAGGTGCGGCTGCCCCTGACCATGATGTCGGCGTTCTGCGGGATCGCCAGCGGCTACCCGTGGCAGCAGGACCGTCCGGGTCTGTACGGCAAAGACATTCGGGTCGTCAAGCAACCGGTCGGAGTCGTCGCGGCGATCGTGCCGTGGAACATGCCGCAGTTCCTCACCGTCACGAAGGTGGTGCCGGCGCTGTTGGCTGGGTGTTCGGTGGTGCTCAAGCCCGCACCCGAGTCTGTGCTCGACGCGCAGCTGCTGGCCGACCTCGTCGCCGAAGCGGATCTGCCGCCGGGCGTGTTCAACGTCGTGCCCGGCGGCCGCGACGTCGGCGAGCAGTTGGTCAGCCATGACGGTGTGGACAAGGTGTCGTTTACCGGTTCGACCGCCGCCGGGCGCCAGGTCGCGCTCGCCTGCGCGGCGGGCTTGACGCAGGTCAGCCTCGAACTCGGCGGAAAGTCGGCGGCGATCGTGCTCGACGACGCCGACCCGGCCGCGGTGGCGACCGGAATCCAGCTGGCCAGCCTGGCCAATAGCGGCCAGGTCTGCAATGCGCTGAGCCGGATCCTGGTGCCGGCGGCCCGCGAGGACGAATTCGTCGACGCGCTGGCGGCCGCGATGGAGTCGATGCCGGTCGGCGACCCGTCGGACCCCAACACACAGATCGGACCGCTGGTGGCTCGGCGTCAGCAGGAGCGGGTTCGCGGCTACATCGAGTCGGGCCGCAGCGATGGGGCGCGCCTGGTGATCGGTGGCCCGGAGATGCCCGACGGCCTGGACACCGGTTGGTACGTGCGGCCCACGCTGTTCAGCGGGGCGAACAACGACATGCGGATTGCGCGCGAGGAGATCTTCGGCCCGGTGTTGACCGTCATCTCCTACCGCGACGAGGACGAGGCGTTGCGGATCGCCAACGACACCGAATACGGGTTGGCCGGGTCGGTGTTCACCGCCGACACCGATCGCGGTTACGCCGTGGCGACGCGTGTTCGGTCTGGCACGTTTGGCGTCAACGAGGGCTACATCATGGATCCCGCCGCGCCGTTCGGTGGCGTCAAGAACAGCGGCTACGGCCGCGAGCTCGGGGTCGAGGGCATCGACAGCTACACGGTGAGCCAGTCGATTTCAGTTGCCGCGCAAGCTAACTAGCGCGTCCGGCCGCCGACTTCGGCGGGTAGCGGCGGCGGCAGCGGGGCCGTCGAGGTGGGCGCCGCGGCGGGGGCCTGGGGCTTTGCCGCCGGGGTCTGTGGGGTACCGGCAGTCGTCGCGGTCTTCGGCCCGTGGAACGACGTCATCGGCTCGCGCCGGATCACCCCGCTGGCGTCGCTGACCACCAGCGCGCTCGATGTCACGGTGTAGGTGACGCCGTCTTGCTTGGCGACGTAGCTACCGTCGGAGGCCGCCGTGGCCGCCGCGACCAGTTTCGCGCCGTCGCTGATCCGCACGCCGTGGTAGCCGTACAGGCCGGCCGGGCTCTTGCAGATCGCGACTCGCGAGTTCGCCGTGCTGCCGAACGCGACCGCGGTGTTAGGAGATGCGCATCGGGCGGGGGAGTCGACGAAGCCCAGAGCGTCGGTGGTTGGATCGGCTGCCGCCAGAGCTGTGCCGACCGTGAGCAGGGTCCCGCACGCCGCCGCAGCGGCCGCGATACGGCGAGTGCAAGGCAGGTTAAAGGACATAAGGCTGACGACACCACGGGTGACGGCACAGATCCCGCACCCACGCCGCGTGATCATCGAATCGTTAGCTTCTCGATATCCACAAAGCCGGTGAAGCTAGATTCAGCTGCCATGGGACTGCTCTTCGATCCGAATACCTACGACCCGCCGCAGTTCGACCCC
Organism: Mycobacterium sp.; assembly: GCA_035606475.1. Classification (GTDB taxonomy): domain Bacteria; phylum Actinomycetota; class Actinomycetes; order Mycobacteriales; family Mycobacteriaceae; genus Mycobacterium. The sequence continues at coordinate 16,648 of DATNFI010000073.1, read as the reverse complement.
GAGACGCGGCGCCAGTTACGTGCGGTAATCGACTGGTTCGAGGACCGCGGCAAGGTCAGGCTGCTGCGCGACGACCTCGAGGCCACCTGGGTATCGGACTTCCTCGACTTCATCAAGCAGGAAAAGATCTTCGCAACCTTCCTCACCCCGTCGGAGTACAGCGGCGGTGACCCGAACAAGCGCTGGGACACCTCGCGCAATGCCGCGCTCAGCGAGATCTTCGGGTTCTACGGACTGTCGTACTGGTACGCCGAGCAGGTCACGATTCTGGGCCTCGGGCCGATCTGGCAGAGCGACAACATCAAGGCCAAGGAGCGGGCCGCGGCGCAGCTCGAAGCCGGCGGTGTGATGGCGTTCGCGCTGTCCGAGCAAGCGCACGGCGCCGACATCTACAACACCGACCTGCTGCTCACGCCGGCGAAAGCCGACGACGATGAAGGTGTCGTGTTCCGGGCGTCGGGGGAGAAGTACTACATCGGCAACGGCAACGTCGCGGGCATGGTGTCGGTGTTCTCCCGCCGCACCGACATCGACGGCGCCGACGGCTACGTGTGGTTCGTCGCCGACAGCGCGCATGAGAACTACGAACTCATCGACAACGTCGTGCACGGTCAGATGTTCGTCAGCAACTTCCGGCTCAACGACTACCCGGTGCACGAGGAAGACATCCTCTGCACCGGGCCGGAAGCGTTCTCGGCCGCGCTGAACACCGTCAACGTCGGCAAGTTCAACTTGTGCTCCGGCTCGATCGGTATGTGCGAGCACGCGTTCTACGAGGCGATCACCCACGCCAACAACCGCATCCTGTACGGGAATCCGGTCACCGACTTCCCGCACGTGCGGGCGAGCTTCGTCGAGGCTTACGCGCGAATCATTGCGATGAAGCTGTTCAGCGACCGCGCGATCGACTACTTCCGCAGCGCCAGCCTTGATGACCGTCGTTATCTGCTGTTCAACCCCGTGACCAAATCCAAGGTGACCTCCGAAGGCGAAACCGTGGTCACCCTGTTGTGGGATGTGCTGGCCGCCAAGGGTTTCGAGAAGAACACCTACTTCTGCGAAGTAGCCCGCCTGATCGGCGCGCTACCGCGACTCGAGGGCACCGTGCATGTCAACGTCGCACAGATCCTGAAGTTCATGCCGAACTACCTGCTCAACCCCGCCGAATATCCGGAGATCGGCACCCGCAACGACCCGGCCGACGACGTGTTCTTCTGGTCGCAGGGCCCGGCGCGAGGGGCATCGAAGGTGCAATTCGCCGACTGGACAAAGGTTTACGAGCGCCACTCGAAGATCCCCAATGTCGGAGCGTTCTACGAGCAGGCGCGCGCGCTCAAGGAGTTGCTGCTGACCGCGGCGCCGGATCCCGAGCAGATGAAAGACCTCGACTTCCTGCTCGTGATCGGTCACCTCTTCACGCTGGTCGTCTACGGCCAACTGATCCTGGAGCAAGCGGACCTGATCGGGCTCGATGCCGAGCTGGTGGACCAGATTTTCGAGGTCCAGATCCGTGACTTCTCCCAATACGCTGTTGCTCTGCATGGGAAGTCGAGTACCAAGTCAGCGCAACAGGATTGGGCGCTCGCGGCCGTGCGCAGGCCCGTCACCGACTCCCACCGGTTCGACCGGGTGTGGGAGCAGGTCAGGGCCTACGACGGCGCGTACGAGATGCGGCCCTGATTGATGGGGCCGACCCGCTGCGCCCGGCTGCGCCGCGCTTGCGATCGGCCCTAGCTCACGCGAACGGCACGTCGTCCGGAGCCGCGCGGCGAGCGGCCAGTAACGCGCGGGCAGGGTCGCCGATCGGAATCCGCAACGGCAGTTGCGGCTTCTCGGCGGCATCCGCGATCTCGTTGGCCACCTGTTCTGGGGTGATGATCGCGCGGCGCACCTCTTCGTCGCCTGGCAGGCCGGCATAGGGATCGTCGGGCAGCGTGTAACTCTTCACGTTGTCCAGCGCGCCAGAACTCACCGCGCCCGGTTCGAGCAGGGCAGCCTGGACGCCGAGCGGCGCCACCTCGATCGCCAGCGCCTCGACAAGGGCCTCCAGCGCCCACTTGGTCGATGCGTAGGCCGCTCCATTCGGCAGCACGACGCGTCCCAGCACGCTCGACATGAACAGCAACTTGCCGTCGCCGCGGGCGCGCATGCCCGGAAGGGCGGCCTGCGCGACGCGGAGTGCGCCGACGGTGTTGAGATTGAACAGGCGCTGCAACTCGCCCAGCGGGATCGCTTCAACGGCGGCGTAGAAGATCTCCGCCGGGTTGATGACGACGATGTCGACGTCGCCGGCGGCGTCGAATGCGGCGTGCACGCTGGCGTCGTCGGTGACATCGAGGGCCAGCCGTTGTGCGAGGTCAAGCCCTTCCAGTGAATCGGTGTTGCGGGCGGTGCCGATGACGCGGTGGCCGCGCCGGATGAACTCTTCGGTGATGGCGCGGCCGATGCCGCGGCCGGCTCCGGTGACGAGGACGTTGGACATGGCGTATTGCTCCTAATGATGGGAGAAGTTCGTACAGCGTTAGTAAACCGAACAGTGTGCATTCTTGTTCCACGCTCATCGAGACTTCTGCGGCGGTAATGCCGACGGCGCGCCCACCCGGGCAATACGATCGGCCCATGCGTGACGCCAAAATCCTGATCACCGGCCCGACCGGACAAGTTGCCGTGCCCATCGCCAAGACGCTGGCGGCTGACAACGAGGTGTGGGGCATCGCCCGCTTCACCAACGCGGCCGCTCGCGAGGATCTGGAGAAGGCGGGTGTTCGGTGCGAAACGGTCAACCTCGCAGCCGGTGAGTTCGGCGGCTTACCAGACGATTTCGATTACGTGCTCAATTTGGCGGTCGCCAAAAGCGGCGACTGGGACAAGGACCTTGGCGCCAATGCCGAGTCCGTCGGCCTGCTGATGGCGCACTGCCGCAGCGCAAAAGCGTTCCTGCACTGCTCATCCGCCGCGGTCTACGACCCTCCGGATGACGAGCCACGCACCGAACGCTCGGCGCTGGGCGACAATCACAAACCGTTGTTCCCGACCTACTCCATCTCCAAAATCGCCGGCGAAGTCGTCGCCCGGACCATGGCGCGCGCTCTCGATATTCCGACCGTCATCGCCCGACTGAACGTGCCCTACGGCGACAACGGCGGATGGCCCTTCTACCACATGGAGATGATGCTGGCCGGCATCCCGATCCCGGTGCCCGCCGGAGTTCCGGCCAGCTACAACCCAATTCACGAAGAAGACATCATCGCGACGATCCCGAAGCTGCTCGCGGCCGCATCGGTGCCGGCGATCACCGTCAACTGGTGTGGCGACCAGACCGTCAGCCTGCAGGACTGGTGTCGCTATCTCGGTTCACTGGTCGGCAAAGACCCGGTCTTCGAAGAAAGCCCACAAGCGTTGCGCGGCAACCCCACCGATGTGTCCCGGATGCACGAGCTGGTCGGCGCCAGCACCGTCGACTGGCAGGACGGACTTCGCCGGATGGCGGCGAAGTTTCATCCCGAGCTAGTCGGCTAGCTGATCTCCAGCAACCCCTGGGCTGATCGCACCGAGTGTGAATCCGACGACGCGACACGCCGGTGAAGCGTCGGCAGATTCAGACTCGCGCGCCAAAGCCGCTGATCGCGGCTAATCCTGCTTGGCGATCAGCTTTTTCAGCGCCGCGCGATCAGGCGAGAGGAGCTCGTCGATGCGCGGCTGGTTCACGTCGGCGACGATGATCTCGCCGACTTCCTGGTACACGTTGCTGAATATGCCGTGCGACTTCATCTTGTCCGTCTGGTAGATGTTGTCCTCGGTCGGCGTCACGTAGTACACGATCTCGGGCTTGAACCGGTGGATCAGCCACAGGTGAATGACGTCCATCAGCCGCTTCTTTCGCATCTTCTCGGCGAACGTGTTCTGGTCGCGCACCGTGAGGATGTTTCGGCCGTGCCGGTCTTTGATCGGGTCGACGACGACATTGGCCAGCGGCTCGTCGGCATTGTCGCCGTAGATGCCCAGGTCGAGCACGTCGGAGCCGGCCCGCCGCGGACGCAGCCGCACCGACAGGGTTTCACCGATCTTGTAGTGGTCGCCCCACAGCGCCAGCCACTCCTCGAGCAGCTTCTTCGGCACCTCGGTCTGCACCAGGTGCTGATGCTGGGTGGATCCCTCGCCCATCGCCTTGGTGGTCGCTGTTCGACCGGACGAGGCGGCCAGCGCGGCGTCGCTGCGTGGTCCGCCGACCAGGGTTTGCGGTGTGCGATAAGGCGATTCGACGAGTCGCATCTTGCGTTGCAGACGAGCCAGCGCGAGCATGCCCTCCTGGCGCAACGAGGTGGCGAACTCCTCGGAGGCCACGCCGTCGATCTGGTGGCCGCCGTAGGTGATGAAGTTGAAGACGAAGCCCATCTTGCCGAGTTCTTCTGGGAATGCCCGCATCTCGTCGTCGGTCATGCCGGTGGTGTCCCAGTTGAACGACGGCGACAGGTTGTAGGCCAGCATCTGGTCGGGGAATACGGCGTGGATCGCGTCGGCGAACTCGCGGGCGTCGGCCAGATCCGCCGTCTTGGTCTCCATCCAGAGCAGGTCGGCAAACGGCGCTGCCGCAAGCGATTTGGCGATCGCGTAGGGGATGCCGCCGCGGATCTGGTAGTAACCCTCCGGCGTCTTGGCCAGCTCGCAATCCCAGGACACGTTGACGCCCAGCTCCTTTGCTTTCTGCTGGGCGGTGTAGAACGGGGCGCGTTGCGCGAACTTCCGCCACTCGTCCGCGGTCATATCGCTGGTGTCGCCGTCGTTCGCGTTGAATTCGAGCAGTTCCGCGACGGCCTCGCCGTACGTCATCAATCCCGCGTCGACCTGCCAGGCGTCGACGAACGTCGACTCGATCTCGTCGAACACCGCGTCGACCGACTGCTGCGCGTGATCCGGCGACGCGGCGGCCTTCGTGATCAGCTCCCCGATGCCGTTGCGATCCAGCCACGCGTCGGCCGCCGCGTATTGCGGCTCGGGTAGGGCGTACAGCAGATGCCCGTTGAGTTCGGTGAACCCCGACTCGTAGAAGCGGCGCACCATCGCCAGAAAACAGGACTTGTAGGACGGGATCTTGAGGTTCGTCGTGCCGAGCACGAACGGCTGGTCACGCTCGTCGGCCCGGCTGTCGAGCAGGTTGGCGGCCTCCGCGTCGGTGCGGGCCACGATGATGCCGGGCACCCGCATGATGTCGAGCTGGAAGCGGGCCGTGTTGAGGCGCTTGATCTGTTCGTCCGACGGCACCAGCACCTTGCCGCCCTGGTGACCGCACTTCTTGGTACCCGGTCGCTGGTCTTCGATGTGATACCCGGGCACGCCGGCCTCGACAAAGCGTTTGACCAGGTTGCGGACGTGCGGGTCGCCACCGTGCCCGGTGTCGGCGTCGGCGATGATGAACGGCCGGTAGTCGACGGCCGGTGTCCGCTGGCGTTGCTCCTCGCTCATCCGCAGGCGCAGGTACTGCTGGTTACGGTCGGCGGTCAACAGCGCGCGAACCAGGCCGGCCGCCTCGTCGGGCACTTGGCTGAGCGGATAGCTGGCCAGGTCGGGGCCGGGGTCTTCGCTGATCGAGCCTTTGGCCGAGGTGGCCCAGCCGCCGAGGTAGATGCCCTCGATGCCCATCCGCTTCATCGTCACGGCCTGGCCGGGTGAGTACGGGCCGAACGTGGTGATGCTCTTTTTCTGGGCGAACAGTTCGCGCAGCCGCGGATAGAAGGCCTCGGCGGCTTCACGAGCGACGATGTAATCCGACGCGATGGTGCCGCGCTGCTCGACAACCTGGCGCGCGGAGTAGAGGCGGGTGATTCCGTCGAATCGTGGGCTGTCGAGATAGGCCTGCGTCGCGGCCACATCGCTCTCGAATGCCCGGTGCGAGTCCTGCTCGGACGGGTTCTGCGTCGCTGCATCCGCCTCGATGGTGCTCATGATTTCTCCGCTCTCCGATATCTGCGTCGTCCCCGATTTGCCTGATCGCCTGAGTCTATGGCGGCTGTACACGCCGACGTCCCGAAATCGAATCTCTCTGTTGGGCTCAGCCGCAGCGGGCATACCGCGGACGAGCTGCGATTAAACCCGGGCCGCTTTTTAGGACTCCGGAAAAATATCGCCACGGTCATTTTTGACGGACATCGGGTGGTGCGCTCGGATAGGCTCTCCGGGCGCGGCGGCGTTGCCGCGCCGGAGGGGAGCGCAATGAGTTCTTCGCGACCGGCGTACCCGTCGCATTCCCTGCTCGCGGATTTGCCGCGGAGTCGCACCGTGGAGGTGCGCTCGGCGGACGGAACCCGTCTGCACACCGAGGTATTCGGTCCCGAAGACGGCTATCCGATCGTCCTCGCACACGGCATCACCTGCGCCGTCCGGGTGTGGGCCTACCAGATCGCCGACCTGGCAAAGAATTACCGGGTGATCGCGTTTGACCATCGTGGTCATGGCCGCAGCGGGCTTCCGCGCCGCGGCGGTTACACCCTCAGCCACCTGGCCGCCGACGTCGACGCGGTGCTCGATGCCACGCTGGCGCCGGGGGAGCGCGCGGTTATCGCCGGACATTCCATGGGCGGCATGGCAATTGCGGCCTGGTCTGATCACTACCGCCACAAGGTAGCGGAACGCGCGGACGCGGTGGCTCTGATCAACACCACGACCGGCGACTTGCTGCGTGAGGTGCGACTGGTGCCGGTGCCGCCACCGTTCGCCGCGGTGCGGATTCTCGGCGGGCGCGCACTGATCAACATTTTCGGTTCGTTCTCGATGCCGCCCGGGATGCAGCGGGCCAGTCGCGAGATGATTTCGATGCTGGCGGTCGGCGCCGACGCCGACCCCGCGGTCGCGTCACTGATTTTCGAGTTGTTCAGCGCCACCTCGCCGGCCGGTCGCGGGGGCTGCGGCAAGGCTCTTGTCGAGGCGATGGGCGGCCGCCACATCGACCTCACCGGTTTGACGGTGCCGACGCTGGTCATCGGCAGTCAGCGCGACCGTCTGACGCCGCTGGTCCAGTCACGGCGGATTGCCGCCGCCGCACCGAACCTGGTCGGCCTCGTCGAGTTGCCGGGCGGTCACTGCTCCATGCTGGAACGGCCCCTCGAGGTCAACCGGGAACTGCGCGCGCTGGCCGAGTCAGTGACGCTGCGGCGCGCGCTATAGGCGCGCGCTATAAGCGCCGCGCGACTTCGGCGGCGGCTCGCTGCCCGGAGCGCACCGCGCCGTCGAGGAAACCGGTCCATTCGTCGGCGGTCTCGGTGCCGGCCCAGTGGATCGGCCCGATCGGGCGACGCAACAGCGGCCCGAAGCGTGTCCAGGAACCGGGTGGCACCGCGGCCGTCGGGCCGCCGGGCGCGAATTCTTCTGCGCCCCAACGATGGTCGACGTAGTCGATCGGCGTGAGCGCCTCGTCGCCGAACATCGCCGCGAAGCATTCCAGCGCGCGCCGGCGGCGCAGTTCCGGGGCCAGCGTGTCGAAGCTGCGGGAGTCGACGAACCCCAGCAGGATTCCGGGCCCACCGGGATCGGGGCTGACGTCGAAGGTGATGAACACCGGTCCCTGGTCGGACAACGATTCGCCGGAGAATCCCTTGTCGCGCCAGAACGGAGTGGAGTAGGCGACGTAAGCCTTGCTGAGCCGGCCTTGCGGCCAATGCGCGGGGAGCTGCCGGTGTTCGGTGGATAGCGCCGGGCTGAAGTCGATGACATTCCAATGCTCGGGCGGGACGGCGACAATCACGAATTTCGCGTCGGCGCGGCCTTTTTCGCTGGTGACCGTCACTCCGTTGTCGTGGCAGTCGATGCGTCGAACGGCGGCTTCCAACACCACGCGATCGCCGAGTTCGGCCGCCGCGGTGTCGGCGATGTGTTGGGTGCCGGCCGCGAACCGGTCCTGCTGGGCGCCGTTCTCGACGTCGAGCATTCGGTCCAGCCCGCCGGCGGCACGGGCATAGCGGGCGGCGTGCAGCATCGAGACGTCGTCGAGTTCGCAGCCCCAGGTCACCCGCGCCATGATCGCCAGCAGGTCCCGGGTGGTGGCGCCGGCCCGCACCGACCGCAGCCACTGGCCGAGCGACTGGCTGTCCAGCTTGGCTGCGCGCCGGGTCGTCCACGGCTCGGTCAGCGACACGGTTCGGGCGATGCGTTCGAATTGCCAACGTACGCGGCCGAGATCGAGCAGACCGCCCAGTGACAACCGCGGGATCGTGCCGGTGTACGAGCGCACCGCGCCGCGCCACCGGATCAGGTTGGCGCCGTCATCGTAGGTCGGAACGGTCGTGATGCCGAGATCGGCGGCCAGCTTCAGCACCGCGTCCTGCGTCGGGCCCACGAAGGTGCCGCCCATGTCCACCGGGATGCCGGCGATCTGGCCGGTGTAGGAGCGTCCGCCGACCCGATCGCGGCCCTCCAGCACCAACACATCGTGTCCCAGTCGGGTCAGCTCTCGCGCGGCGGAAAGGCCGGCGAAACCGGCACCCACCACAACGACGTCGGCGGTCCAGGTCGCATCAGACATGCCCTTCAGTCAACCCCATCGGCGCTGCGTACCGTGAGGACACCGTGAAAGTTTTCACTGCCCTGTACGGACTCACCGACGCCGCCGAGCGCGCTCGGGAGCTTCGCAACGCGGGAGCCGGTGGGGTCGCCACGTTTGAGGGACCGCACGACGTGTTCGCGCCCTTGACGCTGGCGGCGACTGTGCCCGGCCTCGACCTGATGACCAATGTCGCTATTGCGTTCCCGCGCAACCCGATTCATTTGGCCCACCAGGCCAACGATCACCAGCTGCTGAGCTCCGGCCGTTTCATCCTCGGACTGGGAACCCAGATCCGGGCGCAGATCGAAAAGCGGTTCGGTGCCGAGTTCGACAGACCGGTGGCTCGGATGACCGAGCTCGTGGCGGCGTTACGAGCGATCTTCGCGGCCTGGAATTCCGGGCAGCGGCTGGATTTCCGCGGCGACTTCTATCGACACACCTTGATGACGCCGACGTTCAATCCTGGGCCGAATCCCTTTGGGCCGCCGCCGATTTACGTCGGCGCGCTCGGGCCTCGACTGACCCGGGCCGTCGCGCAGCACGCCGACGGTCTGCTGGTGATGCCGTTCGGCTCCAAGCGTTTCCTGCACGAGCACACCATGCCTATCGTGCATGAGGGACTGGCAGCATCGGGCCGGCAGCCGAACGAGCTCATCGTGCTGCCCGAAATCATCGTCTCCTCCGGCGACACCGACGCCGAAATCGAAGCAGCACACGTGCGGACGCGCGCACTGCTGGCCTTCTATGGGTCGACGCCGGCGTATCGCCCGGTGCTGGCCGCCCACGGTTGGCAGGACCTGCAACCCGAACTGAACACGCTGTCCAAGCAGGGTCGCTGGGCGGAAATGGGCGGACTCATCGACGACGAAATCCTGCACACCATCGCCGCCTGCGGCACACCCGCCGACGTCGCCCGACATGTTCGCGATCGCGTCGGCGGCGTCGCCGACACCGTCTGCCTCTACCAGGCTGCGCCGATCGGATTGCAAACCCTGGCGGCGATCATCGACGAATTGCGTTGAAATAGCTCCGCCGCTGCAACGTGAAACCTCTTGACTGCGTTCGCAATAGGGAAAAGTCGATGTGGCCCCGCCGGCCAATGCGCTCCGACACCCGATGTCCTGGGGCTAACGGGGACGCTTGCATTCTCCCTATAACGAAGTTACATTCGTCCGATGCGTCACAATCTAAGCGGTCGAAAGATGGTTGTTACTGGGGCCGCACGAGGCATCGGTGAGAAGGTGGCACGTGTCGCTGCGGCACGAGGCGCTCAGCTCGCGCTGATCGGACTTGAGCCCGAACGGTTACGCGCCCTCGCTGCCGACCTAGGCCGCGCCGCGTGCTGGCGCGAGGCCGACGTGCGCGACGGCAGAGCCCTGCGCTCGGCGATCGATGACTGCGCGCAGACCATGGGCGGCATCGATATCGTCGTCGCCAACGCCGGGATAGTGGGGTACGGGACGGTGCGCCAGGTGGACGAGGCGGCGTTCGAGCGAGTACTGGACATCAATGTGAACGGCGTCTTCCGCACCCTGAAATACGCGACACCTCATCTGGAGCGCAGCCGCGGGCACGTGACGGTGGTGGCCTCGGCCCTGTCATTCACGCCACTGGCTGGTATGGCGTCATATGCCGCGAGCAAAGCCGGAGTGGAACTGCTCGCTCTGGCCTATCGCCAAGAGGTGGCGCATCTCGGTGTCACGGTCGGGCTGGTGCACCCCTCGTGGATCGACACGGACCTGGTCCGAGGCGCCGAGGCGGACCTTCCCTCCTTTCAGGACCTACGCAGACGGCTGCCGTACCCGGGCAACGTGACCACGAGCGTCGACCGGGCAGCTTCCGCGATCGTCGATGGACTCGTGCGCCGGCGTAGCAGGGTGTACGTTCCGCGCGCAGTCGTCGTGGCTAATTGGGCCAAGGCGGCGCTGAATTCGCCGGTGGCATGGCCATGGATGAGGCGCTTTGCGGCCGATACGGTTCCGGTCCTCGAGAGCGAGTGCGAGGCATTGGGGAGGCACGACCAACTCATGCCGGCTGTCAACGGCCCCGTTTGCGAGAGCGGGTCGACCTAGTCGGGCGCTTGTCGGGTCGCGTAAGGGAGTTGCTAAGGCGCACAGCCGATTCGTGAGAGGCTTCGGCTCTTTCGCGGGTATCCCCAAACCCCACAGATAGATTCACACCCATCGGCAGCATCACTTGCCTGACCGGGTCGTCGAAGTCGACGAAGGTCTCCGCCAGCTCGAGGGTGATGAAGCCGTGCAAGAAGCTCCACAACTGAGCCGCGATGTTCTCAGCTTTTTGTTCGTTGACCCGGCCCGAACTGACAAGCCGTTCGCAGGCGTCTGCGACGTGGGAATAGGCGCCTCGGAAGGCCTGCGATCGACCACTGAAACGAACGTCGGTATCCGCCAGCGGCCGGTATGTCGCGCGGGTCGACAACCCAAACATGAGGTCATACAAATGGGGGTTTTGTCGGGCGACTCGTCGACATGTCAATGCCAGCAGTGCCAGATCGGTGATGGGATCGTCGGTGACCGGTAACTGAGAAAACGCGTTGTCGAGCTCCCTGAAGCCGTAGTCCACGACGGCCTGGGTCAGCTCAGGAATCCCACCGAAGTGGTGGTAGACCACCATCGTCGACAGGCCGCTCGCGGCCGCCACTGTGCGGGCCTTGATGGCGGAGGGTCCCTGCTCGGCCAGCAGGCTAATCGTGGCTTGAATGAGCCGCTCCGGCACACCATCGGCGGTCGCACGTCCTGACGGGTCACTCATGTTCCACCTGACTTCCGTTTCCCGAGCCCGTACCGCTCCTAGGCGGGAGGTTGTCAAACTATCGTAACTTCGTTATATTAGCGTATAACTTCGTTACGACCGCAATGGAGGGACCGACCGTGAGTAGCCATTTCGAGATCGAGGATCGTGAAGCCGTACTGGTCGTGCGGGTCGACGGCGGTCCGCACAGCTTGTTCGGCGTCGACATGGCCAACGAGCTCGAGGAGTTGGTGGACGGTGTCGACCGTGATCCGGGCGTCCACGCCGTTGTGTTCACCGGCGCGCGGGAAGGCAGATTCGTCAGTCACGCCGACGTTCGGTGGCTGCAGGCTGAGGGTGCGGCGGCGCCGGACTTGGGCCGACGCAGCGCCTCGGCCGCCCTGCGACTGGCCAGAGGCGTCGACCGCGCCCGTGTCCTGGAACCGGTGGTTCGTCGGACCCCGCTACGAGGAGTCGCCCAGCTCGACCAATTGCACGCGACGTTTCTGAAGATGAACGCCAGCGGCGTCATCTTCGTCGCCGCCCTCAACGGTTCGGCGCTGGGGTTGGGCGCGGAATTTGCTTGGGCGTGCGATTTGCGCGTCATGGCCGACGGGGACTTCTTCATCGGTCAGCCCGAGGTCCTGCTCGGGATCATGCCCGGCGGAGGCGGCAGTCAGCGACTGACTCGCCTGATCGGCACGCACCGATCGTTGGTTGCGATCTTGGAGGGCAAGCCATTTACGCCCGCGCAGGCACTGGCCAACGGGGCTGTCGATGAGGTCGTCGCACCCGATGAGGTCGTCACGCGGGCGACCGAACTTGCCGAGTACTTCGGCAAGCGGGCAAAGGGATCGGTCGAGGCCATCAAGCGGTCGGTGTACTTCGGTGGTTCGATGTCGCTGTCGGAAGGCTTGCATGTCGAGCGCACCGAGTTCCTCGGCACCGATCAGTCCAAGGTCGGCCAGGACCTGATGCTGCAGTACTTGGCGGATACGGAGTCCACCGGCGAGCTACCCCTGTACCGCCCCGGCGCCTATGAGCAAGCCCTCGAAGCGGGCCGGGTGCCCGCGGTTGGCTCGACCAACGGGGCGGCGAAGAGGTGAGCACTGTGCAGCCTGTCACCCGTCACGACGTCTCGTTCACGTCAGGCGAGAACATCTGTGCCGCATGGCTGTACCTGCCGACCGGGGTCACCGAGCCACCCGTGGTCATCCTTGGCCACGGGCTTGGCGCCACCCGCGAGATGCGCCTGGACGCCTTCGCGGAACGCTTCGCGCGGGCCGGCATCGCCGCCCTGGCCTTCACCTATCGGCATTTCGGCGACAGCGGCGGCCAGCCTCGTCAGCTGTTGTCGATCAAGCGACAACTCGCCGACTGGGACGCCGCCATCGCCTATGTGAAGGCGCGGCGCGACCTCGACGGCACCCGTATCGCGGTCTGGGGCAGCTCCTTTGGTGGTGGCCATGCCATTACGGTCGCCTCCCGCCATCCTGAACTGCGAGCGGCGGTGGCCCAATGCCCATTCACCGACGGGTTGGCGTCCGCGCTCGCGCTGGGCCCGCGCGCCTCGGCCAAGCTGGTGCCCGCAGTCGCAAGGGATTTTGCTTCCATGGTCCTTGGCAAGCCGCCCACGACGGTTCCCATCGCCGGCCCGCCCGGTTCGCTGGCCCTGATGAACGCCCCGGATGCCCTTCCCGGCTATCAGGCGCTGATGCCGGCCGGCATGACGTTCCGGAACGCGGCGGCAGCGCGCGTCGTTCCGACCGCCATGGCCTACCGGCCGGGACGTGCGGCGAGGAAAGTCCATTTCCCAATCTTGTTCTGCGTCAGCAACACCGACACCGTCACGCCACCCAACCAAACCCTGCGATACGCGCGGACCGCGCCGCGGGGCGAGATCAAACGCTACGACGCCGGGCATTTCGACTTCTACACCGGCGACGCCTTCGAAGCTCTGATATGCGACCAGGTCGAGTTCCTCACCCGCCAACTCGATTGCGCGCCATGAACTTTGCTTCCCTGCCTGACCGCCGCGCCAAATCCGATCCAGTCGGTCCCGCCGTCTCCGATGGGCGATGGTCGCTGACCAACGCCGCGCTGCTGGGCCACGTCCGGGCCGCGTCTCGTCACCTGAGAGACTTCGGGATTGGTCCTGGCGACGTCGTCGCCGTCAAGTTGCGCAACAGTGTCGAGTTCGTGGTGGTGGTGTTCGCCGCCTGGCGGTTGGGTGCTACCGTCACGCCGGTCAATCCGAGCCTGACCGACGCCGAAGTCGTTCGCCAGCTTGATGACTCCGGTGCCCGTCTGCTGGTGGTCCAGGACAGCGCGAGCGCACAGGCCGGCCCGCCCACGCTGGCTGTCGGCGATCTATACAGACGGCCCAGCAGGTCTGATCCGACACCACATCTGGATGCGTCTGCACTTGCTCTGCTCATCTACACCAGCGGCACCACCGGGATACCGAAGGGTGTGATGCTCGATCACGCCAACCTCGATGCCATGGCGAAGATGGGCTGCCAGGCACTAGATATCGGGCCGGCGGACCGGTGCCTGCTGATCCTGCCGCTGTTCCATGTCAACGGCATCGTGGTCAGCATCCTCATGCCGCTGCTGGCGGGCGCCAGTATCGTCATCGCCGACCGATTCGATCCCCAAACCTTCTTCGACACAATCGAATACGAGCGGCCCACTTTTTTCAGCGCGGTGCCGACGATCTACAACATGCTTTCCGCGTTGCCGGCCGAGGTGGTACCCGATACGTCGTCACTGCGGTTCGGAATCTGCGGCGCGGCGCCTGCCCCGGCGGAGTTGCTGACGCGGTTCGAGAGCCGGTACGGGTTTCCGGTGGTCGAGGGATATGGGCTGTCCGAAGGAACCTGCGCCTCCACCATCAATCCCGTCGGGGGTCCTAGACGACCCGGAACTGTCGGACTTCCCTTCCCGGGCCAGGAGATTCGCATCATCGACGATGACGGTGTCGCAGTGGCGCCCGGCGTGGACGGTGAGGTGCTGGTGCGGGGACCCAATGTCATGCGTGGCTACCTCGGGCGCCCGGACGAGACAGCCCGAGTCATCGTGGACGGTTGGTTGCACACGGGCGACGTCGGCCACGTCGACGGGCAGGGCTATCTCACCCTTGTCGGGCGCGCGAAGGACATGATCATCCGGGGCGGAGAAAACATCTACCCCAAGGAAATCGAGGATGTCCTGGCTGGTGATCCGGCAGTCCTCGAGGCCGCCGTGATCGGCGTACCTGACGATAAGTGGGGTGAGGTAGTCGCCGCCTACGTCCAACCGCGACCGGGCGCCACCGTCGATCCAGCTGCGCTGCAAGCGCTTTGCACACGCAACCTGGGTGGCTACAAGCGCCCAACCTCTATCCACGTGGTGGATGCGATCGCCAAGAACCCGGTCGGCAAGGTCGACAAGGCGTCGTTACGCGCCGCGCATCACTCGTAACTACCAGGAGAAAGACATGAAAGCATTCGTCGTCCGCCGGTATGGGAAACGGACCAACGTCGAGGCCGTCGAACGTCCCGCACCCGCATGGGGTGACGGTGACGTCTTGGTCCAGATTCACGCCGCCAGCGTCAACCCCTTGGATCTCAAGATCAAAAACGGCGAGCTAAAGCCGTTACTGCCGTACAAGTTGCCGCTCGTGCTGGGCAACGATCTCGCCGGCGTCGTCGTTGAGGTTGGGCGAAATGTCAAGCGGTTCAAAGTGGGTGACGCGGTCTACGCGAGACCTGACCAGGGTCGAATCGGCGCCTTCGCGGAGTTGATTGCGATCAGCCAGAACGACGTCGCGAAAAAGCCGGACGGGCTGGACATGGAACAAGCGGCTTCAGTACCGCTTGTCGGTCTGACCGCGTGGCAGGCGCTGGTAGAGAAGGCGAAGCTGCAAGCCGGACAGAAGGTGCTCATCCATGCTGGTTCCGGAGGCCTTGGCACGATTGCCATTCAGCTGGCAAAGCATCTCGGGGCCACCGTCGCCACCACCACGAGCACCGCGAACGTTGAATGGGTCAAGCGTCTTGGGGCGGATGTCGTCATTGACTACCGGAGTCATGATTTCGAGACCGTGCTGAGTGATTACGACCTAGTCCTTGACACCCAGGGGGGCGAGACGCTCGAAAAGTCGCTCCGGGTACTCAAACCCGGCGGGAAAGTGATCTCAGTGGCCGGCCCGCCTGAGCCCGATTTCGCCAGGGAGTTCGGGGCGAACTGGTTCTTGATACAAGCGATGCGTGCCCTCAGCTTCCAGATCAGACGGAAAGCCAAACGTCGCGGGGTCACCTACTCGTTCTTGTTCATGAGAGCAAATGGAGATCAGTTACGCGAGCTCGCCTCGCTCATCGATGCCGGTGTCATACGTCCAGTTGTGGATCGGGTCTTTCCGTTCGAATCGACCCCAGATGCGCTCGCCTACGTGGCGAAGGGGCGCGCTAAGGGCAAGGTCGTCGTAAAGATCAGGTGACTGATGGAGCTCAGGGCGCAACCGTTAGCCAATCCTTGAAGCCGGACGGGTCGTGGCGGCCCAGCGCGCCATGCTCGTAGAGGCCCCAGCCCTCGACCGGATCTCCATCGCCGTCCCGGCACACCGCGCGGCCGACATGGTCGATGACGCCGAAGCCGGATCGGCCGATGATCGCCGGGTCGGTCATGTCGTAGGTGAGCCGTTCGGTGAACTTCTCGCCCTTCCACATGCCGTGCAGCCAGTCGGAGTCGCCGCCGTAACCGCCGCCGACGTGGATCGGCACCGGCAGCTTGGACTCCACGTCGAAGTGGACCGGGGTGCCGTCGGGTGCGGTCGCGTCGATGGTCGCGCCGGTGGGGATGCGGGTGCCGGAGCGGTAGTGGATCTTGACCCGGGGCCAGCCCAGTTGCTCGACCCGGCCGTCGCGCCACACCCGGGTGCAGTCGTTGAGCGAGCGGAACCCGTTGGGCTCCTCCTGGATGATCAGGCAGATCGCGAAGTCGTCGAACGCCTTCGGCACATACAGCCACCACATGCCCTCGAAGGGCGGGTCGGCGGGCCGGCCCGCGGGTTCGGGCTCACCGATCGGCCGGATGCCCCAGGACCGGTCGCGGCTGCCGATCCAGGTGGCCGGGTCGACGGCGATCTCCTGACCGTCGATCAGCAGATGACCGCTCCACGCGCCGACCTGCGCGAAACGCTGTGCGTCGAGTGTGACGCGAGTGCCTCGCCGCATGATGTGCGGCTGTTCCTGCACGACGTCGAACAGCCCATCCCAGGTCAGATCCGCGGCAATGCCTTCGGTTTCGTCGAGCACGATGCGCAGTTTGTGCAGCGGCTCGATGACCTCGACGCGGTAATTGCCGACGTGTTGGTTGAGC
>DATNFI010000072.1:0-5475 GCA_035606475.1 Mycobacterium sp. | reverse complement strand
TCACGTCGAACGGTTGTGTCGAGGACCCCGTCGGCTCCGCGCCGCATCGAGGGGTCGCCGCGATCGGGCAGTTCTACGACACGTTCATCGGTCCCCGCGACATCCGATTTCACCCCGACGTCGACATCGTCGTCGGCCAGACCGTCGTCCGCGACGGCGAACTCGAGGTGACGATGGCGTCGACGCTCACGCTGCGGGTACCCGTCTTCATCCGCTACGACCTCGAAGACGAGGCCGGTGAGCTGAAAATTGCTGCACTGTGGGCTTTTTGGGAGCTGCCCGCGATGGTGGCGCAGTATCTGCGCGGGGGCATCCGGGCCGTCCCGGCGGGCGTGCGGCTGTCCCGACTACTGATGCACAACCAGGGTTTGGTCGGCACTCTCGGATTCCTCGGCGGACTGCGCAGTATGGGCAGCGGTGCCAAGGGTGCCGTCGCGCGGTTCCTGGACGCAGCGTGCGCAGGCGACGAGGTCGGCATGCGACGACGGCTTGCGGGCGAGGTCCGCATCTCGGGCGGCGACGGCGTTCAGATGAGCGCAGCAGACCTGCTCAGGCACCTCTCGGGAGCGCGCTGGCGCAAGCTCATCGGATCCGGGTATGCCGTCGTCGCGGCCATCGAGCGGGCGGGGCAGTGCAGTGTGTTCTTCGCCGAGGTCGGTTCCGAACCCGTCGCGATCACCGGTATTCAGCTCTTCCGCGACGCAGGATGAGTCTCGATTCGGTCGCGCTACACCGGTTCGGTGGGTGGACGTGAGACGGTTACAGCACGATGGACGCCGATGACTACATGACGTACGAAGAGTTCGGACGCAGGTTCTTCGAGGTCGCAGTGACAGAAGACCGCGTCGGCGGAGCGATCGGCGCTATCGCTGGAGACGCGTTCGAGATGGGGCCGATGGGCCAGGGCCCGGGCAAGATCGCCAAGGTGACCGCCAAGGTCCGGATCATGGAGCCACGGATCACCAGGCAGGTCGGCGAGATGATCACGTTCGCCATCCGGATCCCGTTAGAGATCGACATGGTCATCGACCTGCGTATCGACAGGCCGAAATTCATGGTGTTCGGAGAGATCGCGCTGCGGGCTACGGCGCGGGCCGCTGCGCCACTGTTGCTGATTCTGGACGTCGAGAAACCACGGCCTGCTGACATCTCCATCCACGTCACGTCCAAGTCGCTACGCGCGGAGTTGCTCCGGATCGTCGCCGGCGTCGACGCGGAGATCAAGCGGTTCGTCGCCGCACACGTCGCAGGCGAAATCGACAGCCCGGCGTCGCAGAAGGCCAAGGTCATCGACGTGGCAGACAGCATCGATGCGGCCTGGACGGGCATCTGACGCTACGATTCGGGGGTGCAGCGCAGACGAATCGCCCTCGCCCTTTCCGCCGGTGTGTTGGCTTCCGGCCTGGCGTGGGCGGCGCCGGCGCAGGCCGACACCACTGACGACGCGTTCCTTTCGGCGTTGACCAACGCCGGGATCGGGACCGCCGCCCCCGTCGATGCGGCAGCGCTGGGCCAGCAGGTCTGCCCGATGCTGGCCCAGCCCGGCCAGACGGCGGCCGACGTCGCCGCCAAGGTGGCCGACGCGGGCGGCATGTCGCTGGGCCCGGCGACCATGTTCACCGGCCTCGCCATCTCGCTGTTCTGCCCGGCGGCTGTGACGTCGATCGCCAACGGCCAGTCGCCGATCCCGCTGCCGTTCTTGGGTAGCTAGGCCGCCACGCTTTCCAGACGCGGCCGTCGGGGACCACGACCGTCCCCGGCGGACCGACCACGCACGTGCCGCCACAGCCAGGGCATCAGCATGTTCTGCGTCCACAGTGCCTGCGAGTAGGCCTGCGACCGGAGCGAGTGACGTACGGGTCCGCCGTCGAGTTCAGCCCAATCATGGTTGCTCCCAGGCAAATCCAGTGCCTCGGCGGCCGCGGCAGCGAACAGGGCGTGGCCCTTCGCTGACCCGTGCACCCGGTCGGCGCTCCAGGTGTCCGGGTGGGTCATCGATGGCGCGTCATAAAGGTCGACCAGCCGGAAGTCGTACCAGTCGGCGGC
Organism: Mycobacterium sp.; assembly: GCA_035606475.1. Classification (GTDB taxonomy): domain Bacteria; phylum Actinomycetota; class Actinomycetes; order Mycobacteriales; family Mycobacteriaceae; genus Mycobacterium. The sequence continues at coordinate 3,429 of DATNFI010000072.1, read as the reverse complement.
CCTTCTGATCTCGTCGTTGATGCGCGTAACCCGCGCCCCGAGCATGCGGCCGATCGGAATAATCTGCGCCAGGTCAGGGAACGTGTTGGTCACGACCGTTGCCCCCGACAATGACAGCTGGGCGTGCAGGTCTTCGAGCTCGGCAAGGGCCTTGTCGAAGTAGGGTCCGGGCCGCGTCACGTCGTTCATCCCGATGCACACCGTCACCAGGTCGGGATCCATCGCCAGCGCGTTCGGCAGCTGCTCGTCGAGCAGGTCGCCGATGCGCCTGCCGCGCACGGCGAGGTTGGCATAGGTCAGACCCGGGTAGTGCGTGTCGACGATTTGGGCAAGCCGGTCGGCGAATCCGTGCAGCCCGACGGAGTCGTCGCCGTCCCATAGCCCCTCCGTCTGGCTGTCGCCGATCGCGACATATCGGGAGTACCCGGGCACATCGCGACTCTAGCGGCGAAGGGCGGCTTCGACCTGCGATGCTCCGGCGTCGGCCGCCAATTCGCGGTGCCCGTCGGTCACCACAGCGCCGCCTGCGCGCAGGATGTCGATCATTTCGGCGACGTCGGTCGCACGGTGGCCCGCATGGCGTGCTCCGGTGGTGGCCCACCAGGGCAGCAGCGCATCGAGGCCGCGGCCTGGGTCGGCGCCGAGTTCGACCATCGCCGCCACGGTCGCGGGCAGGACCCGGCGGACCGCGTGTTCGATGGGCTGGGTGCCGCTCGGAACCGCGGCGTCGACTGCGGCCCCGGCGCGAACAAGTGCGCGAACCAACTCGGGGTTGACGTTATCGTTGTTGCCGTCGACCACGTGCAACGCCGTGGCGCCGTCTGAGTCTTGGAGGCCTGGGTCGACGCCCTTGGCCAGCGCATGGGCTAGCGCCACGGTGCGTCCGAGGCGGACGATTTCGTGCAGGATCGTCGTGAACCGCTCGCCTCGGGCTGACAGGTCGATGCGGCGGCCAGCGTCGGCGCCTGCCTCGATCAGGGCCACGACGATGCCAGCGCTGCGAGAGCGCACCCCGTACCAGAGCGGTGACGCCCCGCAGGGATCGATCGGATCGGGCTCGGCGCCCCAGGCGAGCAGCTCGATGACTTCGGTGCTTCCGTTGCGGGCCTGGTCGAAGAGATCGAGGACCTCGTCGGGCAGCGGCGCCGTCCACGCCGGCCGATCGACGCCGAGCGCGTCCAGCACCTTCAGGGTGCCGTCGCGCTTATCGCCCAGGTCATACCACGGCCAGGGGCCCTCGCCCTTCGCGACGAAGTCGCCGATCGTGATGCGGGATTCCTCGGTGATCGTCCTGCCGTGGTCGTCGTACGACGAAAGGAACAGCAGCTCGTCGCCATCGCGCGAGGCCACGACAGTCGACAGGCCCTCCTGGTAGCGCGCTAGTTCGATCACGGGTTCAGCATCGCCGAAATAGGAAGGAGGGGCATCCAATTGGATGCCCCTCCTTGCGAATCGACTTACTTGACGTCTACGTAGACCGTCTTGTCGGTGACAGTTGTGTGGATGTCGTTGCCGGCACCAGGAACGCCGGTGTCCGTGCGCGAATAGGTCTGCCCTGGCCGAACGGCCACCACACTGGCCTGATCGAGCGGGGCGGTACCGAGTCGGTTCACGATCACCGTATAACCCTGTGCCTGCAGCTCGTTGATGGTCTGCTGAGCGCTGCCGGGACCGGCAGGCGCGGCACTTGCCGGAGCTGCCAGTCCGATGACCGCAGCGGCGAGGCCCCCGACGATCGCAGTGGCAAATCCGAACTTATTCATCCTCTATTCCTTATCTCTAGCGTTTCCAAGCTGTTAAACCCGGCTGGTCAGCGGATTGATTCCAGTAGTTGGCCGCTCGGTGATGACCATCACCGCAAACCGACTCGGTGCTTTTATTCACAGGCGCGGATTCATCCACAGATTGAGATAGGAGCCGAGGTTTCACCCAGTATTCGGTCGCTGGACGCGGGTAACTTCGCTCGTATGTTCGATCAGCTTGTGGCGGCCACCGACGGCACCCGTGGTGCGGGTGCGGTGGGGGCGTGGGCGCGGGTGGAGAACGCGGCGTGCGCCCGGCGGCTGTGGGCGATCGCCGATGTATTGGAGGCGCGCCTGGCGGCCGATGGTTCGGCCGAGCGCGAGCAGTGGTGTATCGACAATTGGGATGCGGTGGCCGCGGAGGTGGCCGCGGCGCAGAGCGTGTCGTTAGGGGTGGCCGCCCATCAGCTGATGATCGCCACCGCGCTCCGCGAGCGGCTGCCCCGGGTGGCCGAGGTATTCGCCGCCGGACAGATTTCCTACCGCCTGGTGAATGCCATCGTGGCCAGGACCCGGCTCATCAAGGACCGGGCGGCGATGGCCAAAGTTGACGCCGAACTGGCCGCCGAGGTAGTCGGGTGGGGCGCGTTGTCGGTGGCCAAGACCGAGGCCGCCATCGACTACTGGGTGGATCGCTACGACCCGTATGCCGTGGTGCGCACCGAGCTCAGTGCGCGCGGCCGCTACATCAACGTGGTGGCCGGTGCTGACGGCACCGGGTTGTCGGGGGTCGAGGGCACGCTGTTCGGCCAGGATGCCGCCGCGTTGGATAAGCGGCTGGATGCGATGGCGCGCGGAGTGTGCGGGGGCGATCCGCGCACGCTCGAGCAGCGCCGCGCCGATGCGCTGGGCGCGTTGGCCCATGGCGGGGATCGGCTGGCCTGCCAGTGCGGGGGCCCGGGCTGTGCCGCTGCGGCTGCCGCCCCCAGCACGGTGGTCATCAACGTGGTCGCCGAGGAGAAGAGCCTTTCTGATGACACTGTGGTGCAGCTGGACGGAGCCGGTACGCCCGGGCCCACCACCGCGCAGCTGCGGGAGATGACGATCGCCGAGGCGTTGGCGCGGCCGGCCCCGACGGGGTCGGCGACCACCGATCCGGCGGTGGTGATGGGTGGTGGGATTATGCCGGCGCCACTGGTGGCGGCCAAGCTGGCCACCACCGCGACCATCCGGTTGGTGATTCATCCCGGCGACAGTGCGCCCGAGCCGAGGTATGCGCCGTCGGCGGCGTTGGCCCGGTTTGTCCGATGCCGGGATCTGACGTGTCGCTTCCCGGGCTGCGACGAACCCGCCGATGTCTGCGATGTGGACCATACGATCCCGTATCCGGTGGGGCCAACGTGTGCGTCAAACATCAAATGCTTGTGCCGAAAACACCACCTGCTCAAGACCTTCTGCGGCTGGTTCGATGAGCAGCTGCCCGACGGCGTCGTGATCTGGACCTCGCCCAGCGGGCAGACCTACACCACCTCTCCCGGCAGCAGGGTGCTGTTTCCCGCCCTGTGCAAACCCACCGCGCCCGTCAGTGCACCGGCCAATGGACCTCGCGACCAACCGAGTCGCGGCCTGATGATGCCGCGGCGCACGATCACCCGAGCACAAGACCGCGCCACACGCATCGACGCCG
>DATNFI010000071.1:0-37023 GCA_035606475.1 Mycobacterium sp. | reverse complement strand
GTGAGCGTTCGTCGTTGATGGATAGGGCGAAGTCTCGGCATTTCGGTTGGTATTCCAGGGATATGACGGGGGTGGCGGACAGCGCGGCGAGGATTCCGGCGTGCAGTCGGCTGACGATGGCGATTGAGCAGCGGGCGAGTTCGCGTGCCGCGGCGTTGGCGTCGGGCGGGTGCACGATGTCGGCGTTGATGCCGGCGAGTGCTTGTTCGGTCCATCGCCGGTCGGCACGGTTCATCAGGATTCCGACGAATCGGTATTCCTGCGATGACAATTTCTTTGTGGCGGCTGCTATCTGCGAAGCAACCAGCTCTGGATCTCGACCCCAGAGGTCGTCGCCGAATCCGAGGTTCAGACCGATCAGACCATCCTCGGCGGCCACGTCGGGACGGGGAAGCAGCAGAGCCGGATCACCGGAGACGTTGACATCCAGTCCGGCGTCGGCCAGTAGTTGTGCGCTGCGCGGTCCACGGACGGACACGGTACGAAACTCCGACAGCACCGGCAGCCAACGCTTCAACTCGCCCTTGCCGGAGCCGCTGCGCCGGCCGACGAAGCTGGGATCTTCGACACCGACACCGATCGCATAGCTCCCGTTCTTGCGGGTGAGCACGTGGCCGCGGGTAACCATCCGACGCCAATGACGTCGCCCGATCAGGGTGCCGCCGCCGACGACCTGGATGCTGTGTCGCAGTGAACGGTTCAATCCTGTTGTCGCGGCGCGGATTTTCTCGCCGGGAAAGCGTGGTAGGTCCAGGATGGTCGCTCCCGGCAGCTGTGCTCGCACGGCGTCGTAGATGGCGTCGTCCCCGATGTTGCCCATCCGCTGCCAACCCAGATAGGCGACCAGTGCATCTTTGCGATCCATCATCCGATCGGCTCTGACATCGTCGGCCTATTCGACGTCCGGCCGCCGGCGACGAACCGCGCGATCCCGTGCTTTCGGATCAGGTAGCGCGTCGCGGTGCTTTCCCACTTCCGGCGGTTCTTGCCGCGGACGTCAATGTGGTGGTGAACGACGCGAATGCTCGGATCGAATTGCCTGCCAATGCCTTTGTTGTCCAGACGTATCGCCAAATCTTGAGCCTCGTGCGAGCGCAGAGCCGGGTCGTAGCCCCCAACTACTCTGAAGACATCGGAGTAGACGAGCAGATTGCCCTCGTGAAGCCAGTAGGCGCGGCGCGGAATCGGCTCGTCGAGCAGGCTGGGCCAGCCGGGGGCGATCGGGCCCGCCAGACGTTGAACCATGCCGGCAAGGTGCGGCTTGTGCCGCCAGTGGTCCACCAGGCGTGGGACGTTCGAGGTGAAGTTGCCCCACAGCGAGAAGGCTGCCCCGTAATTGCAATATTCCTGGCTGCCATCGACGCGGCTGACCAGCCCGCCGATCATCCCGACGCCGTGGCGCAGGTATCGTCCGGCAATCTCGCGCGCCACCGCGGGAGTGTGGGTCGTCTTGAGTTCCATGTCGGCGTCGATGAAATGGATGAGCGTGCCGTCGCCGACTCGATCGATGATCTGGTTGCGATTAGCACCGGCGCCGCGGTTTTCAGGATTCCGCAGCAGCCGCACGTCGGCACCGAACTCACCCACGATGTCGACGCTGTCGTCGGTGGAGGCATCGTCGAGAACGAAAATTCGCTCGTAGCGTTGGGACAGCAGTTGCGGAATGAGTTCGCGCAGATGCTTTCCCATGTTGTAGTTGGGGATGGCGGCGACGACCGGCATATGTGGAGGCATCAGGACGGCACCAGGTCGGCCAACGTTGTCAGGATCGACTGAGCGGCGTTGTCGATGACGGTCGACTCGAACCCGCCCAGCAGTTGGTAGATCGCCAGATCGGCCGCGATCGGCAGTCCGAGCGCCTCGATCGGGTTGTTCAGATTGTCCAGAATGAGGCTCACGTTGTATTCGGGAACGCTGATCAGCGCTGCTTGGAGGATGTCCTGGGTCGCGGCAAAGCTGCCGTCCAGGGTTGTGCCGATATCCGACAAGGCATTGGTGATATCGGTCGGTAAGGCCGACAACGCCTCCGGATCGTTCAGCAGCGTGGTCAGCGCCGATACCATGGCGTCGGGATCGAACTGTGTGCTCGACATTGTCGATGATGAGTCAGCCAGGCCGGAGAACAGCGAATCCAGAGACAGCGAAACCGGATTCGGCCCGGTACCGGTGAAGTCACCGACGAAATCCTGGATGCCCTGCTCGGTGCCGGTGATCAACAAGTTGGGAAGCTTCTCGACGTCGGCGAGGCTGGGAAAGAGCCCGAATTCGGTGGCCTCGTTGGCCGGGGTGGTCGACCAGCCGTAATCGGGGTCGCCGTACCCGAGGTTCACCAGCGCGGTGAGATCCGGTTGGAGTAGGTCGGCGATCGGATTGCCGATGATCGGTATCTCGCGCACCGGATCCAGCAGCGGTAGGTCGTCGACCGGGATGATGTAGTAGTCGGTGAGGCCGCCGGTGGTTTCCAGCGGAATTGCCTGTGCGACTTGCTCGGCCGTGAGCGTGTCGTAGTCGAAGTGGGTTTGGCTCATGAACGCGTTGAGATCGGACAGGAGGTTGAGCGGGTATTTCGGGAAGTCGGCCCAGGTGTCGTATTCCAGGGTGTAGATCGTGGTGGCGTAGTCGTCCGAGGGTGTCGCGCCGGAAAAGTCGATACCCAGGCTGGGTAGGTCGAGGCCGGCAAAGCGCTCGAAAAGCCCGCCGTTGGGATTCATCAGATCACCGATCAGCGTGAAACTGACATCCGAACTGGGTACGCCCTCCGCTTGCAGTTGCGACATCTCCAGTGACGCGATGATCGCGCTTTGCGAGTAGCCGAATACGCCGACGGGTTCGCCGGTGGCAAGTTCGGTGTGGATCGCCTGGTCCAAGTTGCTGAGTCCCTGTGATACCGAATCGTCGAGCGTTAATTCGTTGAGGCTCAACGGGTAGAACTCCTCCGGCGTGTAAAGGGCTGTGGCGTCGGCATTCGAGGGTAGGAAGAGACTCGCGATCGTGTTGACCCAGCTGTCGTCTGGCAACGGCATCCCGCTACCGCCCATGACCAAGTAAGGAAGCGTGTCGTCGCCGCGGGCGAGCGCGGGTGCCATCATCGGCGTCAGCGATACCAGACCCACACCCGTGGCGGCCAGCACCGCGACCCACCCCGGACGCTTCCAACGACTAGTCACCGTCGCCTCCATTTGTCCTGCCGATGCCTGAAATCACAGGTCGCACAATCCCTTCGCGAGTATCATGGCGCCGAATGCGCCGATTAGGACCGCGAAAATCGTTCTTCGGCGTGAACATAGCCAGCCATGGATGCCCATGACGACGGCCTGGGTCCTTGCCGGGGTTACCAGGTAGGCGACCAGCGGGATCTCGGTGATGGTGTAGGCCACGAGCGTGAAGACGAGTGCGGCCGCGACCTGTGTGCCGACAGCGGCTCCGGAAGCCAGAATGACGAGCATCGCCCCCCAGAATTCGAGCAGCTGAGTCGATGTACACAGTCCGGCGACAAACGGCATTCCGAGGGACTTTCCCTCCAGCACGGCAGTCCAGGACAGTCGAGGAAGTGTCAAGCGGGAGAACCCCTTCGATGACTCCGCCTCTGCCGTCTGAGGGGCGGGATCGCCGGCCGGCATCAGGGCATAGGCGGTCTGACGCACCGAGCGGGGCAGCGCGAGCGTTGCTGCCGCTGAGATGGCGAGCACGCCGAGAACGATTTGGATGGGCGGCACCGCCGGATGCGCGGCGATCGAATGGACCAGCCGCACAACCGGAACCAGGAAGTCATGGAGCAGGAACAGTGCGGCCAGCGCGGCACCGAAACCGGTCGCCATCAGGCCGGCCCAATAAGCCAAGAGATTGGACAACGGCCGCGGACGCGATATCAACAGCGCCATGATCCCGATGCGTACCGGATCCTGGGCGGCGATGATGCCGAACAACAAGACAGCACTCCACATCAGGCGACCTGCCTCATCCTGGCGGCGTCTTCCAGAAGGTCGGCTGTCGTCCTGACGCTCACGTCGGGCGGCGTCAATTGTCGGGCGACCGTGCGGGCATTGGCAGCGTGCTCCGGGGTGAGAACGGACCGCAGGTCGGCGACCAGCGAACGCCGAGTGGTGGTCGAAAAGCGCCGGGCAGAACCGACTTTGAGCCGTTTGATCTGGGCGGCCCAGATCGGTTGATCAGCGGTGACCCACAGGATCAGCGTCGGGACGCCGGCGCGCACGCCGGCGGCCGTGGTGCCGGCGCCCCCGTGATGGACGATCGCACGGCACATCGGGAAGATCGCCGAGTGGTTCATCGCGCCGGCGATCATCACGCGCTGGGAGCGCAGGCTGCTGTCGAAGTCATGGGTGCCGGCACAGATCAGTGCCCGCTCACCCAATTCGGCGCAGGCCTCGCTGATCATGTCGACCGTCGCGCCGAAAGAGCGGACGGGCATACTGCCGAAGCCGAAGTAGATGGGGGATCTCCCTGCGGCACACCACGACGACACTTCGTCGTCGGCATTCGTCGGCATCGCCATGGTCAACGCGCCCACGAAGGGACGTTGGTGATTCCACTGAGCCCATTCGGCTGCCAAACCGGGAAAGAACATCTCGTCGTACGCCTGGATCTCGAGCGAGCCGCGCTCCGTGATGCGCCGGGTCGAGGGCCCGGTTGCCGGTGGCAGCCCCAATTGTCGGCGTTGGTCGTCTTCGGTCCGTTTCGTCATGAGCCAGTGCGCCCACCACAGTGCCGAGATGCTCGACCGAATCAGCGGCGACGGGACGGCCGGCAGGATTTGACTGTTGACCCGGACCGGGAAGCAGTGCAGTTCCGCGAGCGGAATCCGCTCGTATTCCGCGACATTGACGGCGAGGCCTTGCTGGACCATGCCGGTCAGCAAGAGATCGGCTCCGGCGGCCAGCGATTTCAGCGTGCTGCCCATATCGGCCCAGACCTCGCCCAGGTAATGCCTGCCGGCGCGCGCGACCTTGACCGGAGTCCTGATGTCCCAGAAATTGCGAACGAACTCCTCTTCATTCACCGCTTCAGAACTCGGTCCGTAACTCATCGCTGGCAGGCCGGCTGACTCGACGAACCCAATCATGTTGGGCGGAACCGCCATTCGTACCTCGTGGCCGCGGCGCTGCAACTCCAAACCGACCGCGGCGAATGGTTCGACGTCGCCGCGGCTGCCATGGATTCCCAGCGCAAATTTCATCGGTCGAGCCTTCCGCCGACGCGCCGACTCAGGACTACGGCCAAGGCGGCCGGCCGTCCTTCGGAGGGACACTGGTGGTGGGTGGCGAGTTCTGGTGGCTCGCTTGTCGATGGAAATGGCTCATCCGCGTCAGCGAACATGGCATCGTCCGACAGGTTTGTAGCGGGTTGCGGCGCCGTCCGGCGGCTGACCATGAATCTCGGCGTGACTGCTTTCCTGATCCGCGCGAAGCGGCTAGGCCTCCGGAGGGCAAGGGGCCGGTTCTTCTTCGGCCGAGACGGCCACCAGTTGCCCTTGCCCACCAGCGTCGCGATCGCTGGCACAGTGACAGTGCGCACCAGGAAAGTGTCGAGCAGAATTCCGGTGCCGAGAACGAAGCCGGCCTGGACCATCATCGTGATACTGGCAAACAGCAGCCCAAACATCGATGCGGCGAAAATCAGTCCCGCCGCGGTGATCACGCCACCGGTTGATCCCACTGTGCGGATCACACCGACGCGGATGCCGTGCGGCGACTCGTCGCGTATTCGCGAAATAAGCAGCAGGTTGTAGTCAGCACCGACCGCGACCAAGATGATGAAGGTCAGCCCTGGAACGGTCCAATGCAATTCTTGGTGTAATCCGAACTGGAACACGATGGTGCCGATGCCGAGAGCCGACAAATACGACACGATCACCGAGCAGATCAGGTACAACGGCGCGACGATCGCCCGGAGCAATCCGATCAGGATCAGAAAGACAATGACGACCGTTGACATGATGATGAAGTTGAAGTCTTTGTTGTAGTAATCGCGAGTATCACGGAGCCCCACCGAAATTCCGGCCATCGACACCTTGGCGTCAGCCAAGGTCGTATTCGGTTGAGCTTGCCGGGCGGTGTTGATGATCGAGTTCACCTGATCCATCGCGGCGATGCTGAACGGATTCAACTTGGTCTGCACCAGGTATCGCGCCGCGTGCCCGTCGGGGGAGACGAAAATGCCTGCCGCCTTTTTGAAATCGTCTCGTGTCAACACCTGCGGCGGGATGAAGAAGCCGGCCATCGGCGGGGCATTCGCGCCATTCTTCATCGCCATCAGGAAGCCCGAGGCATCGTTGAGTCCCGCGCCCATCTGCTTTGTCTGGCCGACCAGCAGAGCCACCGCGTCGGCCAATTTCCGGCTGCCGTCGGCGAGTTGGTTGGCGCCGTTCTGCAGTGTCGCCAGCTTCGCCGACAGGCCGCCGCCACCCAGCATCTGCGTCGCGCCGTTGAGCTTGGTGACCAGTTCCTTCAATTTGTCTGTTGCCGCGCCCAGGCTTTCCGTGCCCTGGGTTGATTCCAGCTTCTTCGACAGCTCCGCAATGCTGTTGAGCGCTCCGCTCTCATGCGCGTCGGCAATGCGTTGTAGCTCATTACGTGCGGTGACACAGCTCGGGTTCAGCGAGCAGACCGGGGTCGCGTCAAGAGCATTCAAGATCGGTCTGGCCAGACTGGCAATGTTGTTGACATCGACGATGTTGAGATCGAGCGTCTGGCCCAGGGTTCGCATGTCGGTGATCAACTTCGCGGCGTCGTCGAGCTGGTTGAGGACCTTCCCGCCGCCAAAGTTCTTCTGCAGGAAGGTCAGTGCGTCGACGAGACCGGTGATGTTGGGCAGGGCCTGATCGACTTGACTACGCAAATCGCCCAGTGCATTCGCCAACTGCTCAGCACCGTCGGTCATCGTGTCCAGCTCAGTGGTGTGGCCGTTGATCTGTTGCGAGGCATCGCCAAGCTTGTTGCCCACTTCGCCCGCCTGCCAGGCGAGCCTGGCCTGTTCCAGCGACTCTCCGGTTGGCCGGGTAATGCCTCGAACCATGGATACGCTGGGCAGCTGACTTACTCGTTGCGCCATTTGCTCCAAGTCCGCCAGGACTTTCGGGTCTCGCATGTCGTGCGGTGATTGGATGAAGAGGTACTGCGGAATAATCGTGTCCAGCGGGAAGTGTTGCGCCATCACGTCGTATCCCGCAGCGCTTTCGACCGAACTCGGGAGTGTCTTACGGTCGTCGTAGTTGTAGTGCGCGTAGCCCGAGCAGACTGCCAGGGTGATCAGAATCAGCAGGCTTGCGACCAGGTGAATCTTGGGACGGCGCACGATCCGCACACCCGATGTCCGCCAAAACCGCGTGGTCAACTCGCGACGCGGCTTGATCCAACCCCGGCGTCCCGCAAGCGTCATGATGGCCGGAAGCACGGTGACAGCAGCCACGAACGCTACCGTGACGGCGATCGCCAGAGCCGGACCGACGGTGGAGAAGACCGGCAACTTGGTGAAGACCATGACGACAAAGGTGACCGCCACGGTGGCTGCCGAGGCGGCGATGACTTTCCCGATCGAGCTCAGCGCGTTTCTGATCGCTTGATCCGAGTCGGTGCCAAGCCTGACGTAGTCGTGATAGCGGCTGATGAGGAACACGGCGTAATCGGTGCCGGCGCCGTACACGATGCCGCTCATGAACACCATGGTCTGGCTGGACACACCAAGGCCCAATTCGGCCAATCCGGCCAGCACTCCTTGCGCCGTCACCAGCGATATCCCGATGGTTATCAACGGCATCACCAGTGTGAGCGGATTTCGATAGACGATCAGCAGGATCAGCAACACCATGATCCCGGTGCCGATTTCGATCACGTGCATGTCGCGCTCGCTGATCGCGGTGAGGTCCGCTGCGGTAGCCGCCGGTCCCGCGAGATGGGCGACCAGCGTCGACCCCGCCACGGTCTGTTTGATGAGTTTGGATGCGTTCTGAAACGCCACTCCGCCCTCGGCCGATCCCGCGTGCCCGGCAAGTGCAATCGGCAGATACCACGCCTTCTTGTCTTTGCTTGACAGCACCTCGCGAACTTCGGGTGAGCCGAGGAAGTCTTGCAGCGATACAACGTTCGCGGAATCTTGACGGAGTTTCCCGACCAACGTGCGATAGGTGGTTTCGTCGGCCGGGCTGAGGCCCTTGTCGTCGGTCAACACGGCCAGGACGACGTTGTCGGTTCCCTTGTCGTGGAAGGCCGCAACCATTTCACGGGCCGCGACCATCATCGGCGCATCGTCGGGCATGATCTGCGCTTGCTTTTGACCGATCACCACCGCCAGCGGCGGCAGCCCCAGCGACACCCCTGCCGCCAGTGCGATCCAGACAGCGATCACGATGAGCGGGTGCCTCGTGACGAACTTGCCCAGCTTTGGGTAGACGCCCTTCGCCGCGGGAGGGTCGATCACATCCGTCCGCGGCGACATGGGCGTGGCTACCTCCGGGATGGCTGGTGAATCAACGGGTTACAACTGCGCATGGACTCAGGCCGATCTGGGCAGAGCCACCTCGCGCGCCGGTGTGGCCGTGTAACGCCGCTCAGCCACCCGCACGTACACCGACTTCAGTACCGCGAGGAATTGGGTGACGGATTCGCGCGCGATCGGATTGTCCGGGAACAAGACGACTGCCCGAGTCTCGTTCTCGAGTCGAGTCACGCGGATGTCGAATTGGGCCGGAGCACCGCCATCCTGGAAGATTCGAGCATTAAGGCCCTCCAGCTTTTCGGTGACGAGAGCCGAGAACGGCGGAATGCCAAGGTCGATATGGAACATCAGTGGCACCCGCCGGTCGGGGCGCTGCAGCCACGGTGCCAAGTCCAGCACCCGGGCGAAGGGGACTTTGGCCAGCTCTCGTCCCGAGTCGAACGAGGCCTGAGCAACCCGGACGGTCTCATCGAACGACGAGGGGTCGACGGGGACCGTGATCGGGACGAAACCGGTGATCCAGCCCGACGTCATGAAATCCTCTGGTGTAGTGCGGATGTCAGTGACCACGTATCCGAAGTAGGTGTCGGCACCGGTCAACTCCCGCTCCGTCAGGGCGGCGCAGGCGAACACACCCCCGCTGAATCGGGCACCTGCTGACACACAGACGGATTCGAAAGCGGCCGTTTGCTTCTGATCGAGCAGGGTCAGGCTCATCAGGTCGCAAATGCCGGATCCGTCGCCCAGCGACACCGGGCAATCGGGAAGTGTGCCGGAATTGCTCTCAAAGTATTTGATCCAGGCTTGCACTTCGGGAGACTCCGCGGTGAGCGACGAAAGGTACTGGTGCTGACGGTCGCAGTAATCGAGGTAGCTGCCCGCCTTCGGCAACGGGATGGGCGCGCCACCACCGGCCAGAGCGGCGTACTGCATCTGGATCTCCGGCAGCAGCACGCTCGGGTACGTCGCATCGATGTTGATGTGATCGATCGATATGCCGAACGTGAAATGATTGGGGTGCTGGATGACCATGAAGCGGAAGCTGTCCCACTGCAACGGATCCGGCGTCGCCATTGCCAGGCGCTGCAAGTCGGCCGGCGTCATCTCGCCGTGTGTGGTGGGGACGAACTTGATCGCGGCGGGGTTGTCGATCGTCCGCCTAACGATCTTCTCATCGTCGACGTATTCGAACCAGCTGTGAAATGTGTCGTGACGGCGCAGGTGGGTGTTGATCACGTGCGTCATCGCCCGAATGTCGCACTGGCCGGGGATCTCCCAGGTGGCAATGCAGAGTCGAGACATGTCGACGCCCTTGGCCGCGAAATCGAGCCAGCTGCGCAGGTGTTCGGCTTGCATGTAACTGGGAGGTATCGGATTTACCGGCGCCTCACCGGCTTTGGCCAGCGTCGCCGGCGTCGGACCCCAAGAGACGACTGAACCGGGTTCCGGTACCCAGTCGTACACGCTCTTTACGGTTACTTTCCCTACTTCGAGCATTGTCGCCTCCCTGGTCCGTCGTGGTTGGATACGAAAATCTCCGTCAATTGGCCGTCACGCGGGCAGCGCCTGAAGGTCTGCCAGCTCGTTGCACAGGTGGCCGGCGAGCCCGCGAACGGTGGTGATGTGGTACGAGCTGATCCGGATGCCCGTTTCTGTCTCGATGCGGGTGCGCAGTTCGAGATTGCCGAGGGAGTCCAGACCGTATTCAGCGAGCGACCTGTTGGGGTCGACGCTGCGCCGCAAGATCAGGCCGACCTGTTCTGAGACCAGTCGGCGGAGCCTGGTGGGCCACTCGTCCGCTGGCAGCTCGCCAAGTTCGCCGCGGAATTTGCCTGCTTCGGTGGCACTTTGGTGCACTGATTGCAGCGCTTCCGCGAACCGGCTGCGTTGCGCGAGCGATGTCAGCCACGGCGTTCCGGTGATCGAGATGTAGCCGGTGTAGGCGCGGTCGTGGCGCAGCAATGCTTGGAAGGCGTGAGCACCGTCGTCCGGGTCGATCATTGTGGTGTCGCCGGCCGCGGCGAGTCCGGCGCCACGGCCGATCTTGTCCCAGGCTCCCCAGGCGACGGCGGAGGCGGGCATACCCTGCGTGCGCCGCCAGTGGGTGAAGACGTCCAGCCAGCTGTTGGCGGCCGCGTAGGCGCCCTGCCCGCGCGAACCGAGGAGAGCGGCCGCCGACGAGAACGAGCAGAACCAATCCAGCGGCTGGCCAGACGTCGCGCAGTGCAGATTCCAAGCGCCGTACACCTTTGGCGCCCAGTCACGGTCGATGAGGTCGTCAGAGATGTTGTTCAGCGTGGCATCTTCGACCACGGCCGCCGCATGCAGCACGCCGCGCACCGGAAGCCCGGTGGCGGTGGCCGTTTGCACCAGGTGCTCCGCGGCGCCGCGGGCCGCCACATCGCCACACTCCACCACGATGTCGGCTCCGGTCGCACGGATCCGCTCGATTCCCGCCTGCGCCAACGAATCCGGCTGCGACCGCGAGCTCAGGACGATTCGACCGCAGCCCGCGGCGGCCATCTTCTCGGCCAGGAAAAGTCCGAGCCCACCCAGCCCGCCGGTGATCAGGTATGCACCGTCGTCGCGGAAGGGGCGGGCCTGGTCCGCGGGAATCATCGCGCTGATGGTCCCGGCCCGCGGGACGTCGAGGACGAGTTTGCCGGTGTGCTCGGCCGCGCTCATCACCCGGATGGCCGCGGCTGCCTCGCCGAACTGATACAGCGTGAATTCCGCGGGCGGCAATTCGCCATCGGCGACGCGGTGGAAGACGGTCCGGAGTAGCTGCCCGATCCGGTGCGGGTGCGTTTCGGACATCAATGCGAGGTCGACGTAGTGGAACGTCAGGTTGCGACGGAACGGGTACATGCCCAGGCGCGCGTTGGCATAAACGTCGCGCTTGCCGATCTCGACGAAACGTCCACCGTCGGCGAGTAATTCGAATCCGGCGCGTTGGGCCGCGGCAGTCAGCGAGTTGAGCACGATGTCGACGCCGTATCCATCGGTGTCGCGACGGATCAACTCGGCGAAGTCGGTACTGCGCGAGTCGTAGACGTGTTCGATGCCCATGCTCTTCAGTAGTTCCCGGCGTTGCGGGCTGCCGGCCGTCGCGAAGATCTCGGCGCCGGCGGCACGGGCGATTGCTATCGCGGCCTGACCGACGCCACCGGTTGCCGAATGGATCAGGACCCGATCGCCGGACGAGATTCTCGCTTGGTCATGTAGGGCGTACCAGGCGGTGGCGTGACCGGTCGACACAGCGACCGCCTGGTGGTCGGTCAGCCCTGTCGGCAGTGTGACGGCGACGCGGGCGTCGCAGGTCACGAACGACGCCCAGCAGCCGTTCCGGGAGAACCCGCCAACTCGGTCGCCGACCCGGTGGCCGCTGACATCCGGACCTACCGCGGTCACCACACCGACAAAGTCCACACCCAGTTCGGGTTCACGTTCGTCGATGGTGGGGAACCGGCCCATGGCCATCAAGACGTCGGCGAAGTTCAGGCTGGATGCCGTGATCGCCACTTCAATCTGTCCCGCGCCCGGCGAAACACGGGTGAACGCAACATGTTCCATCGTTTGTAGGTCACCGGGTGCGCGAACTCTCAGGCGCACACCGCCTTCTGCGCGATCGACCAGGGCCGTGCGTCGCTCGTCGGGACGTAGTGGGCCAGGACGCAAGCGCGCCACATACCATTGCCCGTCGCGCCACGCCGTCTCGTCCTCGTTCGAGCCGCTGAGGAGTTCGCGTGCCCACTGCTCGGCCTCGGTGTGGTGGTCCACGTCGATCTGAGTGACGCGCAGATGGGGGTTTTCCGCGCCGATGACGCGCAGCAGCCCGCGTAGACCTGCCTGCTCCAGGTTCAGGGTGCTGTGCGGAGTGATGAATTGCGCCTGCCGGGTCACGACAAACAAGCGCGGCGACGTTCCCGGCAGCTCGGTCAGTTCTCGTGCGATGCGCACCAGATGGCGAACCTGCTCTCGCGCCTCGGTCAAGGTCTGCTCGTCCACACTGCCGTTGGAGGGCGTAGTCAACACGACCACGCCGGCGAATTCGTTCTCGCGCAACAAGTTCGCGAACTGTTCGGTGTTGACCGGGTGGTCGGCGCGCGCCGACCACACCATCGAACTCAGTTCGTCGGCGCGCGACGTGAGCGTGTCGGTCAACTTCGTCGCCAATGCGTCGGAATCATCGGACGTGTTGACCAGTAACCACTTGCCGGCCCGATTACCGTCGGTCGCGGGCAGCGATTGGGGCTGCCACTCGATGGTCAGCAGGCTCTCGCCGAGCCGGCGATCGTGATGCGCGTTCTCCGATGTTCCTGTGCCCATCTGCAACCCGCGTGCTGTCAGCAGCACCGCGCCACGCGCGTCGACGAGGTCGAGGTCGGCGTCCAGACCGGTAGCGGACGCGGAGACCCGCGCGTAGCAGTAGCGTGCATCGCGGGCCGGCCCGTACATCCGTAGCTGTCGCACGCCGAGCGGTAACAGCAGACCGCCATTGCCGATGTGCCGTGCGCCCGGGTGGGCCGCGATGGACTGGAAGCAGGCATCCAACAGCGCGGGGTGCACGCCGAACGCATGGTGGTTGGAGCGAACCGGGCTCGGCACGCTGATCTCGGCGAGGATCGTGCTGCCCGGCCGGTCGCCGGTGTGCACCGCGGCCAGACCGCTGAATGCGGGGCCGAATTGAATGCCACGTTTGTCGAACTCCTGGCGTACGTCGGCGCCGTCGACCCGGATCGGATGGTCGGCTCGGAGTGCGCTCAGGTCGTGCGCGGGCGGCCCGTCGTCGGCATCGGCGGCGTGCAGTGTGGCTGAGGCCCAGCGCGTGTTTGTGCCCTCGTCATTTGACTCCACGCAAAAGCTTGCAACGGTGGGAGTCTCGACGGACGCCACGGCGCCGACGGTGGTGTCGCCGTCCAGCAACAGCATCTGCTCGAACCGGATGTCGCGGACTTCGGAGGCATCCCCGAGCACGGTACGAGCGGCGGCCAGCGCCATTTCGCAGTAGGCCGCCCCGGGAAGAGCCGCCACATGGTGGATTTGGTGGTCGGCCAGCCAAGGTGACGCGTTCGTTCCGACCTCGGCGTGCCACGCGTGCCGTTCGGGTTCCTCTTGCAAGCGCACGTGCGCGCCCAGCAGTGGATGGGCCGCTACCGTGCTGCCGCCGTGATTTGGTGCATCCCGTGGCGTGAGGATCAGTGGACGGTGGGTCCAGGCCGGCAAGGGTACGTCCACGAGGTGTCCGGTGGGATACAGCACCGAGAAGTCCACCGCGGATCCCGCGGCGTGCAGGTCGGCCAGCAGGCCGCGCAGTCCGTACGGCAGCGGCTGCTGGCGGCGCATTGCGGTCAACGCGGCGACCGCCGTCTCCACGTGCTGGGCGGTCTGCTCGACGGCCCGGATGAGCAGCGGGTGCGGCGACAACTCGGCGAACACCCGGAAGCCGTCCTCGATCGCCGCCTGCACCGCGGCACCGAATCGAACCATCTGCCGGAGGTTTTCGACCCAGTAGTCGGCATCGCAATACGGTTCTTCGCGCGGATCGATCGACGTGGCCGAATAGTACGGGATGGTCGGCGACATCGGCTCGAGGTCGGTGAGAACATCGGTCAATTCGTCGAGGATCGGGTCGACCTGCGGGGAGTGCGACGCGACGTCGACGGCCACTTCGCGGGCCATGATCTCGCGTTCTTCCCATCCCGCGACCAGTTCACGAACCGGCCCGGTGGCGCCGCCGATCACCGTTGACGTGGGGGAGGCCACCACCGCCACCACCACATCGTTGATTCCTCGGTCGGCGAGCTGTGAAAGCACCTGCTGCGCAGGCAGTTCGACAGATGCCATCGCGCCGCCTCCGGCCAGGCGCAGACACAGCCCGGCGCGGCGACAGATCACCCGCACACCGTCTTCGAGCGACAGCGCTCCGGCGACGACGGCGGCCGCTACCTCACCGAGGGAGTGGCCGATGACAGCACCCGGCACCACGCCGTAGGACTTCATCGCGGCGGCGAGCGCGACCTGCATGGCGAAGATGGTCGGTTGGACCCGGTCGATGCCGGTCACCGTCTGGGGTGAAGTCATGGCTTCGATCACCGAGAACCCGGACTCCTCGGCAATCAGAGGTTCCAGCTGCGCGATGGTCGCCGCGAAAACGGGTTCGCGCGACAACAATTCGACGCCCATGCCGGCCCATTGCGAGCCTTGGCCGGAGAACACCCAGACCGGGCCGCGGTCGTCGTTGCCCACCGCCGGTTGATAGGGGAGATCGCTTTCCGCGACCTCGCGCAATGCGGCGCTCAGGTCTGCCGCATTGCTGGCCAGCACCGCCGTCCGGACGGGGCCGTGGGCGCGGCGGCGCGCCAAGGTATACGCGGTGTCAGGCAACGGGATGGCGCCGGCGTGGCGGTCCACCCAGTCGGCCAGCCGACCCGAGGTCTGGCGTAGCGCCTCGGTCGATGTGGACGAGACCGGGAACAGCAGCGGGGCCGTCATGGCGGAATCGACTGACACGCCGTTGTGTTCGCTGCTTTCCGGGGCCTGCTCGATGATCGCGTGCGCGTTGGTGCCCGACATCCCGTAGGACGACACCGCAGCCCGTCGCGGACTCGTACCGCCACCGGGCCAGGGCGTGACATCCTGCGGCACGAAAAGATTGGTGTCGACCCGAGTCAAGTCTTCGGGGAGCTGGGCGAAGTGCAGCATACGCGGAACCTGGCCGTGCTGAACCGCGAGAACCGCCTTGATGAGTCCCACTGTGCCCGCAGCCGACTCCGTATGGCCCACATTGCTTTTGACCGATGCCAACGCGCACGGGCCCTCGACGCCGTAGACCTGCGCCAAGCCCCGGTATTCGATGGGGTCACCGACGGGTGTTCCGGTGCCGTGGGCTTCGACCATGCCGATGGTGGCGGGATCCACGCCGGCGGCGTCCAACGCCGACCGGTACACGGCGACCTGTGCGTCCATCGACGGCATCGTGATGGTGTCGGAACGACCGTCCTGATTGGTTGCGGTGCCACGGATTACGGCCAGAATCCGGTCGCCGTCGCGGACCGCATCGGGCAGTCGTTTCAGCAACACCATGGCGCAGCCCTCGGAACGGACGAACCCGTTGGCCTTGACGTCGAAAGACTGGCATCGACCCGTCGCGGACAGCATGCCGATGGCCGACATCGAGGCGTTGAGCCGTGGCTCGAGCATCAACATGCAGCCGCCGGCCAGTGCGAGGTCGCTTTCACCCTGATCCAGGCTGCGGCAGGCCATATGCGCCGTCACGAGGCCGGACGAGCACGCGGTGTCCACGGTGATCGCCGGTCCGCTGAGGCCCAAGGTGTAGCTGATGCGTCCGGACGCCATGCTGAATGCGGTCCCGGTATACCCATACGGTTCATCCAGAGCGCCCGCGTCACCGGTGACCAGCGTGTAGTCGTCGTGCGCCAGCCCGACGAAAACGCCCGTGGCGGAACCCGCCAACGACGCGGGGTGCACTCCGGCATGTTGTAGCGCCTCCCACGAGGTCTCCAACAGCAAGCGGTGTTGCGGGTCGATCGCGGTCGCCTCGCGGTCGCTGATACCGAAGAACTCCGAATCGAAGCCCGCGACGTCGTCGAGGAATCCACCCCATTTCGACACCGAACGCCCCGGCACACCACGCTCGGGGTCGTAGACGCTCTCGGCATCCCAACGCTCGGTGGGGATTTCGGTGATCAGGTCGTCACCGCGCAGCAGCGCTTCCCACAGCAAGTCGGGGGAGTCGATGCCGCCGGGCAGCCGGCATGCCATCCCGATGACCGCGACCGGAGCGACACGGGGTTCAGTCACCACCGGTCACCCCGCTCCGGCCACCGAGACGGCTTGCGAGGCCGCCAGCTCGTCAGACAGGTACTGCGACAGGGCCCGCACGGTGCCATGGTCGATGATGTTCTGGGCGCTGATCCGGATGCCGGTCTCGGATTCGACGCGGGTGCGTAACTCGAGCGTGCCGAGGGAGTCCAGGCCATACTCCGACAGCGGGCGGTCCGGGTCCACGGAGCGCCGCAATAGCAGTCCGATCTGCTCAGACAACAACTTTCGCAGTCGCCCTGGCCATTCCTCGACGGGAAGCTCATTCAGTTCGGCTCGCAGCCTGCTCGAGCCCTTGGCGCCCGCGCCCGCCGATTTGAACATCTCGGCGAATTTGCTGCGCTGGGCGAACGTCGTCAGCCAGGGTGTGCCGATCAGTGGCGCGTATCCGGCGTACGCCCGGTCGTGCCGCAGCATCGACTCGAATGCGTAGGCACCCTCGTCGGGAGCGATCGCGGTGCCGGTGTCCTCCGCCAGGGCGGTGGCGCGCCCGACCTGACCCCACGCTCCCCATGCGATCGAAGTGGCCGGCAGCCCTTGGGATTTGCGCCAATGGGTGAAGGCGTCCAACCAGCTGTTGGCCGCGGCGTATGCACCTTGTCCCGGTGATCCGATCAACGATGCCGCCGAAGAGAAGCAGCAGAACCAATCCAGTGGCGCACCGAGAGTGGCCTCGTGCAGATTCCACGCCCCGTAGGCTTTCGGCCGCCAGTCGCGATCGATGAGGCCGTCGGTGATGTTGGCCAACGTCGCGTCCTCCACCACCGCGGCGCCATGCAGGACGCCCCGCACTGGGAGACCCGTCGCGGTTGCGGCGGCCACCAACCGATCCGCCGTCGGCCGCTCGGCGATGTCGCCGCATTCGACCACGATGTCCGCTCCGCCGGCCCTGATCATCTCGATGGTCGCCAGCGCCTCGTCGCTGGGCTCCGAACGTGAACTCAGGACGATCCGGCCACAGCCCGCCGCGGCCAGTTTCTCCGCGAGGAACAAGCCGAGCCCACCCAAGCCACCAGTGATGATGTAGGCACCGTCTGGCCGGAAGACACGAATCAGTCCGGGCGGCACCGCAACTCGGGCCGGCTCGGTCCGCGGCACGTCGAGCACCAATTTGCCGGTGTGCTCGGCGGCGCTCATCGACCGAATGGCGGTGGCGGCCTCGGTGAGCGGGTAATGAGTGCTCTCCGGCATCGGCAGCACACCGTCGGCGGTGAGCCGATAGACGGTGTCGAGCAGGTCGTGGAACCGTTCGGGATGGCTGTGCGACATCAGGCCCAGGTCGACCCCGTGGAACGCGAGGTTGCGGCGGAACGGGAACAGGCCCAGTCGAGAGTCGCCGTAGATGTCGCGCTTGCCGATTTCGATGAATCGCCCTCCGAGCGCCAGCAATTCGATGCCGGCACGTTGCGCGGCGCCGGTCACCGAGTTGAGCACGATGTCGACACCGTAACCGTCGGTGTCCTGCCGAATCCGCTCGGCGAACTCTATGCTGCGCGAGTCATAGACATGCTCAATTCCCCAGTCGCGCAGCAGTTGTCGGCGCGCCTCGCTGCCGGCAGTGGCAAAGATTTCAGCTCCGGTGGCGCGGGCGATCGCTATCGCCGCCTGCCCGACCCCGCCTGTCGCGGAGTGAATCAGCACCTTGTCGCGGCTAACGATGCGGGCAAGGTCGTTCAGCCCGTACCAGGCGGTGGCGTGCGCTGTGGTCACCGCGGCCGCCTGCTGTTCGGTCAGGCCGTCGGGCAGCGTGGCAGCGAGGTCGGCGTCGCATGTGACGAATGTGCCCCAGCAACCGTTGGGGGAGATTCCGCCGACCCGGTCGCCCACGTGATGTGTCGTCACGTCGCTGCCGACCGCGCTCACCACGCCCGCGAAGTCGGTGCCCAGTTGCGGTAGCCGCCCCTCGAACGAGGGGTATCGGCCGAATGTGACTAAGACATCGGCGAAGTTGATGCTCGACGAAGTGACCGCGACTTCGATCTCACCGGGTCCCGGTGGTACCCGGTCGAATGCGGTGAGTTCGATGGTTTGCAAGTCGCCAGGCGTGCGGATCTGCAACCGCATCCCGTCCTGCTTCGCATCCGCCAGCGCGGTGAATCGCTCCTCGGCCCGCAAGGGGCTCGGGAAAAGCCTTGCGTTGTACCACTCGCCGTCTCGCCACGCGGTCTCGTCTTCTTCCGAGCTGCTGAGCAGTTGACGCGCGATCCGTTCACCGTCGGTCCGCTCATCCACGTCGATCTGCGTGACCCGCCAATCCGGATACTCGTTGCCGATCGAGCGCAGTAAACCTCGCAGTCCGGCCTGCTCCAGGTTGGCCCGGTCGTCGGCGAGCACGGTTTGTGCGTTTCTCGTCACCACGAACAACCGAGGCGGTTCGCCGTCATAGTCGGACAACCCTTTGATGACGCGAACCAGGTGGTGCACGTAATCGCCGCCACGCGAGGCGGATTCGTCATCAGGGCTGCCGTTTTTCGGCCCGTTGAGGACAACCATGCCGGTGTACGAGCCGGAGCGGAGCTGAGCGGCACACTGTTGCGCACTCGACGAGTGGTCGGCTTCTTGCGGCCAGACGATCGACGTGGTCAGCGCGCGTTCGACTTTCAATGCGTCGGTCAGCGTGTTGGTCACGACATCCGCACTCGCCGAGGTGCTGATCAACAGCCAGTTCCCGGCTTCTCCCTCGGCGGGCTCGGGCAGTTCTCGTTTTTGCCACTCGATTGTCAGCAGCCGCTCGTTCAGCACCCGTTGCCGATTGGCGCTTTCCGTTGAGCCACTTCCGATCTGCAGTCCTTCTACGGCGACGACCACGGTGCCGTGTTCGTCGAGCAACTCGAGATCGGCTTCGACCCATGTGGGGTCTGCACTGGTCACCCGCGAGTGGGCGTAGCGAATGTCACGAGCGGCGCCATAGGTCTGCAACCGTCGGACGCCCAAGGGCAGCATCAGACCGCCGATCCCGGCCGCGTGGATGGCGGGGTGGGCAGCGACCGACTGGAAGCAGGCGTCCAGCAGAGCTGGGTGTACGCCGTAGTCGGACTGTTGCGAGCGGATCGAGGCCGGGAGGCCGACTTCGGCAAGCACGGTGTCGCCACCGCCCTCCGCGGTCAACACCGCAGCCAGGCCACCGAATGCCGGGCCGTATTGCAGACCGCGTTTGTCGAACCCCTGACGTAGCTCGTCGCCTTCCACGCGGTGCGGATGCGCGGCGAGCAGCGCAGCGATGTCGTGCGCCGGCGGCTCGGCTTCGTCGGTTACCGGATACAGGACCGCACTGGCCCGACGCGCCCGTTCCCCTTCCTGTTCGGCTTCGACCGCAAATTTCACGACGCCGGGTGACTGCACCGTTGCGACGGCCGCGACCGGCGTGGTCGCTTCGAGCAGCAGCATCTGTTCGAACCGGACATCGCGAATGGCGGCCGCCTCGCCATGGATGGCACGGGCGGCGGCCAGCGCCATCTCGAGGTAGGCCGCGCCCGGGAGCACGGCGATGTCGTGAATCTTGTGGTCGCCCAACCAGGGGAGTGCCGTGGTGCCTACTTCGGCTTCCCAAGCGTGGCGTTCGGGCTCCTCCAGCAGTCGCACATGCGAGCCCAACAGCGGATGCACCGCAACGGTGTTGACGCCGCGCGACCGAAGGTCCTTGCTGTCGAGTTCGTAGACGAACCGACGGTGCGTCCACGTCGGCAACGGCGCATCGATCAACCGACCGCTTGGATACATCACCGAGAAGTCCACTGCCGCACCGGCGTTGTGCAGATCGCCCAAAAGGGTGCGTAGTCCATGCGGCATTTCCTGCTCGCGACGCATGCTGGCCAGCGCCTCAACCCGCATGTCCAGGCTGCCGGCCGTCTGGTCGACGGCATGCGTCAGCAGGGGGTGTGGTGCCAATTCGGCGAAGACCCGGAACCCGTCCTCGAGGGCCGCCTGCACCGCCGAAGCGAACCGCACCGTGTAGCGCAGATTCTCGACCCAGTAGTCGGCGTCGCAGTTCGGTAGATCGCGCGGGTCGAAATGGGTGGCCGAGTAATACGGAATCTCCGGCTCTTTGGGCTCGAGTTCGGGAAGGATTTCGGCCAGCTCGTCCAGGATCGGCTCGACCTGCGGCGAGTGCGATGCGACATCGACAGCGACCTCGCGGGCCATGATCTCGCGTTCTTCCCAGCCCGCAACCAGTTCCCGGACCGAGTCGGTGGCGCCGCCGATCACTGTGGACTTGGGCGAGGCCACCACCGCGACCACGACATCCTTGATGCCGCGTGCCATCAACTCCGAAAGCACCTGTTGTGCAGGCAATTCCACCGACGCCATCGCGCCGACGCCGGACACGCGAAGCATCAGCCGCGACCGGCGGCAAATGACGCGGACGCCGTCTTCGAGCGACAGCGCACCGGCCACCACGGCGGCGGCGGCCTCGCCCATCGAGTGTCCGATGACCGCGCCCGGCACCACGCCGTAGGACTTGATGGTGGCTGCCAGCGCGACCTGCATCGCGAAAATCGTCGGCTGAACCCGATCGATACCGGTCACCGTCTCGGATGCCGAGATCGCCTCGATGACCGAGAATCCGGATTCTGCGGCGATCAACGGCTCAAGCTCAGCGATGCTCGCAGCGAAAACCGGTTCGGTGCGCAGCAATTCGGAGCCCATCGCGGCCCACTGAGATCCCTGTCCGGAGAACAGCCACACCGGCCCGAGGTCGTCTCGTCCGGCCGCGGGTTGATACGGAATCTCGTCGGCGGCGATCTCGCGAAGTGCTGCGCTCAACTCCGGCAGACTGTTGGCGGTCACCGCGGTCCGCACCGGGCGGTGCGCACGTCGGCGGGCAAGGGTGTAGCCCAGATCGGCGCTGGTTATCTCGTCCGCGTGCGCATCCACCCAGTCGGCCAGTCGCGCGGCGGTCTGCCGCAGCGCGCCGGCCGATGTCGCTGAAAGAGGGAAGAGCAAAGGTCCGTCGATCGACGAGGCGCTCGTTTCGTCGGCCGGCACGACAACCGGAGCCTGCTCGACGATCGCGTGCACGTTGGTTCCCGAGAAGCCGTACGACGAGACCGATGCCCGTCGCGGGTGACCGCCGTTGGTGGGCCACGGTGTGACGGACTGTGGCACGAAGAGCTTCGTCTTGATCTCGGCCAGGACGTCGGGTAGACGCTCGAAGTGCAGGTTCTGGGGGACCACTCCGTGCTGTAAAGCCAAGATCGTCTTCATCAATCCAAGCGGCCCAGAGGCGGATTGCGCGTGTCCGAAGTTGGTCTTCACCGACGCGAGCGCGGTCGGACCGGTGATGCCGTAAACGTTGGCGAGGCTTTCGTATTCGATGGGGTCACCGACCGGTGTGCCGGGTCCGTGCGCTTCGACCATGCCGATGGTGGCGGCGTCGACGCCCGCGGCGGCCAGCGCGGTCCGATATACGGCCGTCTGTGCCGTCACCGACGGCACCGAGATGTTGACCGTCCGACCGTCCTGGTTGGCAGCCGTACCACGCAGCACCGCAAGAATCCGGTCGTTATCGTCCAGCGCATCCGACAACCGCTTGAGCAGCAGTACAACGCTGCCCTCGGATACCGCGAATCCATCTGCCGCGGCATCGAAGGCGTGGCACCGACCGGTGGGAGACAGCATGCCCTCGGCAGAACCGGCAGCGAATTTGCGCGGCTCCAGGCTCACCGAGGCGCCGGCCGCCACGGCCAGATTGCTCTCGCCGTTGTGCAGGCTGCGGCAGGCCAGATGGACCGCCAGCAGACCCGACGAGCACGCCGTGTCGACTGTCACCGCGGGACCGTGCACGCCCAACGTGTAGGAGATTCGTCCAGATCCGAGGCTGAAGTTCGTTCCGGAGAACCCGTAGGGACCTTCCAGGGCGGCGGCGTCCGCCGCGAGGTAGGAGTAGTCGGAGTGAGTGAGCCCGACAAACACGCCGGTCAGCGTGTCGACGATCTCGGATGGCGGCAGCCCGGCGTGCTCCAGGGCCTCCCATGCGGTCTCCAGCAGCACGCGGTGCTGTGGGTCACTGGCCAGGGCTTCCCGGTCGCCGATGCCGAAGAATTCGGCATCGAAGCCGACCGGGTCGTCGAGGAACGCCGCCCACTTCGAGATTGACCGTCCGGGCACGCCGGGCTCGGGGTCGTAGTACTGCTCCATGTCCCAGCGGTCGGGCGGGACTTCCTTGACGAGGTCGTCGCCGCGTAGCAACGCCTCCCATAGTTGCTCGGGGGAGTCGATGCCGCCGGGTAGCCGGCACGCCATGCCGATGACCGCGATCGGGGTTGTCGGGTTTTGTCCGTTACCCGACAGAGAATTACTCGGATCCAAGTGCACCGGCGACGTCTGGTCCGTCTCGAAAGTATGCAATTCGCCCTCTTTCTATACGCAACGCACTACGCGGCTAAGCGAGTTACTGCCCATGTTCAAAAGCGCGACTCGATCGCAGAAATCTACACCCTAGAGAAGCGGCACGCGATCGAAGTATCGGCAACTGAGGTTGTCATTGCGTGAAGTTCTGCGGACGAATCACCCGCTAAATCAATGTCCGCCGAACGGCGGAGATTCATCGCGAAAGTCGTCATTTCCCCCCTTTGTCAATGGCAAAGCGAGCTACGTCAACCGAAATATCGGTGCGGAGCTGTCCCCTGAGTGCTGCGTGCTTTCGAGTTAGAGTGGCATCTGTCGAAGCGCTTCGGACGCGACTTCCCTGCACGTCATGAAGGCCTTTTGTGTAGAAGGACGTTATTCGACGCTTGTCCAGCAACCGGGTGGAGATGCTGGATTGTTACCTTATCGTGATGTTATGCGCGACTTCCGTCAACTCGTGGAACGCGATTTTAACGGTGTCTCAGACGATTCTTAGCGGCATTTCAGCCCGTGTCGGACGCAACCCACTTTTTTGCAGAAGGTTAACTTTTAATCGTTGCCTTTTGGACTTGCCTGTTGTATACGCGTCAGCCGACGCCGCCGGCCGAGTGACAAGACAATGTGATTGACTCATCAGTCAGTTAAATACGTGGTGCGATTGACATATCAATCAGTAATGCGGCGCGAGATATTGACATGCGAATCAGTAATTCGTACCGTCATTGCGATGCGGACGAGAGTGGCGGAAATGCTCGGCGTGGAGTTCCCGATCTGTGCGTTCAGCCACTGTCGAGACGTGGTGGCTGCCGTCTCCAATGCCGGCGGCTTCGGCATCCTGGGGGCTGTCGCGCACAGCCCGGCACGACTGGCAAGTGAACTGAGCTGGATCGAGCAGCAAACCGGCGGAAAGCCATACGGTGTCGATCTGCTGCTGCCACCCAAATACGTCGGACACGACCAAGGCGGAATCGACAGCGACCAAGTTCGCGAGTTGTTGCCCGAGGAACATCGCGCGTTTGTCGACGAGCTGTTAATCCGTTACGGCATAAAGCCTTCCGGTGGCGAAGAGCGCCGACCGCCCGGCGAGCTCAATATCTCGCCGAAGGGTTACGAACCGCTGCTCGACGTCGCCTTCAGTCATCGCATCCGGCTGATCGCCAGCGCCTTGGGGCCGGCACCGGAGGACCTGGTCACCCGGGCCCATGGCAGCGACGTTCTTGTCGCATCGCTGGCCGGGAGTACCCGGCACGCACGGCGGCATGCCGAGTCCGGTGCCGATCTGATCGTCGCGCAGGGAACCGAGGCGGGCGGGCACACCGGTGAAGTGGCGACGATGGTGCTGGTTCCCGAGGTGGTGGACGCCGTAGCGCCGGTCCCGGTTCTCGCGGCGGGGGGAATCGGCCGGGGTCGCCAGATCGCGGCCGCGCTCGCGTTGGGCGCCGAGGGTGTGTGGTGCGGTTCGGTGTGGCTGACCACGGAGGAGGCGGAGACGCCAACCGTGGTGCGGGACAAGTTCCTCGCCGCCACGTCGTCGGACACCGTGCGGTCGCGGTCGTTGACCGGCAAGCCGGCGCGCATGCTGCGCACCGCGTGGACCGACGAGTGGGACAGTGGCGAGCACCCCGACCCGCTCCAAATGCCGCTGCAGACGGCGCTGGTGGGTGATGCCCAAATGCGGATCAATAGTGCTGCCGCCCAACCTGATTCAAAAGCTCGCGAGCTGGCTACCTACTTTGTCGGCCAGATCGTGGGCTCGATGGACAAAGTCCAGCCGGCCAAAAAAGTCGTACTGGACATGGTCGCCGAATTCATCGATGCCGTAGAACTTCTCGAGGGGGTAGTGGAAAAGTGACTGAGGTTGGGGGGACGCGCAGGCGGCGCGCGGTCAGTGTGGAAGACAAGACGAAGCGGCGTGATGAGATCATGGTTGCGGCGAAGAAGGTGTTTGCGCGCAACGGTTTTCACGCCACCACGATCTCCCATATCGCCAAGGAGGCTGGGCTGGCGTACGGCTCGGTCTATTGGTACTTCGATTCGAAAGACGAGCTGTTCCATGCGTTGATGGCCGCCGAGGGTGACGCTTTGCGTGCCCACATTGCGGGTTCACTGGCGGCGGCCAGTGCACGACCCGACCGGAATTGGGAACCGCTACGCATCACTGTGCAAGCAGTTCTGGAGTATTTCGAGGCCGACAAGGCCGTCACCAAGCTCCTACTTCGGGACGCGTCGGCGCTCGGCGACCAGTTCGAGAAGCACCTGGGCAGCATCTACGAGCGCTTTATCGACGACATCGAGAAGCACATGATTGTCGCCCAGGAGCTCGGGACGGTGATCAACGCTCCGCCGCGGATGCTGGCCTTCAGCCTGGCGGCGTTGATCGGTCAGATAGCTCATCGCAGACTGACCACCGACGACGGCGTCACTGCGAGCGACGTAGCAGACATCGTGGTCTCGTTTGCCCTGCACGGGCTGAGGCCCAGGGAGAGCCAACCGATCACGAAACCATAACGGCTGGTCAGCGCCGTCGGTGTGGCGGTTTGACCCGGGCGGGATGTTCGTGCATCATCGACCGGGTAAGCACCTCGTTAGGTGAGGCGTCTACACGGATATAGGCCACTGACCCCGAACGTCGAGAGACGCCCAGGGTCAGGACAGCTCCTCCCGGGTTAAGGGTTGAGCCCAAGTGGCTTCCGGAATCTTCCGGATACGGCGTGTAGTGCCGAAACTCTGACGAGTGGGGTGCGGGCTTCCCGAGGATGTTCGGGTTCTGTATTCCTGCTTGCGTGTGAATTGTGCGGTGTATCCGCACGTGGCGCGACCGCGAGGAGGTGAGGGACGCATGAGTTCCAGTTCTAGTCCGGATCGATATCCGGGCGTTTCGTCCCGATCCGGCCTGCGGCGCATTGCCTTCAGCTGAGCCTTCTTCGGCCCACATCGCATCTCGCCTGCTCAACGCCGTATCGGACGAACACCGAATCCCGTTGTGCCCGTTCGATTTTCTGTGTAGGAGGCGATCATGACCGCTGTTCTGTACGACGAGGTAGTAGCGGCAACGTCCGCGCCCCGGCTCAGGGTGGTGCCTGACCCGGCACCGACGGCACCCCCGACGCCGAAGACCTCCAAGCGGCGCTACCCCCGCCTGCTGGGCGGCGACCCGCTGGTCGAGGGAGCCGCTCGGCTGCTGTGTGTTCCGGTGCGTCAGCTGTACGCCGCGCTGTGGCGCGCGGGCGTGATCGAGGTCGGTGCCTGAAAGGTGTTGCCGGCTCCCGGCACCTGAAGTTTTGGTGTCGGGAGCTTTTCGTCACTGCTGAGCAGCGACGTAGGCCGACAATCCGTTGTGATATGCGGCAAGACTGTGCCGCCAGCCGATCTGAACCGCGCCGCCGCTGTCGACGGTGATCTGTGCGCCCACGTGCACGTAGGGCGCCGGAGGCAGATAGGGCACGATGTCGAGGAAGTTCACTACGCGGTAACAGCTTTCGATCAGCGCGTTGAACGCCGCGGCGAAATCGCTCACCCCGACCCGCGGCCCGGCGAACGTGATCAACTGGGGCTCGATGGTGTTCGGCGGCATCGTGCGG
The DNA here is from genome assembly GCA_035606475.1 of Mycobacterium sp. Lineage (GTDB taxonomy): Bacteria > Actinomycetota > Actinomycetes > Mycobacteriales > Mycobacteriaceae > Mycobacterium. The sequence continues at coordinate 10,798 of DATNFI010000071.1, read as the reverse complement.
GCGATATCGGGCGCCGCGAGAACAGCGAGCGCCGCGCCCAGACTGTGTCCGGTGACCAGGATCCGATCGCAGCCGGCCGTTGCCGCGGCCAAGTTGGTCGCGATGTTGGCGCGGACGAGTTGATAAACGTCCTGGAAGCCCGAGTGCACCTGTCCGAACCCGCTGATCGGACGGTAATCGTCAGGGATCGCGTCGATGTCGGCCACCCACTCGGCGACATCGGACGTACCCCGGAATGACAGAAATGCCGTACGGCTGGCCGGGTTGTGCCCCAGCAGCCCGAAGATGTTGGTGTCCTTGGTCATCGCGGCTACCGCGGGGTGCGGGTCGGTCATCGCGGTGAGCACCACGGCGTCAGCCTGGATCAGGCTGGTTTGGTGGAATCCGACCGGTAGGGCGGCGGGGCTGCCGTCCATCACCGTGTATGCGGCCTGCGCCAACGGAAGTGCCACGTCGCGAGCAAACACCGGATCGAATGCCACGGGCAAAGTCTAGCGATCGCGGCCCTGTCTTGATGCTTGTTGAGCCAGATGTAGGCTGGCCGGCAGCGTTGCCGCTCGCGAACCCTGCTGTAGCAGAGTCGAACTCAGGAGATGTGTTGTCGATATCCGAATTGCACCCCTTGGACCGCGCCATCGAGTTCGAGGTCGTGGACGACGAGGTCGTGCGGGGCCGGACGCGGCCGGAGTGGGCGAATATGGTTGGCCCCTTCGGCGGCGTCACGGCCGCGGCCATCCTGCACGCAATCGACGTGCACCCGGACCGTCTCGGTGAGCCGGTGGCACTGACGGTCAATTTCGCCGCACCGATTGCCGACGGTGATTTCGAGATCTCACGTCGCGCTCCGCGGACCAACCGCACCAACCAGCACTGGATCGTCGAACTCAGCCAGGCCGGCGAGGTCAAGACGACGGCAACGGCGGTGTTCGGGAACCATCGGCACACCTGGTCGGACACCGAAGCGGTGATGCCGGTGGTGCCGTCACCGGATGAGATTCCGCGTACCAACCCCACGAATCTTCCCACGTGGGTTCACATGTACGACATGCGTTTTGCCGACGGTTCGTTCTCCGGCGGCAACGTCGAGGCCGGCCCGTCGTCGGCATCGACACTGTGGGTACGCGATGACGCCCAGCGTGGGCTTGACTTTCCCGCACTGACCGCGTTGTCCGACATCTTCTTTCCGCGAATTTTTCTGCGTCGCGGCATCGTCCCGTCCGGCACCATTTCGATGACGACGTATTTTCACGCCGACGGCGGTCACCTCGAAGCCCTGGGTGGCGACTTCATCCTCGGCACCGCGCGGGCCAACCGCTTCGACCGCGGATTTTTCGACCAGAGCGCGCAACTGTGGGATCGTGACGGCGCGCTGCTGGCCACGACGTATCAGATCGTCTATTTCAAGGACTAGGAGTTCAGCGCTTCTGCGGGCCGGCTCGTCGAACCGCCGTGCACCGCAGCAGATCTCGCGCAGGAGCAACAGTTTCAGGGCGTAGTCGCGCTGACCCTGATCACCACGAGTCAGCGGGCCGGGATCGCACAGTTTGCGCTGATCCGTAGAATTGCCGCATCGGCGTGGATCCGGCCATCACCGGGGAGCCTTCGGAAGAACAGCCGCAGCTGTAGTGGTGCGGACCCAGTAGAGCCGAACGGGTAGGCCCGTCACAGCCGAGCGATGAGCGGCCACGCCCCGGTGTGGCAAGCGGGGTGGTACCGCGGCGCATGCGCACCAGCGCAACCGTCGTCCCCGTGCCAGACAGCGGCACATGGAGACGACGCGCAGTGACCGAGAACACCTATCCGAAGCCGGCGGGCGGCTCACCGGACCTGCCGGCGCTGGAACTCGAGGTCCTCGACTACTGGGCCAGCGACGACACGTTTCGGGCCAGCATCGCCCGTCGCGCCGACGCTCCCGAATACGTGTTCTACGACGGGCCGCCGTTCGCCAACGGACTCCCGCACTACGGGCATCTGCTGACCGGCTACGTCAAAGACATCGTTCCGCGCTACCGAACGATGCGTGGCTTCAAGGTCGAGCGCCGGTTCGGCTGGGATACCCATGGCCTGCCGGCGGAACTCGAGGTGGAGCGACAGCTGGGCATCACGGACAAATCGCAGATCGACGCGATGGGTATCGCCGCCTTCAACGACGCCTGCCGGGAATCGGTGCTGCGCTACACCGATGAATGGCGTGCCTATGTCACCCGCCAGGCCCGCTGGGTCGACTTCGACAACGACTACAAGACGCTCGATCTGCCCTACATGGAGTCGGTGATCTGGGCGTTCAAACAGCTGTGGGACAAGGGACTGGCCTACGAGGGCTACCGGGTGCTGCCGTACTGCTGGCGCGACGAGACCCCGCTGTCCAACCACGAGCTGCGGATGGACGACGACGTCTACCAGAACCGGCAGGATCCGGCTCTTACGGTCGGATTCGCCGTGACCGAAGGCGTTCTGGCGGGCGCGCACCTGCTGGTGTGGACGACGACGCCGTGGACCTTGCCGTCGAACCAGGCCGTGGCCGTCAACCCGGACGTCACGTACGTCCAGGTGCAAGCCGGCGAGCACCGGGTCGTGCTTGCCGAGCCGCGGCTGGCCGCCTACGCCCGGGAGTTCGGTGACGAACCCGACGTGCTCGGCACGTACCGGGGCAGCGACCTGGTCGGCATGCGGTATCGACCACCGTTCCCGTATTTCATGGACTCCGCGGGCGCTTTCCACGTCCTGGCCGCCGACTTCGTCACCACCGACGACGGGACCGGGATCGTCCACCTGGCGCCGGCCTACGGCGAGGACGACAAGGCGACCGCCGACAAGGTCGGGATCGTGCCGGTGACACCCGTCGACGCCAAAGGCCGATTCGATGCCACCGTGCCCGATTACCAGGGTCAGCATGTGTTCGCCGCCAACCCGCAGATCATCCGCGACCTGAAAAACCACACCGGCCCGGCCGCCGCCAACGGCGCGTTGCTGATCCGTCAGGAAACCTACGACCACCCGTACCCACACTGCTGGCGGTGCCGCAATCCGCTGATCTACCGGGCGGTGTCGTCGTGGTTTATCACGGTGACCGACTTCCGCGACCGCATGGTCGAACTCAACCAGCAGATCACCTGGTACCCCGAGCACGTCAAAGACGGTCAGTTCGGCAAGTGGCTGCAGGGTGCGCGCGACTGGTCGATCTCGCGAAACCGGTACTGGGGCACGCCGATTCCGGTGTGGGTCTCCGACGATCCCGCCTATCCGCGGATCGACGTGTACGGCAGCCTCGACGAGCTGCAGCGCGACTTCGGCACCCGGCCCGACAATCTGCACCGGCCCTACATCGACGAGCTGACCCGGCCCAACCCGGACGACCCGACTGGGCGCTCGACGATGCGGCGCATCCCGGACGTGTTCGATGTGTGGTTCGACTCCGGTTCGATGCCGTATGCCCAGGTGCACTATCCGTTCGAGAACCGCGACTGGTTCGACACCCACTATCCCGGTGATTTTATCGTCGAATACATCGGGCAGACCCGCGGCTGGTTCTACACCCTGCATGTGCTGGCCACCGCGCTGTTCGACCGACCGGCGTTCAAAACCTGTGTGGCGCACGGGATCGTACTGGGCAGCGACGGTCAGAAGATGAGCAAGTCGCTACGCAACTATCCCGATGTCAGCGAGGTCTTCGACCGCGACGGCTCCGATGCCATGCGCTGGTTTTTGATGGCCTCGCCGATTCTGCGCGGCGGCAACCTGATCGTGACCGAACAGGGCATCCGCGACGGGGTGCGACAGGTTCTGCTGCCATTCTGGAACGCCTACAGTTTCTTGGCGCTCTATGCGCCGAAAGTCGGTACCTGGCGCGCTGATTCGAGGCATGTCCTGGACCGCTACATCTTGGCCAAACTGGCGGTGCTGCGCGATGACCTGACGGTGTCGATGGATGGTTGCGACATCTCGGGAGCCTGTGAGCAGTTGCGCCAGTTCACCGAGGCGCTGACGAACTGGTATGTGCGGCGGTCGCGTTCGCGTTTCTGGGAAGAGGACCCCTACGCGATCGACACGTTGCACACCGCGCTGGAAGTGACCGCGCGGCTAGCGGCGCCGCTGCTGCCGTTGACGACCGAGATCATCTGGCGCGGTATCACCGGCGAACGCTCGGTCCATCTGTCCGACTGGCCGGAGGCTGGTGTACTGCCCGCCGACGCCGCGCTGGTCGACGCGATGGACCAGGTGCGCGAGGTGTGCTCGGTCGCGTCGTCGCTGCGCAAAGCGAAGAAGTTGCGGGTGCGGCTGCCGCTGCCGAAACTGACTGTGGCGGTGGAGAATCCGGAGCGGCTGGCGCCGTTCACCGATCTGATCGCCGACGAGCTCAACGTGAAGGCGGTCGAGCTGACCGACGACATCGCCGGCTACGGCCGTTTCGAGCTGACCGTCAACGCCAAGGTCGCCGGCCCCCGACTGGGCAAGGACGTGCAGGCCGCGATCAAAGCGGTCAAGGCAGGGGAGGGCATCGTCAATGCCGACGGGACGCTGACTGCCGGCCCGGCGGTGCTGCGGCCCGAGGAGTACAGCTCGCGGTTGGTCGCCGCCGATCCGGAGTACACCGCGCCGCTGCCCGGCGGCGCCGGGCTGGTGGTCTTGGACGCGACGGTGACCCCCGAACTCGAGGCCGAGGGCTGGGCCAAGGACCGCATCCGCGAGCTGCAGGAGCTGCGCAAGACGGCCGGCCTTGACGTGTCCGACCGGATCAGCGTGGTGATGTCGGTGCCGGCCGAGCGGGCCGACTGGGCGGCTGCCCATCGCGACCTGATCGCCGGTGAAATCCTGGCCACCAGCTTCGAATTCGGCGAGCCTGGGCCGGGCGCTGTGGAGATCGGTGACGGCGTGCAGGTGGCGATCGCTAAAGTCTGACGCCGAAAGTGCAACTGCCGACGTATTTCTCGAGTAACGCCGTCGGTAAGTGCACTCTCGCGGCGGCAGGAATAGGTCTTGACGACACCATTCATCGGCAGTGAGGCTCTGCGCGCAGGGACTCTGACTGAGCGTGAGCTTCGACGTTCATGTAGTCGTATCTACCGGAACGTGTACCAGCGCCGTGGTGCGGAGCTGAGCGCGAAGGATCGGGCGCTCGCAGCATGGCTGTGGTCAGGCAAAGAGGCCGTCGTCGCGGGCAATTCGGCCGCCGCGCTGCTGGGCGCAAAGTGGGTCGACGCACGCTTGCCCGCCGAACTTGTGACAAGCCGCAAGCGGCCACCGCCGTTGATCGTTGCGCGCAACGAGACGCTTGACGCCGGCGAGATCCTGACGGTCGCTGGTGTTCCAGTGACCTCGCCGGCTCGTACCGCGTTTGACCTTGGTCGACGAAGCGGGCTGGAAACTGCCGTCATCCGCGTCGACGCCTTGGCGCGCGCCACAGGCGTGGCCGTCGAGGATGTCCAACCGCTGGTCGAGGCTCATCCTGGGGTTCGCGGTCTGAAGCAATTACGACGGGTCTTGCTGCTGATGGATGCGGGCGCCGAATCGCCGCAAGAGACTCGGACCAGGCTGCTGCTCGTTGCGGCGGGCCTACCACACCCGCAAACCCAGATCGAGGTGCTTGATGACTGGGGCCGTGTCTTTGCCCGCATCGACATGGGTTGGCGCGAGTGGAAGGTCGGCATTGAATACGACGGTTCGCAGCACTGGACCGATCCGAGGATCCGCACCAACGATATCGACCGCACCGCTGAACTGCAGCAACGCGGGTGGATCCTGATCCGGGTGAGCGCAGAATTGCTGCGCCATCGACGGGCGGTCATCGTGTCTCGTGTTCGCGAGGCGCTTAGCTTGCACGGCTGCCATTTCTAGGTCCGCGAAAGTGCAACTGCCGACTTATTTCTCGAGTAACGCCGTCGGTAAGTGCACTCTCGCGGGGCGCTGAGACGTTAGCGCAATAGCATCGATGACTGTGGATTCCCGCTGGGTGCTGCACCTCGACATGGACGCGTTCTTCGCGTCGGTCGAGCAACTCACCCGGCCCACCCTGCGTGGGCGGCCGGTGCTGGTCGGCGGGCTGGGCGGACGCGGCGTGGTGGCCGGCGCCAGCTATGAGTCACGGGTGTTCGGCGCGCGGTCGGCCATGCCGATGCACCAGGCGCGCCGGTTGATCGGGGTGACGGCCGTCGTGCTGCCGCCGCGCGGCTCGGTGTACGGCGTCGCGAGCCGCCGGGTGTTCCACACCGTGCGCGAGCTGGTGCCGGTCGTCGAGCAACTGTCCTTCGACGAAGCATTCGGTGAGCCACCGGAATTGGCCGGCGCGACGGCGGCCGAGGTCGAAGGCTTCTGCGCGGACTTGCGGCGACGGGTGCACGAGGAGACCGGTCTGATCGCGTCGGTCGGCGCCGGGTCGGGCAAGCAGATCGCCAAGATCGCGTCCGGTTTGGCCAAACCCGATGGCATCGAGGTGGTTCGCCGCGCCGACGAGCAGCGGCTGCTGGATGGTCTCGCGGTGCGCAAGCTGTGGGGGATCGGCCCGGTCGCCGAGGAGAAATTGCACCGGCTGGGCATCGACACGATCGGTCAGCTGGCCGCGCTGAGCGAAGCCGAGGTGGGCAACATCCTGGGCGCGACGATCGGCCCCGCACTGCACCGGCTGGCGCGCGGGATCGACGACCGCCCGGTGGCCGAGCGGGCGGTGGCCAAACAGATCAGCGCCGAATCCACCTTCGCGGTCGATCTGACCACGCTCGAGGAGTTGCGCGAGGCAATCACCCCGATCGCCGAGCATGCCCACGAACGGTTGTGCCGCGACGGCCGCGGCGCGCGCACCGTCACCGTCAAGCTGAAGAAGTCGGACATGAGTACGCTGACCCGTTCGGCGACGCTGCCCTATGCGACCACCGACGCCGCCGCGCTGTCCGCGATGGCCCACCGGCTACTGCTCGACCCCCGCCAGATCGGCCCGATTCGTCTTCTGGGCGTGGGCTTTTCGGGCCTGAGCAACGTGCGGCAGGACTCGCTGTTCCCGGACCTGGAGCTGGCCATGTCTGACACCGAGCCTGGTGACGACAGCCCGCAGGCTGAGCGGGACGCCGTCGGGCCGACGACGCCAGACACCACGGGGTGGCGCATCGGAGACGACGTCACCCACCGCGAGTGGGGGCACGGCTGGGTCCAGGGGGCCGGGCATGGCGTGGTCACCGTGCGGTTCGAAACCCGCGCCACCGGTCCGGGCCCGGCGCGCACCTTCGCCTCCGACACCGACGACCTCGCCACGGCGAATCCGATCGACAGCCTCGACTGGCCGGACTACCTCGCCGCGCTCGCGGCCTCAGAGCACCCGGTCGACGACATCGCGCAGGGGTAGGCCCGCTGCCAATGCGGCTATCGTCAGCACCCTGGCCTGGCTCGGCGGCAGTCCGGGCAGCATGATCGCTCCGGCGTCGACCAGGTCGCGGCCCGGTCCGTAGCCCGGGCTGACCCCGCCACCGACCACCCGGGTCGACACCGCGACCGTGACCCCGTCGCGGCAGTGCTGCCGTACCCCGTCGATCACCGCCACCGGTGCGTTGCCCGAGCCCAGAGCTTCCAGCACGATGCCGCGAGCACCGGCCGTCACCAGGGCATTCAACGCGACCGCATCGGCGCCGGCGTAGGTCGCGACGATGTCGACCCGTGGCGCGCTCGCCGCGCGCAGTTCGCCGAGGAACGGACGAGTCTTGCCCTGCGCCAACGTCACTCCGCTGTCCACGCTGCCGAGCACGGTGCCGGCGAAACAGATCCCGGTGGCTACCTTGTGCAAACCCGCCGGCCGCAATACCTGGCCGGCGAACGACACCAGCACCCCGATGTCGTGTGCGGCGGGCTCCGAGGCGACCGCCACCGCGTCACGCAGATTCGCCGGCCCGTCCGCATCGGGGGCGTCGGCGCCGCGCATCGCGCCCGTGATCACCAACGGAACCGCACCGGGATAGGTCAGATCCAGCCACAGCGCCGTCTCCTCGAGGGTGTCGGTGCCGTGCATCACGACCACACCGCTGGCGCCACCGTCGACCGCGGACCGGGCCGCCGCGCCGATCACGTCCCAGTCCGCCGGGCTCACCTGCGAGCTGTCTTTCGACATCACATCGACGACGTCGACATCGAGGCCGGCGGCGAGATCGGCGCCGCCGTGCGTCGGACGCTGTACCCCATCGGCCCCGGCGCTGCTGGCGATGGTCCCCCCGGTGGCGATCACGGTCACGCGGCCCATCGGTAGATCATGCCGCGGCGATCGACCGCCCGCGCGGCGGGTCGTGGCCGTGGCGGGCCCTAGTGGATGATGGAGGCGTGACTGACCAACCAGCGGGATCTGCCGATCCGGTGACCCCAGCATCCCCGGCCGTGTCGGCCGAGGTAGCCCAGGTCGCGCCGCGGCGCCGGCAGCCGCTCCTGCTGTCGGTCGCGGCCGTCGTCCTGGCGCTGGACATCGTCACCAAGGTGGTCGCGGTCAAGCTGCTGACCCCCGGTCAGCCGGTGCCGATCATCGGTGACACCGTCACCTGGACGCTGGTCCGCAACTCCGGGGCGGCGTTCTCGATGGCGACCGGCTACACCTGGATGTTGACGTTGATCGCAACCGGTGTGGTGGTCGGGATCTTCTGGATGGGCCGACGGCTGGTGTCGACGTGGTGGGCCGTCGGCCTCGGGATGATCCTGGGTGGCGCGATGGGCAACCTGGTCGACCGGTTCTTCCGCGCACCGGGACCGCTGCGCGGGCACGTCGTGGACTTCTTGTCGATCGGCTGGTGGCCGGTGTTCAATGTCGCCGATCCGTCGGTCGTCGGCGGGGCCATCCTGCTGGTGACCCTGTCGGCGCTGGGGTTCGATTTCGACACCGTGGGCCGTCGACCGGCCGACGAGGCGGCGCAGGAGCCGGCCGAAGGCGCCGACGGGCCTCAATGACCGATCGGTCGATGCCCGTGCCGGAGGGCCTCGCGGGCATGCGGGTCGATGCCGGGGTCGCGCGGCTGCTCGGGGTCTCGCGCACCGCTGCCGCGGCGATGGCCGAAGAAGGCGGCGTCGAACTCGACGGGGTGGCCGTGGGCAAGTCGGATCGGCTGACCGCGGGGGCCTGGCTGCAGGTGCGGATTCCCGACGCGCCGGCTCCGGTGCAGAACACGCCTGTCGACATCGAGGGGATGGACATCCTGTACTCCGACGACGACATCGTCGTGGTCGACAAGCCGGCCGGGGTCGCCGCCCACGCGTCGGTCGGCTGGACCGGGCCGACCGTGCTCGGCGGGCTGGCTGCGGCCGGCTACCGAATCACCACGTCGGGTGTTCATGAGCGGCAGGGGATCGTGCAGCGCCTCGACGTCGGCACCTCCGGCGTGATGGTCGTCGCGATCTCCGAGCGGGCCTACACGCTGCTCAAGCGGGCGTTCAAACAGCGCACCGTCGACAAGCGGTATCACGCTCTGGTACAAGGACATCCGGACCCGTCCAGTGGAACCATCGATGCGCCGATCGGCCGTCACCGCGGCCACGACTGGAAATTCGCCGTCACCTCCGACGGCCGGCACAGCCTGACCCACTACGACACCGTCGAAGCCTTCGTGGCCGCAAGCCTGCTGGATGTGCATCTGGAAACCGGTCGCACACACCAGATTCGGGTGCATTTTGCGGCGCTGCATCATCCGTGTTGCGGTGACCTGACCTATGGTGCGAACCCGAAGCTCGCGAAAAAGCTTGGGCTGGAACGGCAATGGCTGCATGCGCGGTCGCTGTCGTTCATCCACCCCGGCGACGGCCGGCAGGTCGAATTTGTCAGTCCTTACCCGACGGATCTACAGCACGCCCTCGACGTGCTGCGGGCCGAACACTAGCCGCGCACTACGGCTTGCGGGCTTCGACCAGGAGACGCGTCGAATACGCGACGAACGGCCCGTCCGCCACGATGCTCTCGTGCATCTCCAGCAGCCGGTCGCGATAGCGCTCGACGGTGAAGTCGGGCACCGTCCAGATCACCTTGCGCAGGAAATAGACGACTGCACCGACGTCGAAGAACTCGGCCCGCAGGCGTTCCAGGCGCATCTGCAGGACCTGTAGACCGGCGGTCTGCGCCTGGGCGGTCTGGGTATCCGGTTGCAGCTCAGCCCATTTCGACGGCTGCGGCCCGAGGAAGTACTCGAATAACTCCTGCATTGTCGCGGGTCCGATCTGCTGGGCGAGGTAGCTGCCGCCCGGCCGGAGCACCCGGGCGATCTCCGCCCACCGCACCACGGTCGCATGCCGACTGGTCACCAGGTCGAACGCCTCATCGGCGAATGGCAGCCTCGGCTCGTCGCGGGTGGCCACCACCACGACCCCCCGCGGATGCAGCAGCTTGGTGGCCAATGCCGCGTTCGGCGGCCAGGACTCGGTGGCGACCATCGTCGGCGGGAAAACCTCGGCACCGGCAAGCACCTCGCCGCCGCCGGTGTCGATATCCAACGCCGCCGAGGCGGCCGCCAAGCGCTGACTCATCAGGCGCTGGTAACCCCACGACGGGCGCTGCTCGGTGGCGCGGCCGTCGAGCCAGGAAAAGTCCCAGCCATCGATCGGCGCCGCCGCGGCTTCGGAAACCAACTCGTCGAACGTCCGGCCCATGACTGCATTGTCGCCGACCCGGGCGGCGCGTCGATCAGGTTTGGGCGGGAGCGTGATCCGACGCGATATCGGCGGCCAGCGGCGCAATCGCGCCGATGATCTCGTCGATCGTTGTTTGCGGCACACCGGCGGCGAACAATGCATCGGTCAAATGCCCGGCCACCAAGGCGAAGTGGGACATCATGATGCCGCGACCTTGATG